>JANYKR010000235.1 GCA_025358155.1 Betaproteobacteria bacterium
CGCCCGGCCGGCTGCTCGACCACATCGAGGCCAAGAACTGCGTGTTGAACCAGGTCGAGTACGTGGTGCTCGACGAGGCTGACCGCATGCTCGACATCGGCTTTTTGCCCGACTTGCAGCGCATCCTGAGCTACCTGCCCAAGACCCGCCAGACCTTGTTGTTCTCGGCCACGTTTTCGCCCGAGATCCGCAAGCTGGCCACCAGCTACCTGCAAGACCCGATCACGGTCGAGGTGGCGCGGGCCAACGCCACCGCCACCAATGTCGAGCAGCGTTTTTACAGCGTGGCCGAGGACGACAAGCGCGCCGTGGTGCGCCAGTTGATCAAGACCCGGGCGTTGACCCAGGCGTTGGTGTTTGTCAACTCCAAACTCGGCGCGGCCCGGCTGGCCCGCTCGTTCGAGCGCGACGGCATGAAGACGGCCGCGCTGCACGGCGACAAGTCGCAAGACGAGCGGCTGAAATCGCTCGAAGCCTTCAAGCGCGGCGAGGTCGATTTGCTGGTGGCCACCGACGTGGCGGCGCGCGGGCTGGACATCGCCGACTTGCCGGCGGTCTTCAACTTTGACGTGCCCTACAACGCTGAAGACTATGTGCACCGCATCGGCCGCACCGGCCGCGCAGGTGCGTCAGGCCTGGCGGTGACCCTGGTAGACCGGGACGACGTGCGTCTGGTGGGTGACATCGAGCGCTTGATCAAGAAAAAGATCGAGCTCGAACCGTTTGAGCTGGTCGATGACCGGCCCCGCCGAGCGCCCTACCGCGCCCGGGACGGCGGCGACGAGCGGCCGGTGCGTGAGGCGCTGTCTCCGGCCGATCCGGTCGGCCGCGACGGCGGTGGGGTCGAGGCTGGGGCTGAGCGCGGGTTTGTGCCGTTGGCGCGTGAGTCCGACCGTGCCCCGCGCGATGTTGAGCGCTTTGCCCGTGAGCCCGAGCGCTACGTGCGCGAGGCAGAGCGGCCGCGCCGCAGTTTTGCGCCGCCCGCGCCACCGTCCGACCCATTTTTCGACAAACCCTACGAGCCCACGGCGATTTCTGCCGACAAGCCGGCCTGGGAGCAAAAAGGGGTCGTCGCCGCCCAAGCACGGGGGCTGTCGTCCAACATCCGCAGCAAGCGCAAGGTGGGCTCGTTGTTGGGTGGCGGCAAGGTCTAGACCCGGCGTAGTGGGCCGGCAGGCCTGGCGGCCTGCCGCGTGGACAGGTCTTGCCCGCGGTCAGCCGACGATCAGCCTGCCAGCCAAGAAAACACCGTCGGCAGGCGTCCGCCCAAAGCCGGTTGTTTTGATGCCCGCCACTGCTGCACGCTGCGGGTTTCGCAGCGGCAGCCGGGCAGGGTCAGGCCGCTGGCGATGCTCAGCCGCGTACCCGGCTGCAAGTGCTCGATCAGCGCGCCCAGCAGCGCATCGTTGCGGTAGGGCGTCTCAATCGCCAGCTGGGTCTGGCCGTGGCGCTTCGAGAAAACCTCCAACTCGCGGATGCGGGCAGCCCGGGCGCTGGCCTCGACCGGCAAGTAGCCGACAAACGCAAAGCTCTGGCCGTTCAGGCCGCTGGCCGCCAGGGCCAGCAGCAGCGAGCTGGGCCCCGCCAGGGGCTCCACCGCGATGCCCATCGCATGCGCCGTTTGCACCAATGCTGCGCCCGGGTCGGCCACAGCTGGCAGGCCGGCCTCCGACAGCAGGCCAACATCATGCCCAGCCCGGGCCGGCGCCAGCAGCGGTTTGAGGTCAGGCGCGGCAGCGGTCGCACCTCTGGCTGCGCCACCTTTGGGCGGGCGTGGCAGCTCGCTGATCTGGATCTGCTGCAAGGGCAGCGTCAGCGGCACCAGCCGGTCCACCCGCTTGAGCAGCGCCCGGGTGGTCTTGGCGTTTTCGCAGACCCAAAAGCCCAGCCGTGCGGCACGCGCAATCACGGCCTGCGGCAGCACCTCGCCCAGCTCGACCTCGATGTCGGTGCCCAGATCCAGGGTGTTGGGCACTAGCACCAGCCGGCCTGGGTTTGGGTTTGGGGCACTCACTGGAGCACTCCAGCGCGCACTGTCAAAGCGTCCAGCCCGCAGGCGCGCAACAGGGCGCTGGTGCGGATCAGCGGCAAGCCGACCAGCGCGGTCGGATCGTCCGAGTTGATCGATTCGAGCAAGCTGATGCCCAGCGTTTCGCACTTGGCGCTGCCGGCGCAGTCGTAAGGCTGCTCCAGCTGCAGGTAGCGCTTGATCTCAGCGTCGCTCAGGGCCCTGAAGCGCACCGTCACTGGCGCGCTCAGCACCTGCGCAAAGCCCGTTGCACGCCGCACCACGGCCACCGCACTGTGGAACACCACGCTGCGGCCCCGCAGGCCTTGCAACTGCGCCAGCGCCCGCTCGAAATTGCCGGGCTTGCCGATCGCCTCGCCGTCCAGATCGGCCACCTGGTCGGCACCGATCACCACGGCGTCGGGGTGGCGCCGGGCCACGTCCTCTGCCTTCTCAAGCGCCAGACGCAGGGCCAAAGCGGCTGGCATCTCACCCTGTCTGCCCGACTCATCGACCTGCGGTGCGACGACCTCAAAAGGCAGCCGCAGGCGTTGCAGCAGCTCGCGCCGGTAGACCGAGGTCGAGCCCAGAATCAGGCGGGGCGGGGCGGGCAGAGTCGGCGTGGGCATGGCCAGGATTGTCCCATCGTGGCACCGTACACTGCCCGCATGAGAACCGCGCGACACGATCCCTTGCGGCTGGACATGGCCGCTTTTGCCGCCGATGGCGCCGCGCTGGCGGGTGAGTGGCCCGGCGCCAGCCTGACCCGGCTGGCCGAGTCGCAGAGCCCGCCTCAGGACGGCGCGCTGACGCCAGTGAGCTGGCAAGTGCAAGGCGAGCGCCACCCGCTGCCGGCCGGCGAGCCCGAGATCTGGCTGGCGCTGCAGGCCAGCGCGCCGGTCTGGCTGACCTGCCAGCGCTGCCTGCAGCCGCTGGCGCTGCCCTTGACCCTGGACCGTCGGCTGCGTTTTGTGCACGGTGAGTCGCAGGCCGAGGCGATGGATGCCGAGTTCGAAGACGATGTACTGGCCCTGCCGCGTTGGCTGGACCTGCGTGAGCTGATCGAGGATGAGTTGTTGTTGGCGCTGCCCCTGGTGCCGCGCCACGACACCTGCCCGCAGCCGCTGCCGGTGGCGGTGGGCCAGAGCGAGTTGCTGGGCGAAGACCCGGGTGTCGATTCCCGGCCCGACGAAGGGGCCAAGCAACCGCACCCATTTGCCGCGTTGCGTGCGCTCAAGTCGGGCGGCGGCACCTCCGACCCGGACGCCGGCTGACCTGCTCAGGATTGGAGGTCGGCCAGTGCTATACTTATTGGCTTTACTCAGTGGCTGTTGAAGTGCGCTTTGCGCATTTTGATCAGGCATTTGCAGGCCTTGATTCGTCAGCCGCTGCAGATGCCACGGCCGCACCTGCAGCCACGGCACCCTCAAGTGCAGCTCTCGCGGGTACAGCATTTTTAGCAGGGCGCCCAACCCCAGCGCGCTCAAGTCCGATCAGGAGATTTTCATGGCCGTTCAACAAAACAAGAAGTCGCCCTCCAAGCGCGGCATGCACCGTTCGCACAATGCACTGGTCACCCCGGGCATCGCGATCGAACCCACCACGGGTGAGGTGCATCTGCGCCACCACATCAGCCCCACCGGTTTTTACCGTGGGCGCAAGGTGCTCAAGTCCAAAGCTGACGCCTGACCTGGCAGCGTGGCCGGCTCAGGCTGGCCTTTGCCAGTTGCTGGCGGGTTTGGCCCAAGTGCATGCCGGCCCTGCGTTTGGCGGGGCTCCGAGGCTGCGTTGTTACCCGGCTCCGTCCCGTGCGCAGCCGGTTTTTTGCGTTGACACCTTGTTGACCGTGGCGGCGGGGTGCATGCCCCGCCTGATCGGTCTTTAGCGCCCCACCCACGTGCCCTTTCAGTCGTCCCAGTCCTCTGCACTGCAGCCTTTGGCGCGTGTTCGCGTTGCCGTGGATTGCATGGGCGGCGACCATGGCCCGTCAGTCACGCTGCCGGCCTGCCGCCAATTTCTGGATGCCCATCCGCTGGCCGATCTGGTGCTGGTCGGCACCGCGGCGGCGCTTCAACCGGCCCAAGGCTGGCCGCGCTGCAGTCTGGTGGTGGCCACCGAGGTGGTGGCGATGGATGACGGTGTGGAAGTGGCCTTGCGCCGCAAGCGCGACTCGTCGATGCGGGTAGCGATCAGCCAGCTCAAGCCGGCCCCCAGCAACAGCGCTCTGGCAGTTGAAGGCCTGGCCCTGGCTGCTGCCGACGTCTGCGTCTCGGCGGGCAACACCGGCGCGCTGATGGCCGTGGCGCGCTACGTGCTCAAGACCTTCGAGGGCATCGACCGCCCTGCCATTGCAGCCTTGCTGCCCAACATGCGGGGCGGATTCACCAAGGTGCTCGATCTCGGCGCCAATGTCGATTGCAGCGCCGAGCACTTGCTGCAGTTTGCGGTGATGGGCAGTGCCCTGGTCAGTGCGCTCGACGGCAATGAGCAGCCCAGCGTCGGCCTGCTCAACATCGGTGAAGAAGCGATCAAGGGCAGCGAAGTCACCAAGCGCGCCGGCGAGTTGCTGCGGGCTGCCGATGCCGCTGGCCAACTCAACTTCTACGGCAATGTCGAAGGCAACGACATCTTCAAGGGCACGACCGACCTGGTGGTGTGTGATGGTTTTGTCGGCAACGTGCTGCTCAAGACTTCTGAGGGCCTGGCCGGCATGATGGGCCAGTTCATCAAGGAGGAGTTCAGCCGCACGCCGCTGGCCAAGCTGGCTGCCTTGATGGCGCTGCCGGTGCTCAAGCGCTTCAAAGACCGGGTCGATCACCGGCGCTACAGCGGCGGTGCATTGCTGGGATTGCGCGGGCTGGTGTTCAAGGCGCATGGATCGTCGGATGCTTTTGCCTTCGAGCGCGCCCTGGCGCGGGCTTATGATGCCGCGCGCAATCGCCTGCTGGACCGGGTGCACGACCGGATCCGCAACACTTTTGCAGTTTTGCCCGATGCAGCGGCGCCCGGCGGCGCCGAGACCGGTGACGCCACGCCTTCTGCCAAAGCCGCATGAACCCCAGCCTCTCGATCCCTGCCTCCAGCCTGCCCAAGTTCACCCGCATCGCCGGCACAGGCAGCATGCTGCCGGTGCGTCGGGTCAGCAATGCCGAACTGGCGGCCGAAATGGGGGCGCGGGGCATTGAAACCTCCGACGACTGGATCGTCGAGCGCACCGGCATCCGGGCGCGCTACTTTGTCGATGCCGACACCGGCGCCAGTGATCTCGCGGTGGGCGCTGCACGCCACGCGATGGACGCAGCGGCCTGCAAGCCCGAAGATATCGACCTGATCATCCTGGCCACGTCCACCCCGGACATGGTGTTCCCGTCCACCGCCTGCATCGTGCAATCCAAGCTCGGCATCGTGGGTTGTCCGGCCTTTGATGTGCAGGCGGTCTGCTCGGGCTTTGTCTACGCCCTGACGGTGGCCGACGCGATGATCCGCACCGGCACCGCCCGCCGCGCGCTGGTGATCGGCGCCGAGGTGTTCTCGCGGATTCTTGATTTCAACGACCGTGGCACCTGTGTGCTGTTTGGTGACGGTGCGGGCGCGGTGGTGCTCGAAGCCAGCGACGCACCCGGCCTGCTCGCCACGGACCTGCATGCCGATGGCCGCCATGTCGGCATCTTGTGCGTGCCGGGCACGGTGTCAGGCGGCCAGGTGCTGGGTGACCCGCTGCTCAAGATGGACGGCCAGGCAGTGTTCAAGCTGGCGGTGGGCGTGCTCGAAGCCGCCGCCCGTGCCACCTTGGCCAAGGCCGGACGCAGCGAGGCCGACATTGATTGGCTGATCCCGCACCAGGCCAACATCCGGATCATGCAGAGCACGGCGCGCCGGCTCAAATTGCCGATGGACAAAGTGGTCGTCACGGTCGATGAGCACGGCAACACCTCCGCTGCATCGATCCCGCTGGCGCTGGATGTGGCGGTGCGCTCGGGTCGCATCAAGCGCGGCGACACGCTGATGCTCGAAGGCGTTGGCGGTGGCTTCACCTGGGGCGCGGTGCTGCTCGACTATTGACCCGCGCGGCCGGCCAGTCTCCAGCACCCGTTTCCCGTTTGGACTTCAACGCCATCTCCTCCATGACTTCGTTCGCCTTTGTTTTTCCGGGTCAAGGCTCTCAGGCCGTCGGCATGCTCGACGCCTGGGGCGATCACCCTGCGGTGCGCAACACGTTGGCCGAGGCCTCGTCGGCATTGGGTGAAGACATCGCCGCGCTGATCTCGGCCGGCCCCAAGGACCAACTCGACCTCACCACCAACACCCAGCCGGTGATGCTGACAGCAGCGGTGGCCTGCTGGCGCGCCTGGCTGGCCGAGGGCGGTGCGCTGCCCGCTGCACTGGCCGGCCATTCGCTGGGGGAATACAGCGCCCTGGTGGCAGCCGGCGTGCTGAGCCTGGCCGATGCGCTGCCGCTGGTGCGCCTGCGCGCCCAGGCGATGCAACGGGCGGTGCCGGTGGGCGTGGGTGCGATGGCCGCCATCCTGGGGCTGGACGCCGACAAGGTGCTGGCGGGCTGCGCCGAGGCGGCTGCGGCCACCGGCGAGGTGGTGTCTGCCGCCAACTTCAACGACCCCAAGCAGACGGTGATATCGGGCAGCAAGGCCGGCGTCGACAAGGCCTGTGAGCTGCTCAAGTCGATGGGCGCCAAGCGGGCGCTGCTGCTTGCGGTCTCGGCGCCTTTCCACTGTGCGTTGATGAAACCGGCGGCCGAGGCGCTGCGCGAGCGGCTGGGTTCCATCCAGCTGGCTACACCGGCGATACCTGTGGTCAACAACATCGACGTGGCCGTGCCGGTGGACGCCGATGCGATCCGCGACGCGCTCTACCGCCAGGCCTTCGGTCCGGTGCGCTGGGTCGAGGTGGTGCAGGCCTTGCGTGCGCGCGGCGTCAGCCACATCGTTGAATGCGGGCCCGGCAAGGTGCTGGCCGGCATGGTCAAGCGCATCGATGCCGATGCCGTCAGCGGCGCGGTGTTTGATCCGGCGTCGCTGCGGGACACGCTGGGGTTGTTGGCATGAGCGCGCCGGGCCGCTCCCAAGCGCGAATTCCGGAGCGCTCTGCGCGGAGGGCAGTCCAATGAGCGACACCAAGCAAGTCGCGCTCGTCACCGGCGCGACGCGTGGCATCGGCCGCGCCATCGCCCAGGGCCTGGCAGCGCAAGGTTTTACTGTCATCGGCACCGCCACCACCGAGGCCGGCGCTGCCGCAATCAGCGCGGCTCTCGCGCCACTCGGTGGCCGGGGCCTGTGCCTGGATGTCAACGACGCGGCCGGGGTGGATGCCGCTGTCGAGGGCATCGTCAAGACCGACGGTGGTTTGCAGGTGCTGGTCAACAACGCCGGCATCACCCGCGACACGCTGGCCATGCGCATGAAGGACGACGACTGGGACGCGGTGCTGTCCACCAACCTCAGGGCCGTGTTCCGCTGCAGCCGGGCGGTGATGCGCACGATGATGAAGCAGCGCTACGGCCGCATCATCAGCATCACCTCGGTGGTGGGTGCGGCGGGCAACGCCGGCCAGGCCAACTACGCCGCAGCCAAGGCTGGCGTGGCCGGCATGACCCGCTCGTTGGCGCGTGAGCTGGGCAGCCGCAACATCACCGTCAATTGCATCGCGCCGGGCTTCATCGCCACCGACATGACGGCCGCTCTGCCCGAGGCCCAAAAGGCCGCGTTGCTGGGCCAGATCCCGCTCGGGCGTCTGGGCGCGCCCGAGGAGATTGCGCATGCGGTGGCTTTTCTGGCGTCACCGCTGGCCGGCTACATCACGGGCACCGAGCTGCATGTCAACGGCGGCATGTACATGAATTGAACCCTGCCAGGCTGACCTGCCGCGCGGCAAATCAGCCTGGGCCAACCCACCGGTCAAGTGCCCGACCGGCGCGGCGCCAGCGCAAATCAAAACCCGCGCTGGCGCCGGTAGAATCCCGGGCTGTTTGAACCCTTACCACTCCTGGAGGAGTCATGAGCGATATCGAAGCACGCGTCAAAAAAATCATTGCCGAGCAACTTGGCGTGCCAGAAACCGACGTCACCAACGAGAAGGCCTTCGTGGCTGATCTGGGTGCCGACTCCCTCGACACGGTCGAGCTGGTGATGGCCCTCGAAGACGAGTTCGGCATCGAAATCCCCGATGAAGAGGCCGAGAAGATCACCACCGTGCAGTTGGCGATCGACTATGCGCAGAACCATCAAAAGGCTTGATCCGCTGCTGACATGAGTCGCCGTCGCGTCGTCATCACCGGCCTGGGCTTGATCTGCCCCGTCGGCAACTCTGTGGCTGAGGGCTGGGCCAACCTGGTGGCGGGCCGCTCCGGCATCGCCAGCGTCAGCCGGTTTGATGCGTCGGGCTTGGCCTGCCGCATAGCCGGCGAGGTCAAGGGCTTCAACATCGAGGATTACATCCCCGCCAAAGAAGCCCGCCACATGGACACCTTCATCCATTACGGCCTGGCAGCGGCAATGCAGGCGGTGCGCGACGCCGGTCTGCCGACCGGTGATGCGCTGACTGAAGAGCAGGCGGAGCGCATTGGCTGCCTGGTGGGCTCGGGCATCGGCGGCTTGCCGCTGATCGAAGAAACCCAGATCGAGTATGCCGCCCGCGGCGCGCGCCGGATCTCGCCGTTTTTTGTGCCGGCGTCGATCATCAACATGATTTCCGGCCATCTGTCGATCAAGTACGGCTTCACGGGCCCCAACCTGGCGATCGTCACGGCCTGCACCACCGGCTTGCATGCGATTGGCCAAGCCGGCCGCATGATCGAGTACGGCGATGCCGATGTGATGGTGGCGGGCGGCGCCGAGGCCACAGTCTCACCGCTGGGCATTGGTGGTTTCGCCGCCGCGCGGGCGCTGTCCACCCGCAACGACGACCCGGCCACCGCCTCACGGCCCTGGGACCGGGACCGTGACGGTTTTGTACTGGGTGAGGGCGCAGGCGTGCTGGTGCTCGAAGAGTACGAACACGCTAAAAAGCGCGGCGCCAAGATTTATGCCGAGCTGGCAGGTTTTGGCATGGGCGCCGATGCCTTCCACATGACTGCGCCCAACGTCGACGGCCCCAAGCGAGCGATGAAAGCGGCACTTCGCAACGCCGGCGTCAACGCTGACGAGGTGCAGTACCTCAACGCCCACGGCACATCCACACCGCTGGGCGACTTGAACGAGACCAACGCCATCAAGCTGGCGTTTGGCGACCATGCCAAGCAGCTGGTGGTCAATTCGACCAAGTCCATGACCGGCCACCTGCTCGGCGGCGCGGGTGGCATCGAGTCGGTGTTCACCACCTTGGCGCTGCACCACCAGGTCTCGCCACCCACGATCAACATCTTCAATCCCGATCCGGCCTGCGATCTGGACTACTGCGCCAACACGGCGCGGGACATGAAGATCGATCTGGCCGTGAAGAACAACTTCGGATTCGGCGGCACCAACGGCACGCTGGTTTTGCGCCGGGTGTGAGCCCGGC
>JANYKR010000272.1 GCA_025358155.1 Betaproteobacteria bacterium
CTTCGGCCGATTTTTTGCCTACCTCAACCTGTTCTTGTTTTTCATGCTGCTGCTGGTGCTGGGCCGGTCGCTGCTGGTGCTGTTTGTCGGCTGGGAGGGCGTGGGGCTGGCCTCGTACCTGCTGATCGGTTTCTGGTTCGACGACGCCGCCAACGCCCGCGCCGGCAAAAAAGCCTTCATCACCAACCGCATCGGCGACGCCGGCTTTCTGCTGGGCATGTTTGTGCTGTTCCAGGGCCTGGGCACGCTGGACATGGACCGCATCAACGCCGCTTTTGCACTGGCCGCCGGCAGCGGCGCGGCGCCGGCGGTATCGGCCGGTCTGGTCGGCGTGCTGCTGTTCATCGGCGCCACCGGCAAGTCCGCCCAGATCCCGCTGCATGTCTGGCTGCCCGACGCGATGGCCGGCCCGACCCCGGTGTCGGCACTGATCCACGCCGCCACCATGGTCACCGCAGGGGTCTACCTGGTGGCGCGCATGGCCGGTGTGTACCAGCTGGCGCCCGAAGCCTCGTCGGTGATCGCCGCCATTGGCGTGGCCACTGCGTTTTTTGCCGCCACCGTGGCACTGGCGCAAACCGACATCAAGAAGGTGCTGGCCTACTCCACGATCTCGCAGCTGGGTTTCATGTTCCTGGCGCTGGGGGTGGGGGCCTATGGCGTGGCGATCTTCCATGTGGTCACACACGCGTTCTTCAAGGCTTGCTTGTTTCTGGGGGCCGGCAGCGTGATCCACGCGCTCGGCGGTGAGCAGGACCTGCGCAAGATGGGCGGGCTGGCCCGGCGCATTCCCGTCACCTTCATCACCTTTGCGGTGGCCACGCTGGCCATTGCCGGCATCCCGCCGCTGGCCGGGTTTTTCTCCAAGGACGAGATCCTCTGGTACGCCTTTGCCAGCCCGCACGGCGGGTCGCCGCTGCTGTGGGGAGTTGCCGCGCTGACGGCGCTGATGACCGCCCTCTACATGTTCCGCCTGCTGTGGCTGACGTTTCTGGGCCCTTCGCGCATGTCACCCGAGGTCCAGCACCCTGTGCATGAATCCCCGCTGTCGATGACCGGTGTGCTGATGTTGCTGGCGATGCTGTCGGCCATCGGCGGCTTCATCGCAGTGCCGCAGTTTTTGGCGCCGCAACTGCCCTTGCCGGTGGTGCCCGAGGCCCTGCACCATTTCGAGACGCCGCTGCTGGTGGTGTCGGTGCTGCTGGCCGCCCTCGGGCTGGCCGGCGCTGGCTGGGTCTTCGGCGGGCCCGCTGCCCGAGCCGACGGCCTGCGCCAGCGATTTGCCGGGCTGCACCGCTGGCTTTCAGGCAAGTACTTCATCGACGAGTTGTACAGCCGTGTCATCGGCCGGCCGCTGGTCTGGGTGTCGGGCCGGGTGTTTCTGCGGCTGGGCGACCGCCACCTGCTCGATGGCACGCTGAACGGTCTGGCCGCGCTGGGCCGCTTGGGCGCTGCCGTGCTGGGCCGGGCGCAGACCGGCAGCCTGCACCTGTACGCCTTGCTGGTGCTGTCGGGCATCGTGGGTGCATTGCTGTGGAGCTGGCGCCATGTCTGAGGCCACTGTGCTGCCGATGGTGCTGAATCTGGTGCTGTTCCTGCCCTTGCTGGGCGCGGGGCTGCTGATTGCCGCGCCCGCTGCCCGGCCCGACTTCACCCGCGGCCTGACGCTGGGCTTGATGGTGCTTCAGTTCGGGCTCACCGCCTGGCTCTACGCACGGTTTGATGCCAGCGTGCCCGGCCTGCAGTTCGAGACCCAATTGCCGTGGATCGAAGCCTGGGGGGTGCGGTACCAGATCGGCCTCGACGGCTACAACATCCTGCTGGTCATGCTCACCGCGTTTCTCGGGCCGCTGGTCACCGCCAGCGCGTTTGGCAGCATCACCAAGGACGTGAGGCTGTTCTACACGATGGTCTTGCTGATCCAGTTCGCGATGATGGGCACCTTCCTGGCGCAGGATTTGTTCCTGTTCTACGTCTTCTGGGAGGCGATGCTGATCCCGATGTTCCTGATGATCGGCATCTGGGGCGGCGAGCGGCGGATCTACGCCACCTTCAAGTTTTTTCTCTACACCGCGTTTGGCAGCATCCTGATGCTGGCCGCGGTCATCTACCTGGTCTGGTCGCTGCAGGCCAGTACCGGCGTGGTGTCGTTCGGCTTTGCCGACCTGGTCAAGTCGAGGCTGCCGTTGGGGGTGCAAACCTGGTTGCTGGCCGCGTTTGCGCTGAGCTTTGCGATCAAGGTGCCGCTGGTGCCACTGCACACCTGGCTGCCCGATGCGCACGTACAGGCACCCACGGCGGGTTCGGTGATCCTGGCGGGTGTGCTGCTGAAGATGGGCACCTATGGCTTCATGAAGCTGGGGTTTCCGCTGTTCCCGGATGCCACCCGCTTGTTCACCCCGGTGCTCAGTTCGCTGGCGGTGCTCAGCATCGTCTACGGTGCCTGCCTGGCGCTGGTGCAGGACGACATCAAGAAGATCATCGCCTACTCGTCGATCAGCCACCTGGGCTACGTGATGCTGGGGCTGCTGAGCCTGGACCTGCTGGGCATCCAGGGCGCGGTGATCCAGATGGTCAGCCACGGTCTGGTGGCGGCCGGCCTGTTTCTGATGGTCGGCATGGTCTACGAGCGCTGCCACTCCCGTGAACTGGCGGCCTACGGCGGCTTGGCCAAGCTGGTGCCGGTGTTTTCGGTGTTTTTCATGGTGCTGACGCTGGCCTCGGTCGGCCTGCCCACCACCAGTGGCTTCACCGGTGAGTTCCTGGTGCTGCTGGGCGCTTTCCGGGCCGCCTGGCCTCAGCACCAGGCCGGCCAGAGCCTGCCGTTGGTGCTGGCCGTGGTGGCGGTGGCCGGCGTGGTGCTGGGCGCGCTCTACATGCTGCGTTTTGCGCTGGCCTTCTTGTGGGGCCCCGCCAAAGCGCCGTATTCACCCGAACACCCGGA
Source organism: Betaproteobacteria bacterium (assembly GCA_025358155.1). Classification (GTDB taxonomy): domain Bacteria; phylum Pseudomonadota; class Gammaproteobacteria; order Burkholderiales; family Burkholderiaceae_C; genus Pseudaquabacterium. Next base: position 2,945 of record JANYKR010000272.1, read on the forward strand.
GCCGCAAACCATTCCCGACCTTAGCGGGCGCGAAAGAGCCATCCTGGCGCTGATCGTCGTGGCGGTGTTTGCGCTAGGGCTGTTCCCAGACAGCGCCTTGCGCAAGACGGAACTGGCGGCCAAGGCCTACCAGCAACTGGTCAGCACGTCCCGGCTGCCGAGGAGCGCACCATGACCGCACCCATGACCCCTGCCGCGTTGCAAGCCGCAGTGCAGGCCGCAACCACAGCGATGCTGCCCGAGCATTTGCTGCTGCTGGGCATGGTGCTGCTGATCGTGCTCGAGATCGTCGGCCGCTGGCAACGTGCCTCCCTGCCGCTGGCGCTCGCCGTGGTGGCTGCGGCTGCAGTGGCGGCGGCGCGGCTGTCGCTGGCGGATTTTTCGGCCGCACCGTTTCCCGGCCATCTGTCGGTAATCCCCGCCACCTTGTTGGCCAAGGCGATCGTGCTGGCGCTGGCCCTGCCGGTGCTGCTGATGGCGCGGGGCGAGTTTGGCGATGGCGTTGCCGACCCGCGCGGGCCCGAGAGCGTGAGCAGGCATCCCAACATCAGCGGTGAATTTACGATCCTGCTGCTGGCGTCCTTGTACGGCGCTTGCCTGATGCAGTCGGCCGACAGCTTCCTGACCCTGTTCCTGGGGCTGGAGATCATGTCCCTGCCGGTCTATGTGCTGGTGCTGCTGGCCTACCGCCGGCCGCAGGCCGCCGAAGCCGCGCTCAAGTACCTGGTGCTGGGCGGCACGGCTACGGCCATGCTGCTGATGGGTGCGTCGCTGCTGTACGGCGCCACCGGCTCACTGGCGATGGAAGCCTTTACCCGTGCGGTGAGCGCCGGTGGCGCTGCCGACCCGCTGGCCCGTGCGGCCGCCGTGCTCGTGTTGCTGGCCTTGTTCCTGAAAGGCGCGGTGGTGCCCTTCCATGCCTGGGCGCCTGATGCCTACGAGGGCGCCAGCGTGCCGGTCACGGCCTACATGGCGGTCATCGTCAAGGCGGCCGTGTTGCTGGCTGCGGTGCGGCTGTTTGGCAACGCCACCCTGGCATCCCCGCTGCTGGAGTTGGTGGCGGTGCTGCCGCTGGCCTCGATCATCTGGGGCAACCTGGCCGCGATGCGCCAGGCCAGCCTGCGCCGGATGATCGCGTACAGCTCGATCGCCCATGCCGGCTACCTGTTTTATGCGCTACTGGGCGCACCGGCCGGCCGGCTGCAGGCGGTGGTGTTCTACCTGCTGGCCTATGGGCTGCTCAACCTGCTGGCCTTTGCCGCGCTGCCGCCTGCCGCAGACGATGGCCAGCGTGACCGGCTCGATCATCTCAAAGGCCTGTTCCACCGCGCGCCGTTCTCGGCGCTGCTGCTGGGCATGGCGATGTTGTCGTTGGCCGGGTTGCCGCCGTTCCCGGGCTTTGTCGCCAAGTTCCTGATCTTCAAGAACGTGCTGGCAGCCGGCTACACGCTGTATGCGGTGCTCGGCCTGCTCGGCAGCTACCTGGGCCTGTACTTCTACTTGCGGATGATCGAGCTGATGTTCATGAGCCCGGCCGCGTCGCTGTCAGGCGAGGGCAGCTCTCAGAGGCTCGCGCTCGGCGCCAGTCTGGCCTGTGTGGCCTGCTTGTCGGGCGTCGCGGTCGTGGCGGTGTTGCCGGGTTGGGTGCTGCAGCACCTGTAGCGGCGCTGGCCGGCGGACAGGCCGCCGTACCGCTGGACGGGCCGGCCGCCGCCGACACTCAGGTCCCGGCGCGCCTGGCTTCTGGCGCGTACAGATCCAGCAGTTGTACCCGCGTGGCCCGCAGCCGCTCGGACACCACGCCCATCAGCCGCAGCATGAAGACCAGGCCAAAGTCGGGCTCGGCCTTGAACGCTGCCAGCAACTGATCCCCCTCGAAGGCCAGCGCCGTCACCGCACTCAAGGCGCGGGCCTGGAAGTGCTTGCCGGCATGCGGCAGCACGGCCGACCAATCGAGCTCATCGCCGGCGTGCAAGGTCTGCACCCGCAAGCGCTGGCCCGGCACCTCGAGTTCAAGCGCCACCATGCCCTCGCCCAGCAGGTAAAAGACCGCGTAGTCGTCACCCTCATGGAAGATCACCTGCCCGTCGTCGAAGCGGACCTGCCGAGCCAGCCCGGCCAGTTGGGTCACATGCTCGGGTCGGAACTCGGCAACAAACGGATGGGCCTGAAGGGCGTCCAGCACAGTGGGTGTCATGGCAGGGTTCCAAAAGGATGAACCGGATTTTGGGGTAGCCGGCGCAACGCGCGGCATGGCGCAACCCAACCGACGTGGCGCGCGCTTGCGGTGCTCATTTCAAGGCCAGTGCCACCATCTTGCGCCGCAGGAACGCGATCTGTGTCTGCAGGGGCAGTTGCTTGGGGCAGACATCATGGCAGCCCAGCAGCGTCATGCAGCCAAACACACCGTCGTCGTCGCCGATCAGGTCGTAGAAGTCTTCGTCGCTGCGCCCGTCGCGGGGATCGAGCCGAAACCGCGCGATCTTGTTCAGCGCCACTGCGCCGACAAAGTCCTCGTGCATCTGCGCCGTGCCGCAGGCCGCCACGCAGCAGCCACACTCGATGCAGCGGTCGAGTTCGTAGATTTGCTCGGCCAGTTCCGGCGCCATGCGCGCCTCCAGCCGGGTCAGGTCGGGCTGAGCGTCCAACGGGTGCAACCAGGTCTGCAGACGCTCGCTCATGCCGCGCATCCACTTGCCAGTGTTGACCGACAGGTCGCCGATCAGCTCGAACACCGGTAGCGGCGCCAGCGTGAAACTGTCCGCCAGATTGGCGGTGAGCGTGCGGCAGGCCAACGCCGGTCGGCCATTGACCAACATCGCACAGCTGCCGCAAATGCCGGCGCGGCAGACAAAGTCGAATTGCAGCGAGGGGTCGAGCTTTTCGCGGATCTCGCTCAGCGCGATGAACAGCGTCATGCCTGCGGCGTCGTCCAGCGCGTAGCTTTGCCAGTGCGGCGCCACGGCAGCCTGCTGCGGATTGAATCGCAACACGCGGACAGTCAACCGCCGCGTCGGCCCGCCTTGGGTTGCGCCGCCACTGGCGGGGCTGTCTGGCGCCAGCGTTGGCGCAGCTGGCCAAATCGGGATGGTTTTCACTGCGGCCCGTCAATGCGTTGATTGCGCCCGCGCAGGCTGGCGGGCAAGAGTTCCTGGTAGGGCATCAGGGCCTGCTGAAGCTGGCATCGCGGTGCGCTGCCCAGGCGCTCGCGCAGCCCGGCCACCTCGGCCACCCGGTCGGGCGTGTCGGGATGATCTACATGGTCCCGGTTGCCATAGCCCCGCCAGCCCGGTGGCAGCTCCATGGTCTTGACGTCCAGTGGCTCGTAAGCCAGCGTGGGCAGACCTGCGGCGGCGTCCGGCCAGGTCGCCAGCGTGCGCTTGAGCCACTGGGCGTCGTCGCGGCGCGGAAAGTCCTCGCGAAAGTGGGCGCCTCGGCTCTCGGTGCGCTGCGCAGCGCCGTGGGCCACGCACAGCGCCAGCTTGATCATCTTCTGGGTGCGGTACGCGGTGGCCAGCTCCGGGTTGGCGCCCGCTGCGGCGTGCCGCAGGCCGATGCGCCGGCTGCGGTCCAGCAGGTCCTGCAGACCCGACACGGCGGCGGCCAGGTCGGCCCCGGTGCGGAAGATGCCCACCTTGTCGGTCATCAGCTGCTGCATGGCTGCGCGCAGCGCCGACGCGTCTTCGGTGCCCGCAGCCGAGGCCAGCGCGTCGAGCTTGGACTTTTCGAACGCCAGAAAATCCCGCACCAGCCCGGTCGGGATGTTCACATCGTTGTCGATGCGGTCGCAGAAGTCGGCCACGAAATTGCCAACGATCATGCCGGCCACCACCGTCTCGGCCACCGAGTTGCCCCCCAGCCGGTTGAAGCCGTGCAGGTCCCAGCAGGCCGCCTCGCCGGCGGCAAACAGGCCCCGCAGGGTCGGGCTCTCGCCGGTGTGGTTGGTACGCACGCCGCCCATGGTGTAGTGCTGCGCCGGCCGCACCGCGATCATCTGCTCGACCGGGTTGATGCCCAAGAAAGACTCGCAAATCTCCTTGACCTCGCGCAGGTTCTTCTCGATGTGGGCCCGGCCCAGCTGGGTGATGTCGAGCCACAGGTACTCGCCGAAACGTGAAGGCACGCCCTTGCCTTTGCGGATGTGGGTTTCCATTCGGCGCGACACCACATCGCGCGAGGCCAGTTCCTTCTTCTCGGGCTCGTAGTCGGGCATGAAGCGGTGGCCGTCCACGTCCTTGAGCAAACCGCCGTCGCCCCGGCAGCCTTCGGTCACCAGGATGCCGGCCGGAAAGATGCCGGTCGGGTGAAACTGCACCGCCTCCATGTTGCCCAATGCGGCCACGCCCGTCTCCAGCGCGATCGCGGTGCCCATGCCCTCGCAGATCACCGCGTTGGTGGTGACGCGGTACAGCCGGCCGGCGCCGCCGGTGGCGATGCAGGTGGCCTTGGCAACGTAGGCGCTCAGTTCGCCGGTGATCAGGTTGCGCACCACGGCGCCAAAACAGCGGCCAGCGTCGTGAATCAGCGCAATCGCCTCCATGCGCTCATGCACCGGGATCGCCTCGGCAATCGCCCGGTCGCTGACGGCAAACAGCATCGCGTGGCCGGTGCCGTCGGACACATAGCAGGTGCGCCACTTCTTGGTGCCGCCAAAGTCGCGCTGCGCAACCAGGCCGTGGGCCTCGTCGCGCTCGGTCAGCGTCACCGGCTGGCCGTTGATGATCACCGTTCGGTCACCCCGGCTCACCCGGCTCCAGGGCACGCCCCAGGCGGCGAGCTCGCGCACTGCCTTGGGAGCCGTCTCGACAAACA
>JANYKR010000255.1 GCA_025358155.1 Betaproteobacteria bacterium
CGATCTTTCACCTCACTCGACCCGGTGACCAAGCTCATGCCCTGCTACATGCCCTGCTACATGCTCGGATATCGGGATGCCAGCTCTGCGGACAACTTCATGGCCGACCAGAAGGCCCGCTTCAAGGTCGATGCCCACGGCCACCTTGTGAACCGCCTGCAACTGACAACGGACGGCATGAGCGGCTACCCTGCCGCCGTCGCCAAGTACTTCGGCAAGGATGTGGACTGCGCGGTGCTGAACAAGAGCTATCAGGCCCGGGCGACTACCACCCAGGCCGCCCGCCGCTACAGCCCGAACAAGGTTGTTGGATCGACGCTTGCTATGGTGACTGGCACCCCGGACTTGTCCAAGGCTTCAATCTCGCACGTAGAACGCGCGAACCTGACGATGCGCATGGGCATGCGCAGGTTCACGCGGCTGACTAACGCCTGAATCCGTGACCCCAACACCCGCCTGAGCGAGTTTGCCGTGCCCGACGTCCTGAATATGGCCAAGTTCCATGCCGACGGTGTCGAAGCCGGCTCGCCCAGGGCATCTGGTCGCGTACTTGAGGCGTTTGGTGCCCATCGTGCTGGCGATTTCGCTGCCGGCGCCACGCCGCAACCAGCGCGACGCGCTGTTTTTCGGATCCGTGAGTTGGTTCGCCCTCTGACAGGCGCTTGCACTTCAGCTGCTGGGCGCGAACAACTCGCCGTTCAGTCTGGCAAATGCCTTGGCTGCTCGGTCATTGGCGCCCAGCCCCAGGATCAACCGGCGTCCGTGCTCAATGACGCGCCCGGCCCGGTAGATGAGTTCCTGCATCACCGTCTTGATCCGCCTGCGCTTGGCCGGGTGGCGCACCGGTGCGTCCGGCCCCAGCAGGCCGCGCTGGCCCATCAGGCGCAGGATGTTCATCGCCAGCGCTGCCAGCTGGCACACCAGGTAGTTGGTGTCGAACTTGCCCGAGGGCAGGCGCTCCAGATCGAGATCGGTCTTGAACTCGGAATGGAACTGCTCGTGCGTGCCGTGGTCGGCATACAGCGCCATGATCTTGTCGGCGCTGAACTGGCCCTCGAGCAGGCTGGTGGTCCAGCCCTCGAGTTCGAGCTCGGGCACGATCAACTGCTGGCCGCTGCGATCGACGTCGCGCTCGATCAACCTGAGAACGCGGCGCAGCGGTCGGCTGACGCCCTCGACCTTGATGGCCTCCTCCCACACCGTCACGCGCTTGCCCGCTCGCGGCTTGTGCCAGCGGGTGTCGGGCTCGGCATCCAGGCGCGCCAGCAGGGCCGCACGGTCCACACTGCGCGGATTCCACTTGATCAGCCAATCGACCTGCGGCTGCCCTGCCTGGTTGCAGCTCTCGATGCTGCGCATCAGCGCGACCGAGTCGAACCCCGAGTCCAGCCGCGCCAGGATCGGCGCCTTCGGCCCCGCCGCGCTCAGGCGCTGCGCCAGCGGGATCACCCGCTCCAGGTTGAAGTCGGTCTCGCGCGTGGAGTGCTGCACCCCAGGGCGCAGTGCCAACTCCAGACAAAAGCCGTACGAGCCCAGGTAGGCCGCCAGCGGACAGTAGCCGTCCACACCGGCGTAGGTGCGACCTACGCCTTCCTTGACCGTGCCACCGTTGTCCATCGCGAACGTGTTCACGTCCAGCGGCAGCCAACCGCATGGCAGCACGCCGTAGTCGGGCCGCTGGCTGCCCAGCAGCCGCTCGATCATCCCGGGCACATGCTCGAACATCGCGCCTGCCTGCGCGTCCAGGCGTTGACGCAGCGTGGGGCTCGACGGCAACAGACTGATCCCCAGCGCCTCCTTGAAGAACTTGTCGCCGCGGTAGTTCTCGACGGCGTCGAAGTCGCTCTTGCCCTGCACCAGCAGGCCCAGGTAGCTGCGAAGCACGTCGCTGTTGCTCACCCCGCCTCGAACCGGCAGCACCCCATCGAGCTTGGCCCACTGCGGCGTCAGCGCCTTCAAGTAGTGGCCCACCAAGGCCAACCCGCCCACGGGCGTCAGGTCGTAATCCAGTTGCTTGACTTCGATTCTGCGCATCGCCAAATTGTCCACAAACCCTCGCCGATACGCCATCCGCGCTCACCCTGGGGGTGTACTGCTTACCGGGGTGGGGTCACGGATTCAGGGAACTGTTTCATGTAGAACTCGCCACGCTAAAACCGGAATCCTGGCGCCACCCGGAACAACTGCGCAGGCCGTTGCGCCCCGCCCTCGAACTGTCCCGGGATCTCGACGATGTCCGGGCTGCCCGCGAAGCGCCGCCGGAACGCCCCCTTGTCCAGCGCGAAGATCTCGCCTTCGCTT
>JANYKR010000257.1 GCA_025358155.1 Betaproteobacteria bacterium
GACCTGCCGGGCCTGCTCGCGTGGCTGCGCAGCCACCCGGCGCTGGCCAACGTCGGCTCCCCGGGCACCGGCACGCTGCCGCACTTGCTGGCGGCGATGCTGCTGCGTGCGGCCGACACGCCCTGGCAGCACATCCCTTACTCCGGCGGGCCGCCGGCGCTGGCGGCGCTGCTCGGCGGGCAGATCGCGGTGCTCGTGCTGCCCGAGGGGCTGGTCAACCCGTTTCGGGCTGCGGCGCGGCTGCGCGTGCTGGCAAGTTCGGGTGCACAACGCACGGCGTTGATGCCGGATGTGCCCACCCTGGTCGAGCAAGGTCATGCCGACCTGGTGGTGCGCGAGTGGTTTGCCTTCTTCATGTCGGGCAAGGCCTCGCCGGAAAGCGTCGATGCAGGGTCCAAGGCCTTGCAGGACGTGTTGGCGCGGCCGCAACTGGTGACGCAGTTTCAAGAAAGCGGCATGGTCGCCGCGTCGAGCACGCCTGCCGCCCTGGCGATGCGCATCGCTGCCGAGCAGCGCTACTGGGCGCCGGTCCTGCGCGGGCTGGGCGTGCGGGTGGAGTGATGACGAGCCCGCGCCGCCGCCTGACCGGCAATCAGACGGTCCACCCTGCAAGCCTCCCAGCGCCGGCAGCGTCCTGCCGGTAGGTCGCTGCCCGCCGGCTGGTCGGGCCGCTGTGCGCTCAGTATCCTGGCGACTACCCGTGCCAGCTGGTTGCCAGGAGCGCCAGCCCTGTGGCCGCACTCCCCAGCGATGGCCTTGGCGGCGCCGCCTCGCCGAGCCGCTGGCCGCGCCGCTTCAGTCAAAGCAGCAGTCGCGAATCGTCAACGGCAGCGGTTCGATGTCCGATCCCTGAAAGCCGCGCCGGGTGTGCACCCATGCCCTCAAAGACGCGGGCCTGGTGCCTGGTGCCTGATGCCTGGTGCCTGGTGCCAGGCGGCATCGGGTCAGCCGGGCTCGATGGCGCCAAAGGCCAGGGCGAAGAGATGCTCTCGGACGTCGCCTGGCCACGCAGCAACGAGTTCGCGCAAGCGCGGCTCATCGTTCGCGAACAGTGCCCGCGTGGCTTCTTCAAATCCCGCCATGTTGCCGGCCATCGCCGCCATGAAGTGATAGCTGCGCTCGTGGGCCTTTCGGCGCAGGTCCTTCGCGCTGTTTGCGAGCCGTGCGGCTTCGACCAGCTTGCGCAGTGCCACCGACGCGCCGCCGGTCTGTGCGCCCAGCCAGTCCCAATGGCGCGGCAGAAGGGTCACTTCGCGGGCTACGACCCCCAGCTTGGGGCGCCCCCGGCCCCTGGGCTCGTCGCTGGCTGGACCGGCTGCCGGCGCTGTTGCACCCGGCGGATTTTCGGCGGCTGCCGCATCGGCCTCTGAGCGATCCGCGCCGGTCGCCGTGCGCGCCAGCCGTGCCAATACCTCGTCGTCGGTACCCCGGGTGTCGATGTCGATCGGGCGCCCGGTGCTGTCGTCAAAGGTCAAGACCGCGTCGGTGCCCTCCGCCATCGCGCGCTTGACGGCCAAAGCGACCGCTGGGAGCGGACCTGCCGCGATGCGGCGGTGGCCATGGAAGGCGGTGTAGGTGTTGGGGCGTGTGTCTTTCACGGTCGATGCCTGCAGGGGTTACGGTGCATTAATTATGTCCGGGTAAAAGTGAGATGTAAATAACATCCGGGTAATAATCTGGAGTCGATGCGAGGCCCGTGATGTCCCGCCGGTCGCTGCCAGCGGTGGGTCCAGTGGCTGGGACCGGGCTGAGGCCTGACGCCGCGCGCCGTCGCGGTAGTCGGTCTGGGCCGACAACAATGGAGGCCGATGCAGCCGCCCCAGCCCACTTCAACCGCCACCCTCGCCGCTGCGCCCGAGGGCCTGCCCGGCCAGGATCACGGCGATCCCGATCCCGAATCCGATCCCGAATCCGGCGACCCGGCGGCCTGGGCCTTCACCGTTTCAGTCCGCAGCTTGTGCGAGTTCACCGCCAAGGCGGGTGATCTCGACCGCCGCTTCACCCCGTCCGCCACCGCACTCGAAGGTTTGCTCGGCCAGGCTGCCGTCGTGGCGCGCCGTGGCCCCGGCTACCAAAGCGAACTCGCGCTGGAAGGCCGCAGCGGCAGCTTGCGGGTGCGCGGCCGTGCCGACGGCTTTGATGCCGGCCGCAACTGCCTGGAGGAGATCAAGACGGTCCGCGGGCATCCCGACGACATTCCGGAGAACCGCCGCCATCTGCACTGGGCCCAGCTCGAAACCTATGGCGCCTTGCTCTGCCGGCAACGCCGCCTGCCAGAGATCGAGCTGGCGCTGGTCTACGTTGACGCCGTAACCCAGTCCGAGACCGTGCTGCGCGAGCTGCGGTCAGCGGCCGACCTGGGCGCCGCTTTTGAGGCGCGCTGTCAACGCTTTGCTGCCTGGGCCGGCCAGGAGGCAGCGCACCGATCGCTGCGCAATGCCTCGCTGTCGGCGCTGCCGTTCCCGCCCGGTGAGTTCCGGCCCGGCCAGCGGGCGCTGGCCGAGGCGGTTTACCGGGCTGCGGTCAGCGGCCGCTGCCTGCTGGCACAAGCCCCCACCGGCATCGGCAAGACTCTCGCCACCCTGTACCCGCTGCTGCGCGCGATGCCCGGCCAGCGGCTCGACAAGATCGCCTACCTGACCTGCAAGGGCACCGGCCAGATCACCGCACTCGATGCCTTGCAGCAGCTGCGCGATGCGATGCCGGCCCGCCCACTGCGGGTGCTCGCGCTGGTGGCCAAGGCGCAGGCCTGCGAGCACCCGGACAAGGCCTGCCACGGCGACGCCTGCCCGCTGGCACGCGGGTTTTACGACCGCTTGCCCGCAGCCCGCGCCGAGGCCGTGGCGGCCGGCTGGCAAGACCCGGCAGCCCAGCGCCGGATTGCGCTCGGCCACGGCATCTGCCCGTACTACCTGGGGCAGGAGCTGCTGCGCTGGGCCGACGTGGTGGTCGGTGATGTGCACCATGCCTTCGACCCCAACGGCCAGTTGTTCGGGCTGTCGCAGGCACTGGACTGGCGCCTGGGGCTGCTGGTCGACGAGGCGCACAACCTGGTTGATCGGGCGCGCCGGATGTATTCCGCGTCGCTCAGCCTGCAGCAGATCCGCGCCGCGCTGCAGGCCGCGCCGGCCGGGCTGCACCCCGGGTTCAACCGCCTGATACAGGCCGCCACGAAGACAGCCGCGCAGACGGCCACCCAGGCCGCCACGCAGGTCACTGGCGTGCCCGGCGCAGACTACCAGGCCTTTGATGCGGTGCCAGACGGGCTGGTCGAGGCCTTGCAAGCGCTCAACGCTGACCTCGGCGAGTACCTGCAGGGCATGCCGGCAGCCACCGGCCCGTTGCTGGACTTCTACTTCGAGGCGAGCCGGTTCCAGCGCGCGGCTGATCGCTTTGGCACGCATTCGCTGTTCGATGTCCAGCGAGGGCCTGCCGGGCCATCGAGCGAGCTGCCGCATCGCCCTGGCACAGCCGTTGGCGCTGTCGCGCCTGCAAGCGCCCAGCTGTTGTTGCTTGAAGCGGGCCTCGGGCTCCAGGCGGCAAGCGCCAGCCAGCATGCCCCGGCAGCAGCGCCCGGCGGCGCTGGTGCTGCCACGTTGTCGATCCGCAATGTGGTGCCCGGAGCGTTCTTGCGGGCGCGCTTCGCGGCCTGCCACACCACTATCCTGTTCTCGGCCACGCTCGCGCCGCAGGCCTACCAGCTCGACCTGCTGGGCCTGCCCGAGGACACCGCCTGGATCGACCTGCCAGCGGCCTTTGCGCCCGGCAACCTGGTGGTGCAGGTCGCCGACCAGCTGTCCACCCGCTACCCGCACCGCGCGGCCTCGCTCGACGCCGTGGTCGACCTGATGGCCCGCCAGTTCAACCAGCACCCGGGCAACTACCTGGCGTTTTTCAGCAGCTTCGACTACCTGGCGCAGGCGTCGGACCGGCTGGGCGCGCGCCACCCCGGCTTGCCGCAATGGCGCCAGTCACGCGCGATGAACGGTGGTGCACGCGAGGCTTTTCTGGGGCGATTTGTTCGCGATGGCCGGGGCATCGGGTTTGCGGTGCTGGGCGGCGCTTTTGCCGAGGGCGTGGACCTGCCGGGAACCCGTCTGATTGGCGCTTTCATCGCCACCTTGGGCCTGCCGCCGGTCTCACCCGTCCAGCAGCAGTTCCGGCAGCGGCTCGATACCTTGTTCGGCCCGGGGCACGGCTACGCCGACCTGGTGCCCGGCCTGCAGAAGGTGGTGCAGGCCGCCGGGCGGGTGCTGAGATCTCCCGAGGACCGGGGCTGGCTGTGGCTGATGGATGGCCGCTACACCCGGCCGAAGGTGCTGGCGCTGCTGCCACCTGCGTGGTGCGTGCACAGGCCCGGAGGCGGCTGAGCGCGCCGCAAGCTCAGGCGGCCGGTGCAAAGCGGGCGACAAACCGGCGATCGATGGACTCTTTCCAGCGGGCGACCCAGGCGCCGTGCACGGAGAACGGGCCGCGCGAGGCGATGGCAGCGCCGTCGCTGGTGTCGAGCAGCACCAGAAAATGGCGTTGCGGGCGGTAGGCTTGCGCAATGCCGTCACCCAGCGCGGCGCGCAGGTTGTGCGCCAGCACCGGGCCCATGCGCACCGCAAAAACGCCGGCCTTCGGCAAAGGCTGCGCCCACTCGGCACAGTCGCCAACGGCAAAGACGTGGGGATGCGAGACCGACCGCAGTTGTGGGTCGATGCGCACAAAGCCGCGCTCGCTCACCGCCAGGTCGCCACGCCGCGCCGGGTCGGCAAGCAGGTCGTGCGCTTCGGCGCCGGTGGCCCACAACACCAAATCGCCATCGCCAGCAGCGGCCGCATCAAACGGGGTTGACAGCCGCAGTTCAACACCCGCCGTGGCCAGCGCGCGCCGGGCCTGCCGCACCGCGCCGGGCGCCAGGCCCGGCAGCAGCGCCGCACCCCGCGAGATCAGCCGCCCCTGCACGGCACGCCCGGGCTGCAGGCGGCGCAGCCGCGCCAGCACCGCCAGCACGCACTCCACACCGGCCGCGCCGCCGCCTACCGCCGTGACGCTGAGCGCACCCGAGCCGCGCTCGGTGCCCAATTGCGCAAGTTGCGCAAGTTGCGCAAGTTGCGCCAGCTGCGCCGCCCAGGCGTCGTGCAATTGAGACAGCGGCCGCAGCGGCAGCACCTGGCCGTGCGTCAAGGCGGGTGCCCGCAGGGTCGAGCCGATATTGAGCGACAACAGGTCCCAGTCGAGCGAGCTGCCGTCAGCCAGCCGCAGCGTGCGGCGCGACGGATCGAGCGTCTGCACCTCGACCGCCAGCCAGCGTGCGCCGGCCCGGGCACAGAGGGCGGCAAAGTCGATCGTGATCTCGTCCCAGGGGTAGCGGCCGGCCAGCCAGCCCGGCACCATGCCCGAGTACGGCGCGCGTGCCAGCGGTGACACCAGCGTGATCTCGACCCCCGGCACAGGCGCAACGGCCCAGCCCTGCAGCACCTGGGCATGGGCGTGGCCGGCACCCAGCAGCAGCAGCCGCTTCATGTCGCGCAAGCCACTGTCCACCCGGCGGGCAGATGGACCAGGTCGGCCGGCTCGTCGATGTCGGCCACCGGGTCACGTTCGGTCCAGGTCAGGCCGGCCGCCGCAGCCCGCGCGCGGGTCTGGGCCATCACCTGCGGCGTGCTCCAGGCGATGCCCTGGAACAACGCCGGCTGCGCCCGTTGCAGACCGACCAGCGCGTAGCCGCCATCGAGCGCCGGCACAAACACCGCATCAGTGCCCTGCAGTGCCTGTGCCGCGTCGCGCAGCCGTGCCGCGCCGAGTGCCGGCGCGTCGGTGCCGATCAGCAGGGCCTGGGGGTAATCGCGCAGCACGCGCGCCAACGCACGGTCCATGCGGGCGCCGAGATCGCCCTCGCCCTGCGCCGTCAGCACCAGGCGGTGTGCAGCGGCCAGCGCAGCGAAGGCGGGGTGGCCCGTGTCGGGGGCCACACAGAGTTCGAGGTGATCGAAGCCGGCCTCCACGGCCGCTGTCAACGCGTGATCGAGCAGACGCGCGGCCAGCGCCGCAGCACCTGCGGCGCCGAGTGCCGGGATCAGCCGGGTCTTGGCCTGGCCCGCCACCGGTGCCTTGGCAAAGACGATCAGGGCGGTGCTCATCACTACGCCTCGGCCAGCAATTGCGGCGACTCGCCGCGCCCCTCATCGGCCGCCGAGCTGCCTGCGGCCACGCGCCATCGGCCCGTGTTCACGACACCGTAGGCAAGCGGGGGCTGACGGCTGGTGTCGAGGAGGAGGGGCTGCATGGGCGGCTCAAGGCGTGAAGGCGTGAAGGCGAGCTGACTGTAGGCGACTGGCCTGGCACTGCGAACCCATCGGCCATCGGCCGGGCCCGTGGGCATCGCCGGTGTGCCAGTCGATGGCCTGGGTTGAGCAGACAGCCCGCTGTCATCACAACGACAGCGTCCCGCGCTGCCTGGCGCTACGCTGGTCCACCCAGCGCCGGGTAGCCGGCGCACCATCCCGGAGACCCCCATGCTGACCCTCGACACCCTCACCGCCCGCCGCGACGAAGGCCACCCCGGCGTGGGCCGGATCATCTTTACGCGGCCCGGCAAGCTCAACGCGATCAACGAGGCGATGCCGGGCGAGATCCGCACTGCCGTCGCGTGGATGGAGGCGCAGGAGGATGTGCATGTCATCGTGATCGAAGGCGAGGGCCGCGCCTTCTGCGCCGGATACGACTTTTCGGTCTACGCGAGCGGCCGCGAGCACCACCCTTGCATGCAGGAAAAGACGCCCTGGGACCCGATGGACGACTACGCCTACATGAAGCGCAACACCGAGCACTTCATGCAGCTGTTCCGGTCCAGCAAGCCAACCATCGCCAAGGTGCACGGCTACGCAGTCGGTGGCGGCAGCGACATTGCACTGTGTTGCGACCTGCTGGTGATGGCCGACGACGCCCGCATCGGCTACATGCCCACCCGGGTGTGGGGCTGCCCGACGACGGCGATGTGGACCTACCGGCTGGGTCCGGCGCGCGCCAAGCAGCTGATGTTCACCGGCGACACGATCGACGGTCAGCGCGCGGCCGAGTGGGGCCTTGCCAATGTCAGCGTACCGGCGGATGAGCTCGAAGCAGCCACGCGCAAGCTCGCCGAGCGCATCGCTGGCGTGCCCAAGTCGCACCTTGCCATGCACAAGATGCTGGTCAACCAGGTGATGCTGACGGCAGGCCTGGAGCAGAGCCAGTCGCTGGCCACGCTGCTCGACGGCATCACACGGCACAACCCCGAGGGGTTGTGGTTCCGTCGGCATGCGCAGGTCCATGGCTTCAAGGATGCGGTCGCCTGGCGCGACAGCGGACAGCCAATCCCGGAGGGCGACGAGGCACGCGCCATGGCCGACGAGTTGACTCGCGTGCTCGATGGCAATGCACGACGCGTCCCGTGACGGGTGCGCCGAACTCACAACCCATCAGGAGTTCAAGCATGTCCTACATCGACGGCTTTGTGATCGCGGTGCCCACTGCAAACAAGCAGAAGTTCATCGAGCACGCGCAGCACTTCGATGCGATGTTCATCGAGTTGGGCGCGATTCGGGTGATGGAGTGTTGGGGCGACGATGTCCCCGACGGCAAGGTCACCGACTTTCGCCGCGCGGTGCAGGCAGGGGCCGAAGAAGCGGTGGTCTTTTCGTGGGTCGAGTGGCCAGACAAGGCCACGCGTGACGCCGGCATGAAGAAGATGATGGAAGACCCCCGCATGGACCCGTCCACACCGGGCAACCCGCCAATGCCCTTCGACGGCAAGCGAATGATCTTCGGCGGCTTTGAACAGGTGGTCGAAGTGAAGGCTTGAGCGGCGGCGCCGTGCCCTTGCCTGGCGCGAGTGAGCGGCGGCGGGCGCCCCAGCAATCGCCAGCGCGAATGACGGCTGTCCGCCCGGCCGCCAGGGGCCGCACCGCCAGGCGCGTGCCGCCCTGCTTGCGCCGCTCGCTCACCGGTAAGCCTCGGCCAGCACCTGCGGTGACACGCCGCGCCAGTAGCGCCAGCGCAGCCGCCACATCAGCCAGATCGTGTGCCAGACGCCGCGTTGTTCCCAGCGCCGGCCCGAGGTCACCACCCGGTCGTGCAGGCAGGCCGGCGGTGCGTGCTGGCGCAGGCGGCGCGACAGCTCGATGTCCTCCATCAGCGGCTGGTCCGGGAAGCAGCCCGCCCGCTCAAAGGCGATCCGGGTCACGAAGATCGCCTGATCGCCGGTGGCGATGCCGGTCAGGCGTGAGCGCAGGTTCATCATCACCGCCACCACCCGCAGCATCCGGGCTCGCCCGGTGATGCGCACGTCAAACCGGCCCCAACCCGCCCCTTGCGCGATGGCCGCCTGAATCAACCCGTCGGCAGCGTCGGGCAGGCAGGTGTCGGCATGCAGAAACAGCAGCACCGGCGCACGGGCCAGTGCCGCGCCGGCGTTCATCTGCCGGGCCCGGCCGCGCGACCCGGCGACCACCTGGTCGGCCCAGGCGCCGGCCAGCGCCGGGGTGCCGTCCTCGCTGCCGCCATCCACGACAATCAGCTCGGCGCCGCGCGCACGCAGCGGCGCCAGCGCTGAGAGCGTCGCGACAATCCCGGCCGCCTCGTTGCGCGCCGGCACGATGATCGACAGCGGCGGTGTCACCGGGTGTCGAGCCATGGCCTGCCGGCGGCCCGGCACCGGGCTCGGGCCCGCTCACTGCGGCGGCGCTGGCGCATCAGCTGCGCTCCCAGGCATGGAATCGTTCGACCCAGGCGAGCAGGGCCTTGGGCGCATGCGCGCGCTTCCATTCGCCCGCAGCGTACTTGTTGGCCTCGGCCAGGGTCGGGTAGACATGGACCGTGCCGAGTATCTTGTTCAGCCCCAGGCCGTGCTTCATCGCCAGCACGAACTCGGCGAGCAGGTCAGCGGCGTGTTCGCCGACGATGGTGACGCCCAGGATGCGGTCTTTGCCGGGCACCGTCAGCACCTTCACGAAGCCGTGGGCGGTGCCGTCGGCAATCGCGCGGTCGAGCTCATCGATGCCGTAGCGGGTGAGCTCAAACGCAATGCCTTGCGCGGTCGCCTCGGCTTCTGACAGGCCGACCCGTGCAACCTCGGGGTCGGTGAAGGTGGCCCATGGGATCACCGCATAGTCGGCCTTGAAACGCCGGAAGCGGCCGAACAGCGCGTTGACTGCCGCGTACCAGGCCTGGTGGGCGGCGGTGTGGGTGAACTGGTACGGCCCGGCGACATCGCCGACCGCGTAGATGTTGGGGTAGAGCGTCTGCAGCCAGGCGTTGGTGGCAATGGTGCGCTGGGGCGTCAGCGCAATGCCGAGTTCCTCCAGCCCATAGCCGCTGACCCGCGGGCTGCGGCCCACCGCGCACAGCAGCTCGTCAAATTCAACCGCCCGCTCGCCGCCCGGGTGCTTGACGATCAGCCGCTTGACGCCCGCCACCGTCTCGCAGCGCACGGCCTGGTGGCCGGTGAGCAACTCGACGCCGTCACCCCGCAGCGACTGCGCCACCAGCGCCGACACCTCGGTGTCCTCGCGCAGCATCACCCGCGCTTGCATCTCGACCTGTGTCACCTGCGAGCCCAGGCGCGCAAAGCTCTGCGCCAGCTCGCAGCCGATCGGCCCGCCGCCCAGCACCACCAGCCGCTTGGGCAGCGCGCTCAGGCCCCACACCGTGTCGCTGGTGACGAACCCCGTCTCTTGCAAGCCCGGGATCGTCGGTATGAAGGGGCTGGCACCGGCGGCGATGACGATGCCGCGGGTGGTCAAGGTCTGCGTCGAGCCGTCGGCCAGGCTCACGGCCACCGCCCACGGCGAGACGATCTTGGCGTGTCCTTGCAGCACCTCGACCCCCAGCGCCGTGTAGCGCTCGACCGAGTCGTGTGGCTCGATGTCGGCAATCACGCGCTGGATGCGCGCCATCAAGGCCGCAAAGTCGAGTTGGCCTCCAACGCCGGTGAAACCCAGCTCACCGGCCGTTTTCAGTTGCTTGGCCAGCTTGGCCGAGCGGATCAGCGCCTTGCTGGGCACGCAGCCAAAGTTGAGGCAGTCGCCGCCCATCTTGTGCCCTTCGATCAAGCTCACCTTGGCCTTGACGGCGGCGGCAATGTAGGCCGACACCAAGCCGCCGGCGCCAGCGCCGATGACGACCAGGTTGCGGTCGAACCGCGCCGGCTTGAGATGCCGCCAGCGGGCGTAGACCTTGCGCGTCCGCAGCCCGTCGACCCCCCACTTGGCGATCAACGGAAACAACCCCAGCAGCAAAAAACTGCCCCACAGCCCGGGTGACAGCACATCCGCGGGCGTGCGGATCGCCGCCAGCTGGGTGCCGGCATTCACGTACACGACGGTGCCGGCCAGCATGCCGAGCTGGCTGACGGCATAAAAGCGCCCGGCGCCGAGGGTGGTCAGCCCCATCAGCAGGTTGACCAGAAAAAACGGAAACACCGGCGCCAGCCGCAGGGTCAGCAGGTAAAAGATGCCGTCGCGCTGGATGCCCTCGTTGATGGGTGCCAAGGCTTTGCCAAAGCGCGACTGCACCGTGTCCGCCAGCAGGTAGCGCGACGCCAAAAAGGCCAGCAAAGCGCCCAGGCTCGACGCAAACGACACCACCACCAGGCCCACCCCGAGGCCAAAGATGGCGCCGCCGGCCAAGGTCAGGATCGCCGCACCCGGAAACGACAGCGCCGCCATCGTCACGTAGACGGCGAAGTACACCGCCAGCGTGGTGACCGGGTCGGCGCGGTAGGCGTTCAACAGCCGGCCGCTGCTGGCCTTGAGCCCGTCGAGTGTGAGCAACTCGGCCAGGCCAAAGTGCTGGTAGGCAAAAAACGCCAGCACCAGGGCCACGCCAAAGCCCAGCCAGGCCAGGCGCTTGGCCGCCGGTGTCATCGGCTGGCAGCCACGGCGGGTGCGGC
The DNA here is from genome assembly GCA_025358155.1 of Betaproteobacteria bacterium. Taxonomy (GTDB): domain Bacteria; phylum Pseudomonadota; class Gammaproteobacteria; order Burkholderiales; family Burkholderiaceae_C; genus Pseudaquabacterium. Next base: position 10,919 of record JANYKR010000257.1, read on the forward strand.
GCCATCGGCCAGCGCCTCCTCGCTGCCCAGCGCGCCGCCGCAACTGCTGCCCTGCCCGACGGTGCAGCCGTAGCAGTGGTCGGCAATGCGGATCGGCTCGCCCACAGGCGCCAGGTGCAGCAGATCCCGCAGATGGGCTTGCGGCGCACCGGTCAGCCGGGCGCGCAGGCCGAGCATCTGGTTGAAATCACAGTCGTACAGGTCGCCCTGCCAGTCAACGCTGACCATCGAGCGGCACATCACCGTGTCGAGGTTGTCAGCCCGGTACGACCCGCGCAGCAACGCCATGTAGTCCGCAAAGCCGCCTTTGCTGATCAAGGTGCTGCCAAAGCGTTGGATCGGCATGTTGGTGAGCGCAAACAGGTGGTTGAAGCGCACGCCAAAGTGTGCGAGCAGCTCGCGCTTGTAGTCGGCCTCCAACGGGCCCTGCGGCGGGGGCAGCGACGCGCCCTGCGGGTTGTAGACCAGGTTGAGCACCAACGGTCCGCCCTCGCGCCCATAGCCCAGCGCATTGAGCTGGCGCAGGCCGGCGATGCTGCGCTCGAACACGCCGTCACCGCGCTGGCGGTCTACATTGGCCACCGAGTAGCAGGGCAGCGAGGCCGTGACCTCGACGCCTTGCTCGGCCAGAAAAGCAGCCAGACCGTCCTGGCCCGGCTCGGACAGGATGGTCAGGTTGCAGCGGTCGATCACCTGCACGCCCAGCGCCCGCGCGGCGCGCACCAGGTCGCGGAAGTGGGGGTTCAACTCGGGCGCACCGCCCGTCAGGTCGAGCGTGCGCGGCCGGCGCAGCCTGAGCACCTGCAGCACCAGCGCCACGGTGTCAGCGTCCATGGCTTCGGTACGGTTGGGGCCGGCATTGACATGGCAGTGCAGGCAGCTCTGGTTGCAGCGGTAGGCTAGGTTGACCTGCAGCGTGTCAAAGCGGGCCCGCCGCAGCGGCGGGAAGTCGGTCGCGGCAAGCAGGTGCAGGGTCGCGTGCATGGCAGGGTTTCCAGGGAAAAATTGGGCAAAGTGTGACTGGCGCCGTGATCTGTCGCTGGCGCAGGGCGATTGTTTACACAAGCTGCCGACCGCAGTGGCATAAAGATTTGTTCGCCGCCGTCGATACCGCAGGGATGGACAGGTTCAATCCAACAGCAAGGGCCGCCGGCGCGACAGCGGTGCAGGTCGAGTCGCTGCGCCTGGCAGAGCTGATAGGCGCACTCAGCCACGCACTCGACATCACCGAGGGCCAACCCAAGGGCCACTGTGTGCGCGCCTGCTGGATCGGCATGCACATCGGTCGTCACCTGGGCCTCGACCAGCGCGAACTCTGGGAGCTGTACTACACCTTGCTGCTCAAGGACCTCGGCTGCAGCAGCAACGCCGCGCGCATTTGCGAGCTGTACCTGTCGGATGACTTGCAGTTCAAGCGTGATTTCAAGACCGTGGGCGACAGCCTGCCGCAAATGCTGCGTTTTGTGTTCTCGCACACCGGCATGTCGGTCGGCTTCTCGGACCGGCTGCGCGGCATCGTGGGCATCTTGCGCAATGGCCCGCAGATCGCCCAAGAACTGATCCAGACCCGTTGCCAGCGCGGCGCTGACATCGCCCGCCAGCTGCGCTTTCCGGAGGGTGTTGCCAACGGCATCCACAGCCTGGATGAACAGTGGAACGGGCGGGGCAAGCCGCAGGGCTTGCGCGCCGAGGCGATTCCGATCTACGCCCGAATTGCCTTGCTGGCCCAGGTGATTGATGTGTTTCACACGGCCGACGGGCCAGCCGCAGCCCTGCGCGAAGCCCGCGACCGCGCTGGCCAGTGGTTCGACCCGGCGCTGGTCCATGCCGTCGAGCAGGTGGCCCTGCAACCCAGCTTCTGGGCCACCCTGGCCTCAGCAGATATCGACCGCGCGGTTCAGGCGTTGGAGCCTGGCGCCTTCGAGGTCCAGCTCGATGATGATTACCTTGACGACATCGCCGCTGCATTTGGCCAGGTCGTCGATTCGAAGAGCCCGTTTACCAGTGGCCACAGCGAGCGGGTTGCCGGCTATGTCGACAGCATCGCGTTGACACTCGGCATGGCCTCAGGCCGGCGGCGCTGGCTCAAACGCGGCGCGCTGCTGCATGACGTTGGCAAACTCGGCGTCAGCAACACCGTGCTCGACAAGCCCGGCAAGCTCGACAGTGCCGAATGGGTCGCGGTACGGCAGCATGCAGCGCACACCGAGGCGATCTTGTCGCGCATCGGCGCATTTGGCGAACTCGCCCGCATGGCCGGCGCCCACCACGAGCGGCTCGATGGCGGTGGCTACCCGCGCGGGACCAAGGGCGACCAGATCTCGCTCGAAACCCGCATCATCACCACCGCCGACATCTTTGATGCGATCTCGGCAGACCGGCCCTACCGTGGCGCTACACCGGTGTCGCAGACGCTGGCGATCATGGCCGAGATGGTCGGCACGGCCATCGACCCGCTGTGTTTTGATGCCTTGAACCAGATATTGGCGGGCACTGACGCCGCCAGCGCCACCGCAGCCTTGCCCACCGGCGCACGCTCCCGGTAAACCGGCTTAACCCGCCGCCGGGGCCGGCTTTTTGTCTTCGGTCTGGCTGTCAAAGTCGCTGGCTTCGTGGCGCTCGTGCAGTTGCGTCTCGGGTGGGCCCCAAGCCCGGTTGACCATTCGTCCGCGCTTGGCGGCCGGCCGCTGCGCGATCTGATCGGCCCAGCGCACCACATGGGTGTAGCTGGCCGCGTCCAGAAACTCACCGGCGCCGTACAGCTGGCCCTTGGCCAAGGCGCCGTACCAGGGCCAGACGGCGATGTCGGCGATGCTGTAGTCATCTCCGGCCAGGTAGGCGCTCTGGGCCAGGCGTTGGTCCAGCACATCGAGTTGGCGTTTGACCTCCATCGCAAAGCGGTCGATGGGGTATTGCATCTTGCTGGGGGCGTAGGCGAAAAAGTGCCCGAAGCCGCCGCCCAGGTACGGCGCACTGCCCATTTGCCAGAACAGCCAGCTCAGGGCCTCGGCCCGCGCGGCGCCACTGGGCAGCAGGGTGCCGAATTTTTCAGCCAAGTGCAGCAGGATCGCCCCGCTCTCGAACACGCGCACCGGCTGCGGGCCGCTGCGGTCGACCAAGGCGGGGATCTTCGAGTTGGGATTGGCGGCCACAAAGCCACTGCCAAATTGCTGGCCTTCACTGATGCGGATCAGCCAGGCGTCGTACTCGGCGCCGCTGTGGCCCAGCGCCAGCAACTCTTCCAGCATCACCGTCACCTTCACCCCGTTGGGCGTGGCCAGCGAGTACAGCTGCATAGGGTGACGACCAACGGGCAGGTCTTGCTCGAAGGTCGCGCCCGCAACCGGGCGGTTGATGTTGGCAAACTGCCCGCCATTCGCCTTCTGCCAGGTCCAGACTTTGGGCGGTGTGTAGGCGTTTGAATCACCTGAATCGCTTGAATCGTTCAAAGGGCTCTCCATGCAGACCCCTGGGGGGCCGATGGCACGAGACTATCCTCGATCAAGGCCGGCTTGCATGCCTTTGCGTCCTGCGAATGCAATTTTTGGCAACCCCAGAATTGCCAGACCTGCAGATCCGCGTCTTTGTCAGGCCAGAGTTGATCCCGCTGTCGCGCCTGGCAGACGGGTCCACGCAGGCTGGCAAGGCAAGGTCCTGGACGTGGCGATGGAGGCCTTTGCCAAACGCAGCCGCCTGGCGCAGGCCCTGATGCGCGGTGCGCTCGCGAATGCAGGTTGCCGGATGCCGGTTGCCAGTTGCCAGTTGCCCTCTGCCGGGCGCCGGGGGTTGGTCACAGTCTGCACTGTGCCCGGCCGCGCGCTTCAACCTGCCTGCGCCAGGTCCAGCGCGCGCAGGTTGACCAGGGTCTCCAGGCAGGCCCGCGCCACCTCAGCGCCCTTCTTGGCAAAGTGTGCGCTGAAGAATTGAAGATGGTCCTCGTGTTCATGAAAGTCGCGCGGCGTCAACACAGCGGACAGCACCGGTACACCCGTGTCGAGTTGAACCCGCATCAGGCCGTCGATCACTGCAGAGGTCACGAACTCGTGACGGTAAATGCCGCCATTGACCACCAGTGCGCAGGCCACGATCGCCTGGTAGCGGCCGCTGCGCGCCAGTCGCAGGGCCAGCAGCGGCATCTCAAACGCTCCCGGCACGTCGAACAGGTCAACCTGGCTGCGGGGCAGGTGTTGACGCTCAAGCTCCTGGAGCGCTGCATCACGGCTTTGCAACACGATCTCGCGGTGCCAGGACGATGACACAACGGCGATGCGCGGTGTTGCCAAGGCGCTGGGCAATGACTTGCCGGACAGGGCTGCAGCGGGTGTGTGATTCATGGGTGCCTCATCAAAAGGGGATGGCCAGAATCAGGGCGTGCGAGGGCTCGGCTGCTTTGCACGCATGCACGCCAGCCGGGACCACGCGGTCTCTCTCATCCGGACTGTGACCGTCGGCTCTGGCATCGCACCAGATCTGCTGACCCCCAGGCTGGCAAGGGCTGGCCCAGGGCGCTCGCGGGCTGCTGCATGGGTCTGCAGATACCGCCGGTGGGGACTTGCACCCCGCCCTGAGAACGCAGTCGGTCCCACAAAGACCGACCAAAGCGATTCTAGAAGTGGCGCTTGTACTGCCGATGTCGCTTGGGCAACAAGCCAGGCCGGCCAGCGCCGGGCATTTCAGGCTTGCTGGACGATCCGCTCCACGCCGCGCTCGGCCAGCGCTGCGATGGTGCGTGACGGGTTGAGGCCGATGGCGCGGGGCAGGGTGGCGCCGTCCATCACGTACAGGTCGGGGTGACCAAAAACCTGGCCATGGCCATCGACCACGCCTTGCTCGATGCTGTCTGCCATGTTGCAGCCGCCCAGCGGGTGCGGCGTGATCAGGTTGTTCGCCAGCGTCCAGGTGGGGGGCACAAAGGGTGTGCCGCCGGTGGCCGCCGTCAGCATCTTGTGGACTTCAACCATCGCGTTGACCGTGTCCTCGCTGGCGCGGTAGTCCCAGTTCAGCTTGAGCGTGCGGCGCCAGGGCGCATACCAGAGGCGGCCCAGGTAGAGCTCACCGTCGGCCGCGTCCACCGCCTGGCCAAACCACGGCATCATGTTCGACAGTGGGTCTTGCACGTCGGCATGGCCACCCAGGCCCGCCCACAGTTGCTTGAGCTTGCCGCCGGGCAGCATCTTGAGCCGCTCGCGGATGAAGTCGGCCGCCAGGTTGGGCACCCCGCCGTCCTCGATGAACAGCGCCTGCTTTTTGTAGACGCCGTCGAGCAGGTCGATCGCGCTGGAGATGGTGGGGCCGTGCGAGGGCGAGACCTTGCGGCCCTGGTAAAACGCGGGCGTGACGAAATCGCCGTTGAAGGCCCAGCCCTTGCCCAGGCGCGGCGAGAGGTCAGGCAGGGTGCCGTGCTCGTCGCGGCAGCGCAGCAGCAGTTCGGTGCTGCCGATCGAGCCTGCGGCCACGATCACCCGCTGCGCGGTGAGGCTGCCGGCGATCCGCTCGCCGCCTTCGAGCCGGTCGAAGTGCACCCTCCAGCCGCTACCGGTCGTTTTGTCCGAGCCGTCGCCCAGGGCTTCGAGCTTGATCACCAGGTGCAGCGGGCGGATTTCGGCGCCGTGTTTTTCAGCCACCGCCAGGTAGTTCAGGTCAAGGGTGTTCTTGGCCTTGACCTGGCAGCCGATGTCGCAATTGCCGCAGTGCACACAGGTGCCTTGCGCGACCCCGTGGATGTTGATGAAGGGCTTGCTGTGGCTGTCGTCGCGGGCCGGCGCCCGCTCGGGATCGAAGTCGGGGTCGAAGCTGACGGCCAACGGCACCTTGTGGAAGCGCTCGCCCCAGCCGCACTTCTCGGCACCCTCCTTCATCAGCAGGTAGCGGGCGGTGAGCTGGTTGTCGGGCAACAGTTGCAGGCCCAGCATGTGGCCGACCCGGTCGTAGTAGGGCTTGAGGGCGGGGTGGTCGATGCCCTTGGGCCAGCGCGCGTCAAACACCTCGGGCTTGGCCTCCACCGAGACATTGGCATAGATCAGTGAGCCGCCGCCCACACCGGCACCCGCCGCCACCCACATGTCGGAGAAGGTGCGCAGGTCGGCCCACCCATTGAAGTGCTGGGGCTGGTCCTCGTCCCAGAGCCAGGCGTCGCCCGGCTCACGCGGGTAGGTCTCGGGCGTCCAGCGGCGACCGCGCTCCAGCACCAGCACCTTCATGCCGGCCTCGGCCAGCCGGCAGGCCGCTACCGCGCCACCAAAACCGCTGCCGATGACAATGGCGTCGTGATCGAATTTGCTCATCTTGGATGTCCGAATGGGGGTGGGCAAGGGTTCAGGCGGTGGGCGTTCTGGCGGCCTGCCACTCAGGCCTTCGGGCGGTGGGTCAGGTAGGTACGGGTCAACTCATTGGCAAAGAAGCCGAAAAAATTGCCGACGGATTTCAAGGTGTCGCCGGTGCCGCTGCTGTTGGGTGTTTCCAGAGTGCTCATCAGCTTGAGCAGGTCGATCACGCCCAGCTCCAGCACGCCTGCACCCGCAATCGGGCCGGTGGCGTCCGTGCCCTGGTGCAAGGTGGTGTAGAGGGTGGTGGTCTCGCCCCACAGCCGCAGCGGGCTGCCGACCTGCACATGCTTTTTGCCCGCCAGGTACCAGCGCTGACCCCCGTGGGCAAAGCCCAGCTCGTAGACCATGTAGGTCAGCTCCGGGTCGCCGCTGGGGCTGAACAGGCCGAACACGCCGGTGTCGGCCACCATCGCCATGCCCATCGGCTCATAGTCGATGGTGCCCGACAGCTGGGCATGGTGTTGGGCGTTGGCGACAAAGGCCTCGATGTCGGGGATGTCGACGGTGGCATGCATCGCCAGCTCGTGCGGGCCCTTGGCGCCCTCGGCCGGGTCGGTGGCGCCCAGCGTGAAGCCGCCTTTCATGGTCTCTTTGAAATGGATGCCGGCGTGGGGGGTGCTGACGGTGGCGGTCATGGGGCTGCTCCTGGGCAATGGGAAACGGGGCGGAAAGACGCTCAAACGCTCAGTGCTGCGGCTTGTCGAGCGCTGCGAGCAGGTAGGGAAAGGTGTCGCGCGCGGCATGCTGGCCGAGAAAGACATCGAGGTGGCCGTAGTCGTCAAACACCTTCAGGCTGTGGCGGCCGGGCTGGTGCTGGTTGAACCAAGCCTGGCTGTTTTGCTGGCTTTGCCAGCTGAAGCAGTTGTTGCGCCGGCCAGCGACAAACGCAAAGCGGGTCTGGCAGCGCGGCGGCGCTGCGGCGTAGTCGGCAGGCAGGCCGGGCAGGTCTTCATGGCGCACCATCTGGCCCGCTGCGATACAGCGTGCCATCTGGTTGAAAAACGTCAGTGGCACGGCGCCGAACTCGCCGCTGATCCAGTCGTGCACTGCGGTGTTGAGCTGGTCGTGGGGCCACAGCACATCGGAGCCTGCGCCGTAGGTGAAGCTGGCAAACCGGCAGACGCCGTTTTCGCAGTCGTTCTGGGTCAGCTTGACCAGGCCGCGCATGGCCTGCACGGCCAACCGGCCCGCGTCATCGCCCCGGCCCTCGCCCCATTGCGGGTTGAGGTAGTCGGTCAGCCAGCCGACCACCGGCACGGCCAACTGGCTCTTCAGGCGCGACGGGCCGTTGACCACCGGGTGCAGCGACACCGCGTTGCTGACGATCACGTCCACCTGCGGCAACAACCCGGCCACTGCTGACATCGTGAAGCTGGTGGAGCCTTGGCAGTGGATCACTGCTTTCAGCGTGTTGGCGCCGGTCTCGGCCAGCACAGTCTGCACAGCGGCCGGGTGGTCGTACAGGGCGACCTGGTCGAGCGTCCATTGGCAAGGTGGCAGGTCGATACTGGCCCGCCAGTTTTCTAGCCACACGTCGTAGCCCTCGGCCAGCAAGGCATCCACAAAGCTGGTCGCCACCGGCGGGCGAAAAATGTTGGCCCGCACACCCGCGCCGTGAACCAGCAGGACCGGCCCTCGGGTGGGCGTCTGCTCGCCGGCAACGTGCAGCAGGTTCAGTGACCTGCCATCGCCAGTGGTGAAGGGCACGGTCCGGTCGGTGGTCATGGTGTGCGCTCGCTCTTGTTAATCGAATGATTGTGATGGAATAAGTCACACAGGGGCAGGCGGGTTTCAGCCGGTATCCCTAGGAGCGTGGGCGGCAGAAATCCTGGCCCGCGCCGGGGCTCGGCGGGTGATCACCAGGGCAACGGCGCCAAGGTTTGATTGACGTTTACGTAAACGTCAATTGATAATGCAGCTGGCGCCGGCCTGGGTTAGGCTGGCGGGCTACACCCACCCAAAGACCTGGCGCCGGAGACCGCATGGCCCACCTGCAAAGCAAGCTCAATCCCCGATCAGAGACCTTTCGCGCCAATGCGGCGGCCATGGCGGCGCTGGTGGCCGACCTCAACGCCAAGCTGGCTGTCATTGCCGAAGGCGGTGGCGAAGCCGCCCGCGCCAAGCACCTGGGGCGTGGCAAGCTGCTGCCCCGAGAGCGGGTGGAGCGGCTGCTGGACCCGGACACGCCGTTTCTGGAGATTGCGCCCTTGGCGGCCTTCGGCATGTACCCTGAAAGCGATGGGCGCGGCGCCACCCGGGACAGCGCGCCGAGCGCCGGCCTGATTGCCGGCATTGGCCGGGTGGCCGGCATCGAGTGCCTGATCCTCTGCAACGATGCCACCGTCAAGGGCGGCACCTACTACCCGCTGACCGTCAAGAAACACCTGCGGGCGCAAGAGATTGCGGCGCAAAACAACCTGCCCTGCATCTATCTGGTGGATTCGGGCGGCGCCAATCTGCCCAACCAGGACGAGGTGTTCCCTGACCGCGACCACTTCGGCCGCATTTTCTACAACCAGGCCAACCTCTCCGGTGCGGGCATCCCGCAGATTGCGGTGGTAATGGGTTCTTGCACCGCAGGCGGCGCCTACGTGCCAGCGATGAGCGACGAGACCATCATCGTCAAGAACCAGGGCACGATCTTTCTGGGCGGGCCGCCGCTGGTCAAGGCGGCCACCGGCGAGGTCGTCAGCGCCGAGGACCTGGGCGGTGGCGATGTGCACACGCGCCTGTCCGGTGTGGCCGATCACCTGGCCGAGAACGACCTGCACGCGCTGGCGCTGGCGCGCGGCGCGGTGGCCCGGCTCAATCGCATCAAGCCGCAAGCGATGCTGCTGCAAGCGGCCAAGCCGCCGCGCTTTGCGGCCTCCGAACTTCACGGCGTGGTGCCCACCGACACCCGCAAGCCCTACGACGTGCGCGAAATCATCGCCCGTGTGGTGGACGACAGCGTGTTCGACGAGTTCAAGTCGCGCTACGGCGCCACGCTGGTCTGCGGCTTTGCCCACATCGAGGGCATGCCGGTCGGCATCATCGCCAACAACGGCATCTTGTTTGCCGAGAGCGCCAACAAGGGCGCGCACTTCATCGAGCTGTGCTGTCAGCGCAAGATCCCGCTGGTGTTTTTGCAGAACATCACCGGCTTCATGGTCGGGCGCAAGTACGAAAACGACGGCATCGCCCGGGCCGGCGCCAAGATGGTGACCGCAGTAGCTTGCGCGGCAGTGCCCAAGTTCACGGTGATCATTGGCGGCAGCTTCGGTGCCGGCAACTACGGCATGTGCGGCCGGGCCTATAGCCCGCGTTTTTTGTGGATGTGGCCCAACGCCCGCATCTCGGTGATGGGCGGCGATCAGGCCGCCAGCGTGCTGGCCACCGTCAAGCGCGACGGCATCGAGGGCAAGGGCGGCCAGTGGAGCACCGACGAGGAGGCCGCTTTCAAGGCGCCGATCCGCGAGCAGTACGAGCTGCAAGGCCACCCCTACTTTGCCAGTGCCCGGCTGTGGGACGACGGCGTGATCGACCCGGCCGACACCCGGCGCGTGCTGGCCCTGGGCCTGAGCGCCAGCCTGAACGCGCCGATCCTCGAGACTCGGTTTGGCGTATTCCGGATGTAATGTGTATGATGTGCTAACTGGATATTTTACATACACATCATGCGCACTAACATCGATATTGACGACGCCGTACTCGACGCCGCCATGAAGGCCGGGCCCTACAAGACCAAGAAGGACGCGGTAGAGGCCGGGCTCAAGCTGCTGGCGCGCCAGGCGCACTACCGTGAGGTTTTGCGCTGGGAGGGCAAGCTGCAGTGGGACGCTGACACCGACGGTCGCGACAGCGCCGCAGCGCCGCTCGCCGGCGAGCCCGCCGTGCCACTCAGCACCGGCAGCGCTGCGGCGACGGGCGCCTTGCAAGCCCATGAACCCAGCCGAAAGCGCCGCGATGCTGGTCGTTGATTCCAGTGTCTGGATCGACTTTTTCAACGGCACGCCAGCCCCGGCGCGCGACACCTTGCGCCAGTTGCTGGCCCAAGGCGAGACCGAGATCATCGTGCCCGATCTGGTGTTGTTCGAGGTCTTGCGCGGTTTTCGGCAAGAGCGCCACTACCTGCAGGCCGAGCAGTTGATGCGCGGCCTGACCGTCGAGCCCACCGGCGGCGCTGCGTTGGCACTCAAGGCCGCGCAGCACTACCGCAGCCTGCGTGCCGCTGGCATCACCGTGCGCAGCGCGGTGGATGTGCTGGTGGCTGCGTTTTGCATTGACCGGGGCTACACCCTGCTGCATGCCGACCGTGATTTTGATGCGTTTGAGGCCTCGCGCGGGCTGCGGGCCTGGCGGCATTGAGCATGCAGGCGCCCACCGTGCCAACCGTGCCAACCTTGGCGCCCAAGCTCCCGGGGTCGTTCGGCCCCGCCAACACGTCGGCCGTCGCGAGGCCTGCCGTGCAGATCCGCCCGCTTGCACGCGTTGATTTGATCGCCGGACTCACCCCGCCGGTGCACCGCGCCCACCGCCGCCATCCGCTGGGCTTGCCGTGATCCCCACCAGCCTGGACACCCAGCACCTGATCGCCCTGGCTGCCGCCCTGGGCTGGGCCAGCGGCTTGCGGCTGTACGCTGTGGTGTTTTTCACCGGGCTGGCCGGCACGCTGGGCTGGGTGGCCTTGCCCGCAGGCTTGCACGTGCTGCAGCACCCGCTGGTGATGGCTGCGGCCGGGCTGATGGGTGCGGTCGAGTTTTTTGCCGACAAGATCCCCGGCCTCGATTCCTTGTGGGACGGCCTGCACACGCTGGTGCGCATCCCCGCCGGTGCGGCGCTGGCGGCAGCGGTGTTCGGTGGCGACCAGGCGGTGTGGGCCACCATTGCCGGGCTGCTGGGCGGCACCCTGGCTGCAACCAGCCATGTGGCCAAGGCCACCACCCGCGCGGCGATCAACACCTCGCCTGAGCCGTTTTCCAACGTTGCGGCGTCGCTGGCGGGGGATGCGGCGGTGCCCGCGATGCTGTGGCTGGCGGTCAGCCATCCGGGCTGGTTCGCCGTGGCCTTGCTGGTGGCGCTGGCAGTCAGCGTGCTGCTCACCGTGCTGTTGCTGAAGTTCCTGAAATCCCTGGTCCGCAGCTTGCGCGGCCGGCTCGGCGGCACCTCGCCCGCTGCCTGATGGAGACCGACATGTTCAAGAAGATCCTGATTGCCAACCGTGGCGAAATCGCTTGCCGGGTGGCCGCCACCGCGCGCCGGCTAGGCATCCGCACCGTGGCCGTGTACTCCGACGCCGATGTGGGCGCACGCCATGTGATGGCCTGTGACGAGGCGGTGCACATCGGTGCTGCGGCGCCGCGCGACAGCTACCTGCGGGCTGATCGCATCCTGGCCGTGGCCATTGCCACTGGCGCGCAGGCGGTGCACCCGGGTTACGGGTTCTTGTCCGAGAACGAGGGCTTTGCGCGCGCCTGTGCGGCTGCCGGCATCGTCTTCATCGGCCCGCCGGCGGACGCGATTGCTGCAATGGGCAGCAAGTCGGCCGCCAAAACCCTGATGGAAAAGGCCGGCGTGCCGCTGGTGCCGGGCTACCACGGCCAAGACAACGACCCTGCGCTGCTGGCCCGTGAAGCCGAGCGCATCGGCTATCCCGTCTTGATCAAGGCCAGTGCCGGCGGTGGTGGCAAGGGCATGCGCCGGGTCGACCGGGCGGAAGACTTTGCGGCCGCCCTGGCCTCCTGCCAGCGCGAGGCCAAGTCCAGCTTCGGCGACGACCATGTGCTGGTCGAGCGCTACGTGCTGCGGCCGCGCCACATCGAGATCCAGGTCTTTGGTGACAGCCGGGGCGGATGCCTACATTTGTTCGAGCGCGATTGCTCGGTGCAACGCCGCCACCAGAAGGTGCTTGAAGAAGCCCCGGCGCCTGGCATGAGCGCCGAGCGCCGCGCCGAGATGGGCGCTGCTGCCGTGGCAGCCGCAAAAGCCGTCGGCTACGTCGGCGCCGGCACGGTCGAGTTCATCGCCGAGGAGGTGGACGACGGCGACCTGCGTTTTTACTTCATGGAGATGAACACCCGGCTGCAGGTCGAGCACCCGGTGACCGAGGCCATCACCGGGCTGGACCTGGTGGAGTGGCAGCTCAGGGTGGCCGCCGGCCAGCCGCTGCCGCTGCGGCAAGACCAGTTGAAGATCACCGGCCATGCCATCGAAGCCCGCATCTGCGCCGAGAACCCGGATGCCGGCTTTTTGCCCGCCACCGGCCGGATGGACGTGTTGCGCTGGCCGGACCATGTGGCCTTCAGGCGCAACGCCGACAGCGAGCCCTTGCACCAGCCCGCCCCGGTGCGGGTGGACGCCGGCGTGGGCGAGGGCGATGCGATCGGCCCGAACTACGACTCGATGATCGCCAAGCTGATCGTCTGGGGTGAAACCCGGGCCCAGGCACTTGCCCGGCTGGACGCCGCTCTGGCGGCCACCCACATCGTCGGCCTGCACACCAACGTGGCGTTTTTGCGCCGGGTGGTGCGTTGCACCTCGTTTGCCACCGCCGAGCTCGATACGGCGCTGATCGAGCGTGAGCGCGCCGTGCTGCTCGAACAGCCGCCGCTGGCGTTTGAACTCGCCGCCGCCGGCGTGGTGGCCCGGCTGCTGGGTGACGAAGCCGCGCTGACCGATGCCGACCCCTGGGCCCGGCGCGACGGCTGGCGGCTGCACGGCGGCGCCCGCCGGCACTTCGACATCGAGCATGCAGGCGTGGTGCAGGCGGTGGCGCTGGCGCGGCCGCATGGCACCGCCGCTGAAGCCCGGAGCGAGCTGCAGATTGGCACACAGCGCTGGCCGATCAGCGCCCGCCCGGTGGGCGCGGCCGGTGCCGGCCAATACGACATCACGCTGGCGGACCGCCGCTTGCGGTTGTGGGTCTATGCCCAGGGTGAGCGGGTGGCGGTGTTTGCGCCTGAGGCCAGCGCCGTGCTGCGCCAGATCGACGCCATCGCCCATGCCGGCGAGTCGGTGGCCGAGGGCGGCCGGCTGACCGCACCGATGCCGGGCAAGGTCATCGCTTTCATGACCCGGCCCGGCGACAAAGTGAGCCAGGGCCAGGCGCTGGCGGTGATGGAGGCGATGAAGATGGAGCACACCCTGCACGCGCCGCGAGACGGCGTGGTGGCCGAGCTGTTGTACGCGGTGGGCGACAGGTGACCGACGGGGCGGAGTTGCTGCGGCTGGAGGCCTGAGGGCCCCCGCTTCTGGACGGGTAGCCGCCGCTAAGGCCGGACCACCGGCATCGGCGTGCAGGCCCGAAATTGTGCCGCCAGCGCCCGCAGGTCGCCCTCCGGGCAAGCATCACACACCAGCAGCACATCGCGGGCGTAACGCGGCTCACTCAGCAGGCGCTCAATCTCGATGGCATGGTCGATTTCGCGCAACAGCGCCTCGTACAGGTTTTGGGCGATCTTGAGTCGGCTCAGGGGCTTGGGCATGGTGGGCTCACGGACACGCGCAGGATGCCGGCTGCAAGATTGTGCGCCCGTTGCAACGGCCGTCCGGCCCACACCTGCCGGCCCATCCCCAGGCCGAGCGATGCGGCACCCGGTTGCGCAGCGCGGCCGCGATAATCCCGGGCTTGCAAAGGCAAAGTCATGATTCCTGATCACGTCACCCTGGTTGAAGTCGGCCCCCGCGACGGCTTGCAGAACGAGCCCTTGCCGGTGGCCACCGCGCACAAGATCGAGTTAGTGCGCCGCCTGGTGGTTGCCGGGCTGCGCGAGATCGAGGTCACCAGCTACGTCAGCCCCAAATGGGTGCCGCAGATGGCCGACAACGCCCAGGTGATGGCCGCAGTCCCGCGCCAGTCCGGGCTGCGCCTGTCGGTGCTGGTGCCCAACATGCTGGGGCTGCAGGCCGCGCTGGCCGGCGGCGCCGCTACCCGGCCCGACGAGGTGGTGATCTTTGGCGCTGCCAGCCAGGCCTTCAGCCAGCGCAACATCAATTGCAGCATCGAGCAGAGCATCGAGCGATTTGCGCCGGTGGTGGTCGCCGCCCACGAAGCCGGGCTCAAGGTGCGCTCGGCGATCTCCTGCGCACTGGGTTGCCCCTACCAGGGCGAGGTCACAGCCGACGAGGTCGAGCACCTGGTCAAGCTGTTCAAGCAGCTCGGGGTTGACCACTGCGGCGTGGCCGACACCATCGGCGTGGGCACACCGCGCCGGGTGCAGGCGGTGATGGAGCGGGCGCTCAAACACTACCCGCTGGACCAGGTCAGCGGCCACTTTCATGACACCTACGGCCAGGCGCTGGTCAACATCCATGCCTGTCTGGAACTGGGCATTTCTACCTTTGACACCAGCGTTGCCGGTCTGGGCGGTTGCCCCTATGCCAAGGGGGCGACCGGCAACGTCGCCACCGAAGATGTGGTCTTCATGCTGCAGGGCATGGGCATCAGCACTGGCATAGACCTGGACGCCCTGGTCGATGCCGGGGCCTATATCTCCGATGCGCTGGGCCGGGCGCCTGTCTCGCGGGTGGGCAAGGCGCTGCTGATCAAGCGCGGCCGGGTGTTTGCATGAGCGCTGTTTCGGCGGCGTCTCGCGGCGCCCCGGACGAAGACCGGCCCGAGGGCTTCCGCCGAGTCGCCGCGCTGTTGGCTGAGCGAGGCCACCCGCAGCAGCCGCGCTGGCTGGCGGTCTCCGCCCGCACCTGCGCCGAGGCTGCCGATGCGCTGGGTGTGCAAGCCGGCCAGATCGCCAAGAGCGTGATCTACCGGCGCCGCAGCGACGGGGTCGCGGTGCTGGTGGTGGCCTCGGGTGACCGGCGGGTCGATGAACGCAAGGTAGCCGCCCTGGTCGGGCCGATCGGCCGGGCCGATGCGGCCTTTGTCAAACAACAGACCGGGTTTTCAATTGGCGGGGTGGCACCGGTTGCGCATGCCCAGCCCTCAGTGGTGCTGATCGACCGCGAGCTGTTCCGGTTTGGGCAGGTCTGGGCGGCGGCGGGCCATCCCAACGGCGTGTTCAGCCTGTCCCCCGACGAACTGCTGGCCCTGACCGATGCGCCGGCGGCCGACGTGGTGGTTGACCTGGGCGTCGCTGGCGACTTGCGCAGGGTCGAGCCGGCATGAAGCCCGCCTCTGGCCCGAGCGCCGGTGTGGCCAGCCCCTGCATCAGCCTGTGCCAGATGCACCAGGCCACCGGCTGGTGCCGGGGCTGCTTGCGCACACTCGACGAGATTGCCTGCTGGGGCGGTCTGGACGATGCCGGCAAGCACGCTGTGCTGCACAGCCTGCGGGCCCGCCGGCAGGTCTGGCGGGCGCTGTCGCCGGAGCTGCGTGGCCCGTCGCCCGCCGCCGAGGAGCAAGCACCATGAAGCAGATCGATTTTTATTTTGACGTCATCTCGCCCTATGCCTGGCTCGCCTTCGAGCGCTTGCCGCAGGTGCTGGCGGGCCACAGCGTGGTGCTGAACTACCAGCCGCTGCTGCTGGCCGGTCTGCTGGGCCATTGGGGCCAGAAGGGCCCGGCCGAGATCGAGCCCAAACGTGCCTGGACCTACCGCCAGGTGGCCTGGCTGGCACAGCAGCAAGGCACGCGGCTGGAGCTGCCCAAGCCGCATCCCTTCAATCCGCTGGCGCTGCTGCGGTTGGCCCTGGCCAGCGCGCCGGCCGGTGGCAGCCCGAACCGGCGGGTGGTGGAGGTGTTGTTCCGCCATGTCTGGTGCCGTGAGCAGGCAGACCCGAACGAGCCTGCCGCCCTGGCCGCACTGGCCAAAGCCGTGGCACCGCAGCGTGACCCGGCCGGCGCGGAGGTCAAGGCCGAGCTGCGCGAGCGCACTGACGCCGCCGTCGCTGCCGGCTTGTTTGGCGTGCCCACCCTGGTCTGTGATGGCCGCGCCTACTTTGGCCAGGACGCGCTGCCGATGCTGCGTGCCGCGCTGGACCATCAGGCTTGGTTCGACGGCCCGGCATGGGACGAAGCCGGGCGCCAGCCCCTTGGCCAACAACGACCTGTTCAGATTTGATCCAAATCAACTCCGCAATCTTTTTGCGGCGCGGAACCTGACGTTTCGACCTCGGCGCCACAGCCGCAGCTCAGGACTTTCATCAGGGTAGCGTTTTTATATCGCATGGTGAAATATTGATCAAGGGTCTGTGCTGATGTTGTAAGTTTCTGTTGGTTGGCTGTAAGAAATTGGTCAGGGGCTACGCCAATAGTCCAACGCAGCCGACGCCAATGGGCGTCGTTCGATCGACTCAGGAGACAAGACCTATGGTTACAGCAGCGGCCAACATGAAGCCCGCCCCGGCAGCGCCGATGACAGGCGAGGAGAAGAAAGTCATCTTCGCCTCGTCGTTGGGCACGGTTTTCGAGTGGTATGACTTCTACCTCTACGGCTCGCTGGCCGTGTTCATCGGCAAGCAGTTTTTCTCGGCGCTCGACCCGACCGCGCAGTTCATCGCCTCGCTGCTCGCATTTGCCGCCGGTTTCATCGTGCGGCCCTTCGGCGCGCTGGTGTTTGGCCGTCTGGGCGACATGATCGGCCGCAAGTACACCTTCCTGATCACCATCCTGATCATGGGTCTGGCAACCTTCATCGTCGGCGTGCTGCCCAGCTATGCCTCGATCGGTGTCGCAGCGCCGATCATCCTGGTCGGGCTGCGCATCCTGCAGGGCCTGGCGCTCGGCGGCGAGTACGGCGGCGCTGCCACCTACGTGGCCGAGCATGCACCCCATGGCCGGCGCGGCGCCTACACCGCCTGGATCCAGACCACCGCCACGCTGGGCCTGTTCTTGTCGCTGATGGTGATTCTGGGCGTACGCACTTTTCTGGGCGAGGTCGCATTTGCCGACTGGGGCTGGTGTGTGCCGTTCATCGTGTCGATCCTGCTGCTGGCTGTCAGCGTCTACATCCGGCTGTCGATGAATGAGTCACCCGCCTTCAAGAAGATGAAGGAAGAAGGCAAGGTCTCGAAGGCGCCGTTGACTGAATCCTTTGGCCAATGGAAAAACGGCAAGATCGTGCTGCTGGCGCTGTTTGGCCTGGTGATGGGGCAGGGCGTGGTCTGGTACACCGGCCAGTTCTATGCGCTGTTTTTCCTGACCAGCGTGCTGAAGGTCGATTCGGCCACTGCCAACATCCTGATCGCCGTCTCGCTGATCATCGGCACACCGTTCTTCGTGGTGTTCGGCACCTTGTCGGACAGGATCGGCCGCAAGCCCATCATCATGGCCGGCATGCTGCTGGCGGTGCTGACCTACTTCCCGCTGTTTGAGGCCCTCACCGGCGCTGCCAACCCAGAGCTGGCAAAGGCCCAGGCCACCGCCAAGATCACGGTCAAGGCCGACCCGGCCACCTGCTCGTTCCAGGGCAGCCCGGTCGCCCGTGAGGTTGATTTCTTGTCAGGCTGCGACATCGCCAAACGGTCGCTGACCCAGAACTCGGCCAGCTACGCCAACGAGGTAGCACCCGCGGGCATGCCGACCACCATCAAGATCGGCGACAAGGAGATCACCCCGCCCACCGCTGCCACCTTGCCCGGCGGCCATAAGTTTGACGAGGCTTCGACCAAGGCCATTGGCGCGTTCAAGAAGGACGTGACCGAGGCGCTCAAGGCCGCTGGCTACCCGGCCAAGGCCAAGCCGATCGACTTCATGGGCGGTCAGTGGTGGACCATTGTCGGCATCCTGACCATCCTTGTGCTCTACGTCACGATGGTCTACGGCCCGATCGCGGCGATGCTGGTCGAGCTGTTCCCCACCAGGATTCGCTACACCTCGATGAGCCTGCCGTACCACATCGGCAACGGCTGGTTCGGGGGTCTGCTGCCGTCGATCACCTTCGCGATGGTGGCGCAGAACGGCAACATGTACTACGGCCTGTGGTACCCGATAACGATCGCTGCGGTTTGCTTCGTCATCGGCATGTTGTTTGTGCGTGACACCAAGGACGTGGACATCTACGCCCGCGACTGACCCACCGGCTGTCGCCGCAGGCGACAGCTTGGCCGGGCGCCTCAGGGCGCCCGGTTTGTTTTCAGCCCCCAACCGGATTGCAACACCATGTGGAAAATCTTTCTCGGCTTTGTCGTGTTTGCGGCTGTCGCCCTGTTTGTGCTCAAGAAGGCCGGTGGCGACATCGACATGGGCGGCGAAAAACACGGCATCGAAACCAGTACCCCGGCTGAGCCGGCGGCGTCGGCCGCATCGGCAGCGCCGACTGCATCGGCCGCGTCGTCCTGACGACCGGCGCCACAGCATCGCCGGCTTGACCTGTATCAAGCTGGTGATCAGCTCCTCGGCCTAGAGTGACAGGCATCGAATCAACCCGAG
>JANYKR010000268.1 GCA_025358155.1 Betaproteobacteria bacterium
GTGCGTCGACCAACTCCTTACGTGTTGCCATGCTGATTTGCCTCGTCACGTCGTTCTGCCCCTGCCGGACCATCCGACGGGTAGCAAGTTACGTGAGGCAACGGGTCAGCACGAGTAACACTTTTGATGCGGCAATGCGCCTCCGTGGGCTGGTTGTCGTCGGTGTCGGCTGATTGACGCCGACGCTGGGCTTTGTCGTTGGCACGCTGGGTTTGCTGCTGGCGGGCGGCGGCCTTGCCGCGGTAGCTCTCGACCTTGTTGAGCTCGAAGATCGTCGAGTGGTGCACCAGGCGGTCGATGGCCGCCACGGTCATGCCGGGGTCGGGGAACACGTTGTTCCAGCCCGAGAACGGCTGGTTGGCCGTAATCAGGATGCTGCGCCGCTCGTAGCGCTCGGCGATCAACTCGAACAGCACGCTGGTCTCGGCCTGGTCCTTCCTGACGTACGACAGATCGTCCAGTATCAGCAGGTCATAGCGGTCGAGCTTGGCCAGCGCCTGGGGCAACTGCAAGCTCTGGCGGGCTGCCTGCAGGCGCTGGACCAGCTCGCTGGTGCGCATGTACAGCACCCGGTGTCCGGCGTCGATCAAGGCGTGGCCGATGCCGCAACCGACATGGCTCTTGCCCACGCCCGGCGGGCCGAAGATCAGGATCGTGGCGCCCTTGTCGAGCCAGGCATCACCGCTGGCCAGCGCCATGACGTGCGCCTTGGACAGCATCGGCACCTCGGCGAAGTCGAAGCTGGCCAGCGTCTTGGTCACGTCGAGCAGCGACTCGGCACGATGGCGTTCGATGCGCCGCTTGGCCCGCTCGGCGAGTTCATGCTCGAGCAACCCACCCAGGAAGCGCGCCGCCGGCCAACCCTCCTTGTCCGAGCGTTCGGCGAACTCCGGCCACAACCTGCCGATGGTGGGCAAGCGCAACTCGGTGAGCATCAGCGCATTGCGTGCTGCGTCTTGCGACGGGGCGGTCATGCGGCCACCTCCGCCAGCTCGTCTTCTTGCTGGCTGGGCAACAGTGCGTCGTAGGCGTCCGGCGCGGGCATCTCCACCGTGACGGTGGGCACCTCGGCCTTGCGCGGGGCGAACTCGGCGCGCAACTGCGCCAGATCGGGCAGTTCACCGGCCTGCAGCAGATCCTCCAGCCGCCGGGCCAGCACGGCTTCGACGCCGTCCAGCGCGGCCATGCCCAGCAGCGCGACGATGGTATGGCAGGCCTGGCGCTGGGTGAGCTTGAGTTCGAGCTGCTCCCAAGTGCGGCGGTAGGCCTCGCGCGGGAACAGCGCGTCGCGGAACACCAGGCCCTTGAAGGCTTGGGGCTTGCGCTTGAGTTCTTCGACGAAGTGCCGGTAGTCGATCACGCGGCCGCGCCCGTTGATCGGCGAACGCGTGCCGCGCGCCAGCGTCAGCACCAGGCTGCCGGCCAGGTAGCAATCGAGCCGGTCGCTGTACAGGCGCACCTTCAACCGGTGACCGATCAGCCGCGAGGGTGCGCTGTAGAGGATGCCGCCCACGGTGAAGGTGCTGCAGCGGGTGACCTGCCCCTCCTCCTCGACGAAGTCGGTGGTGCGCCGCGTGGGCAGGTCGCGCAGTTGCTCGCGCTCGATGCGGAAGGCTGCCGCGTTACGCCGGTTGCGCCGCATCACGGCCTCGCGCACGAAGACCTCGTAGGCGGGCCGATCATCGAAGTCGCGATGCCCACGAACCAGCAGCGCTTGCTCCAGGGCCTGCTTGAGGTAACGGTGCGAGGACTCCACGCTGCCGTTCTCATGACTGACGCCGCGGTTGTTGCGCGTGCCGGCCATGTCGTAGTGGTCGAGCAGTGCGGTGTAGCGCAAGGTGAAGTCTTCCTCGGCAGCTAAGTTCTTGAAGGCCGCCGACAGGCTGTCGGTGCGGTGCTCCTGCGGCACGCCACCGGCCTGCCACAGCGCGTTCTGCAAGCCCTTGGACAAGGCCACGAAGCTCTCGCCGCCCTCGACCACCTCCACATGCTCCCAGCGCGAGAAGGCCAGCACGAAGTGGTACAGGATGTGGACGAACGGCTCGCCGGCGATGGTGATGCGCAACTCGGCCATCGCGGTGAAGTCCGACAGACCGCGGTGGCCGGGGGCATGGGCTTGCGGGAAAAACACTTCCTTGCTCGGCCCCTCCAAGGCCCGCCATTGCCGGACGTGGCGCTGCAGGGTGCGCAGCACGCCATCGGGGTAGTCATCGGGGTGGTCGTCCTGCAGCTTGCGCAGCAGCGTGATGGCCATCAGGTTCGGCGCACCCTTGAGCAGCGGCACGATCTCGGTGTCCCAGACCGCTACGAACGGGTCAGCGCGCGAGCGCCAGTAGCGACGGGGTGTCTGCGACGGCAGCGCGGCGGCACCATCAATGCGACGCGCGCTGCGCTCGCTGATGCCGGCCTTGGCGGCGGCCAACTCCTGGGACTTGGTTTTGCGATTGTTCATGTAGAGGCGAACCTGCTGATCGGTGATACGGGAACCTGGCAATGGGGACCGACCTCTTGTGAGACCAAAACCCCCATCCTGTACCCCACCAACCCGGCGCCGCCGGTGGCTCGTCGTCTACGGCGGCTACGCCGCCTCCGACTCCTCACCACCGGCCATCATGAATGTCGTTCGACCGGACAAGATCATTGTCGCGCCCCACCAGCACCACCGCCAGTGCGAAGTAAACACGGCGCGCGAGGAAGCGCACCGACATCGACGTCGCACGCCGGCGGCATACCGAGCAACAAAAGCTCAGGCGCGAAGAATGGTCATCGCGAACTTCAACCGGACAGCCCCG
>JANYKR010000275.1 GCA_025358155.1 Betaproteobacteria bacterium
GACCATTCTTTCTTTTGGCGAAAAGAAAGAAGGCAAAGAAAGCGCTTCAACGCAATACCATGGTCGTATACACGTCTTCGATCACGCCCTTGTTGACTCACTCGCCCGCCCGGCGGGCTCAAACAGAGGCGTATTTGAAGGGCGAGAACGCGCCGTTGATTTACCGACTCAGGCGGCTGCTGGTGCAAAATGGAGACCACGTCGCAGGTGCAAAAACGCCCGCTGCCAGCCGCCAGCCGCCCGCCGTGCGTCGCCAATCCAGCAACCGCCTTTGCGGCGCCGCTGACCGGTCAACACGCCGCTTGCCAGGTGGCGCCTGTTTGAGCCCGCCCGGCGGGCGAGTCGATACTCTCCGCGATGGTTGACGTCGTGTATATCGACGTGGAAACTGTTTTTCCAGACTTTTCTTTGCTGACTTTCTTTTCTAGAAAAGAAAGTTAGGCGCCCGCCGGGGCGAAACCCCGGCGCCGAATATCAAACGACGGCTGCACACAGCAAAGCGGGGCGATCAAAACCCCTGCGCTGAACAGCAGCAACGAGCCGCAAGCCGACACCGAAAGTCCGCAGACCAGGTTGGCCCGCCCCGACCTCAGCGCTCGGCGATGTAGTGCTGCATCACCACCGGCTCGCCCGGCATCACCAGGGCCCGAACGCGTGTCTCGATCGACTGGTCGGCCACCGTGGTGCGGGCGCGCTGGTGCAGGTAGTCGGCCCAGCGGGTGATGATGAAACGCTCGACGAATCGGGTGGGGTCGTCCAGGTCGCGGTAGATGCGCCAGAAGGTGGCGCCGTCGCGCTGGCGCGGGGCTTTGAGCAGGGCCACCTCGGTCAGAAAGGCCTCGGCATCCTCGGGCCGGATGCGGTAGCTCAGCTCCACCGCCACCGGGCCGGCCTCGGGGTCGGGCGGGTCGGTCACCAGCAAGTCCTCGAACGGCGCTTGCGTCACCTCATGCAGCGCGCCCATGCGCAGCGGGAAGCGCTGCGCCAGCAGCAAGTTGGCCAGCATCAGCAGGGCCGCCGCGCACAACGCCACCTGCAGGCCGACCAGACCCGCCAGCGCGCCCCAGAACGCCGAGCCCAGCGCAAACGAGCCCAGCGCACTCAGCACATGCATCGCCGTGGCGCGAGACCGCACCCAGGGCGGTGCACTGGTCTGGGTGGCGGTGTTGAAGGTGCTCATCACGCTCATCCAGGCCGCGCCGCCCGCCACCAGCGCGAGGTAGACCGGCCAGGCCCAGCTCGACAACCCGGCCACGGCCATCACCAGCGCAAACACGGCGCAACAGATCGCCACCAGCCGCTCCAAGCCCAGGCGCTGACGCACCCGACCGATCACCAGGCCCACGCCCACTGCGCCCGTGCCCAGGCAAGCCATCAAAAAACCGAAGCCGGCCGCGCCCAGACCCAGGCGCTGCTGGCCAATCACCGGCAACAACGCCCACAGGGCCGAGCCGGCAGCGCTGAAGGCCGCCGTGCGGACCAGCTGCGCCAGGATCATTTGCGAGTGCCAGGCGTAGCGCAGACCCGAGAGCGTGCCGCCCCACAGCCGCTCAGGCGGCAGCCGGCTGGGCGGGTGGGCCTTGGGTGGGTTGAGCTGGATCACCCGTGCCATGACCAGGGTGCCCAGCACGGCCAGCACAAACACGCTGCCACCGCCCAGGGTCTTGCCGCCCCAACCGCTGGCCAGGCCGTAGACCAGACCGGCCAGCGCCGGACCCACCGCGCGAGCGCTGTTGTAGGCGATGCTGACGGCGATGATGGCCTGCGGCAGTTCGTCGCGCGGCAGTACCTCGCCCACCGCCGAGTTCCAGGCCGGCAACAGCAGCGCGCTGCAACAGCCAGCGATGAAGGTGAACAACAGCAGCGTGGCTGGGCCGGCCCAGCCGGCCATCAGCAGCACCGCCAGCACCAGCACCACACCCGCCTGCGCCAACAGTGCAATGACGATCAACCGGCGCCGGTCGGTGGTGTCGGCCAGCACGCCGGCCGGCAGTGACAGCACGAACATGGGCATGAACACCGCCGTTTGCACCAGCGCCGCCAAAAAGGACGAGCCGGTCAGCTCGACCATCAGCCACGACGCGGCCATCGTCTGCATTGCGTTGGCGAAAAAGTAGACCAGACTGCCCAGCCACAAGCTGCGAAAGCCCCGGTGGCGCAACGTGGCCCAGACCGAGGGATTGGCGTTGAGCGGGCTACCGATTGGCGGCGACCCGGCCGCACCGGTCGCAAGGCCGGCGGCCGGCGCGGCCGCTACGGCTGCCAGTTGTTCGGCCGAGCTGTCGGCGGCTGGCGGTGTCGGGCCGGATCGCGGGTCCATGTCGCGCGCATTGTGCGGCAGGACTGCGCATCCGCCCATCGGGTGAGGACTGGGCTGTCTTTGCAGAGGGGCTGTGCAATACTCGTTTTAGCTGGGCTTGGTCGTTGTGCGGGGGGTCGCGGCGGTGAGCGCAGGCCTGGAGTGCGCCAGCACTGCATCCAGCCCCACGGCCAGCCCCAGCGCCGGCCTGACGGCACTGCAAGGCTGCCCCTCCGCCACCCCACCGCTGCGATCACCCTGACTCGCCAAGGACTCCCGCCATGGGCTTTTTGCCGCAGTTCAAGAACGACTTGTTCATCAGCTACCGCCGCGCCTCCAACGAGTCGCAAGACCGCTGGGTCGACACCTTCTGCAACAACGTGCGCACTGAGCTGCGCGACCGGGTTGGCGATGTGGCGATCTGGCGCGACACTGCCGAGTTGCGCGCCGGCGACGCCTGGCGGCCGGAGATTGCCGAGGCGGTGGAGTCGACCGGTATTTTTCTGGCGCTGATCTCGCGCACGTATTTCGACAGCGACGAATGCCGCAAGGAGCTGGACCGATTTCTCGGCCGCGTCAAGGCCCCCGGGGGTTCAGGCGGGCGCAAGCTGATGCCGATCTTCAAGCACCCGAGCCGCAGCCAGGACGAGATGCCGGCCGAGCTTCGCGAGATCGGTCATCACGAGTTTTTTGTGCAAGAGGCCAAGAGCTGGCGAGAGCTCGACCCCAAGCGTGACTCTGACGACTACTGGGAGCGCATGAGCCGCATGGTCCAGGACCTGACGGTGGCCCTTGAAGAACTGCAGGGCGAGCAAAAGAAAAAAGCCCTGGGCAAGGTCTTCATTGCCCGGGTCGGGCCCGAGTTGCTGCAAGAGCGCGAACGCCTGCGCAGCGATTTGCGCCAGCGCGGCTTTCTGGTGGTGCCCGAGAACGAATACCTCTGGAACGCCGACGACCACCGCCAGCGCATCACCACCGACCTGAGCGAAGCCTTGCTGTGCATCCACCTGGTGGCGCGCAACGAGTCGGTCGAGCCGCTCACCCCGGCGCGTGACAAGCTGCAGTTGCAGCTGGCGCATGCCGAGATGGCACTGCGCGGCAAGCCCGCGCCCCTGGTCTGGATCCAGCCCGCCGCCGCCACCGCTGCGAGCCAGCAGCCGTTGATCCATTACATCGAGCAGACCCTGGCCGACGAAGGCGTGGACTACCTGCAGGGCAGCCTGGAGGAGCTCAAGACCCAGGTGTTCGAGATGTTGCCCAAGCCGGCGCCCAAGACACCGCCCAAACCACGCGAGGTGGCCGTGCTGGTCGAAGAACGGGACCTGGCCGACCTGGGCCCGCTCAAGGCCTTGCTGGCCGACAAGCTGGGCGCCGAGCCCAGGCCGATCAAGTTCTCGGGCGCCACGCCCAAGGACGAAGAGCGGCTGCTGCGCACTCTGGGCGCCTGCCAGCAGGTGGTGATCTTCTGGTCGCGCCAGTCGGAGGACTGGGTGTTCGACCTGCTGGACCTGCCCGCGTTGGCCGATCGACTGGGCGATGCCCAGCTCTGCATCTACGCGACGGGCGAGGACTCGGACGAAAAGTCCAGCTTCACCACCAAAAAGGCCCGCATGGTGCAGGCTGTGGTGTCGCAGAACGAGGCGGGGCTGAAGGACTTTTTCAACGCACTGGCGGGAGCCTGAGATGGCCCAGCCCAACGTTCAGCCTCAGGCTGCGCTGATCGCCACCAACCCGTTCCCGGGCCTGCGCTCCTTCAAACCGACCGAGGCCGACCGCTTCTTCGGCCGTCAGCAACAGATCGACGCCCTGGTCGCGCGGCTAGCCGAGGTGCCGCTGGTGGCGGTGTCGGGCGCGTCGGGTTGCGGCAAGTCTTCTCTGGTGTTGGCGGGCTTGCTGCATGAGCTCAAGCGCCGGCACCAGGCCGACGACGAGACCGACTGGCGGCCGGTGGTGATGCGTCCGGGCAACCGGCCGATTGCCAACCTGGCAGAGGCGCTGGCGCTGGCGCTGGATGCTGGCAATGGCGACGCACCCGGCGACATTCCCAGCGACCCAGTCGCAAGCGGTGCAGCGGCCACAGCCGACGGCGCCAGCGACGATCAAGACCCGCTCAGCCGGCGCATTGCCTCGCTCTACGGCCAGTTGCGGCTGGGCGGTCTGGCCCTGGTTGAGGTGGTACGGCTGGCCCGGCTGCCTGTGGGCACGCGGGTGCTGGTGGTGGTGGACCAGTTCGAGGAGATCTTCCGCTTCAAGCGCATGGCCGATGCCGACGAGGCCAGCGCCTTTGTCAAGCTGCTGCTGCAGGCCGCCGCCGACCCGGCCTCACCGGTCAGCGTGGTGCTGACGCTGCGCTCGGACACCCTGGGCGGCTGCGCCGATTTCCCCGATCTGCCCGAGGCCGTCAGCCGAGGCAGCTACCTGGTGCCCCGGCTGAGCCGCAACCAGCGCAAGGAGGCGATCACCCGCCCGGTGGAGTGGCGTGGCGCCCGCATCGCCCCGCGCCTGGTGCAGCGCCTGCTCAGCGATGTCAGCGACGATTTTGACGACCTGCCGGTGATGCAGCATGCGCTGTCACGCACCTGGCGGCGCTGGGCCGAGACCTGCGGCGGCAGCCGGCCCATCGACCTGGAGGACTACGACGCCATCGGCGCTGCGGCCGGCGCGCTGTCCCAGCATGCCGAAGAGGCCCGGTTGTCGCTCGGCCCGCTGGGTCAGCAGGCTGCCACCGGCTCTGGCGGCGCCGGCCGTGCTGCCAGCACAGGCGCCAACACCGACAGCGGCGCGCCACGGGGCGGCCTGGTTGAACGCGTCTTTCGTGCGCTGACCGAGCGGGTGGCCGAGGGCACCGAGGTGCGCCGGCCGCTGGACTTCAACCAGCTTTGTGCGGTCTGCGGCGATGGCAGTGCCCAGGGCACGGCCGATGTGACCCAGGTGGTCGAGCGCTACCGCCGCGCCGACACCGCCTTCCTGGTGCCGGGCGCCGACGTGCCCTTGTCCTCCAACCCGGTGATCGACATCTCTCACGAGAGCCTGATCCGGCAGTGGCAGGCGCTGCGCGGCTGGGTGCGCGACGAGGCCGAGGCCGCGGCCGAACTGCCACGCCTGGTTGACGATTCACGCAAGCAGGCCGAAGCCGATGGTGAGCTCTGGCGCGGTCGCAACCTCGAGCGCGCCCGCGACTGGCAGCAACGCAACCAGCCCAATGCCGCCTGGGTGCGGCTGTGCAGCGGCTGCAGTGCGGCCGATGGCGAGACCCGCTTCCAGGCGGTGCAGGGCTTTCTGGACAAGAGCACCGCCGCCGAGCAGGCCGAGCGGCGGCGAGCCCGGCTGAGGCGGCGCGGCGGCATCGCGGCCGTGGTGCTGGTGACGGTGGCCTCGCTGGCTGCGGCCGTCAATGCGGTGTCGCTGCAGCGCAAGGCCCGCTCTGGCGAGCTGGCGGCGCGGTCCATCGTGTCGCTGGCGCAAGACCCGGCGCGCAGCGCCCGGCTGGCCCTGCTGGCGCTGGAACAAAACGCCGACAACCCTCGGGCTGAGTACGCCTTGCGCCAGGCCATGGCCGCGATGGAGGTGGTGCAGGCCGAGCAGATCATCGACCTGGGCGCGCCGGTACTGGAGGCGCGCTACACCCCCGACTTTTTGCACCTGGTGGTGGCAGCCGGCAAAACCGTCTCGCTGCGCAAGGCCGGCGACCTGAGCGAAGTGCGCACACTGAGCGCCCCAGGCACGGTTGACAAGGCCTGGCTGGTGGGCGACAAACCCGCCGACCCGCTGCTGGTGGGCACCCAGGACGGCCGCGCCTACCTGTTCGGCGCCGACGGCAAGGTACAGGCCGATCTGTCCTGCCAGGGCAAGGACCAGCGCTGGTTGAGCCTGGCCTACAGCGCTGCAACGCTGTCCCAGGCGGCGCAGTTCGCTGTCGGTTGCAGCCACGGTGAAATCACCCGCTGGGACTTGCCCGCCGGCGCCGCACCGGTGCGCCATGCCTTGACGCCCGCCGAGGCCAAGCCGCACGGCATCGTCACGTTGGCCTTCTCGCCCGACGGCCGCTACCTGGCCACGGCCGACTTGCTGGGCGACGCGCTGATCTGGCGCCGCGACCAGGACAGCCGGCCCTGGATTGGCGACCCGAGGGCCGGCAAGGGCGTGCTGCACCACAAGGCCGCGATCCGCGACATCGGATTCAGCCCGACCGAACCCAGCCTGCTGGCCACCGCCTCCGACGACGGCACCAGCGTGGTCTGGACGCTGGACCTGGAGCGCGGCCAGCTGGTGGCGGGCAGTGGCGCACGCCTGGCACTGCAGCATGACCGGCCCGTGGTGATCGCCCGCTTTGTCGACCGCGAGGACGAAAAGAACCGGCTGATGACGGTGTCGGACAAACGCGTCAACTTCTGGAGCGACGAAAAGACCCACGACGAGCGGCGCCATGACGACGAGGTGATCGAAGCCAGCGTGTCCAAGGACGGCGAGCAAATGGTCTCGGCCAGTCTGGACGGCACCGCCCGGGTCTGGTCGAGCCGCAGCACCCAGCCGGTGGCGGTGCTGCGCGGCCACAGCAACACGGTGACCCACGCGCTGTTCGGGCCGTCCGGTCGAATCGTCACCGCCAGCCGTGACGGCACGCTGCGCGGCTGGCGTCTGAATGCGCCAAGCGTGCTGGCGGTGGGCAGCCCCTGGCTCACGACGCAGGCGCTGCTGCCGGACGGCCGCAGTTCGGTGGTGTGCCGCGAGACCACCGTCGACCCCAGCAAGGCCTGCACCCTCTTGGGCTGGACCGCTTCCGGTGCCAAGCTCGGTACCGCCGACGGCGCAGCCAACCGCAGCTTTGGCGGCAAAGCCCGGCCCGACGACGGCAAGGCCAGCGCCCGCGGCGACGCCAAAGTGACGCTCTGGGGGGTGGACGACTTGAGCTTGTCGTCCGACGGCCGGCAGTTGCTGTTGCACGACCGCAGCTATGACATCCACGAGGACTACAACCCGGTGCTGGTCGATCTGACCCAGCGCGTGGACGCCACGCCGGCCTGGCTGACCCAGAGCCGGTATGCGGTATTCAACCCCGGCCGGCCGGAAGTGGCGGTGCTCGACAAACAGGGCGGCATCACGGTCTGGCCACTGTCGGCGCTGGCCGCCGCAAAAGTCAAACCCGAGGGCGCTCCGTTGCTGCGTCTGACTGCCCGTCCGGACCGCAGCGCAGTGGCACTCAGCTCGGACGGCCATTGGCTGGCAACGATTGAAGAAAATGCGATTCAGCTCTGGGACCGGACCCAGCCGCAAGCCCAGCCGATCAACCTGAGGGGCCACCTGGGCCAGTTGCGCAGTGTGAGCTTCAGCCCGGACAGCAGCAGCCTGGTCAGCGCCAGCGCCGACCGCAGCGCCCGGGTCTGGATCCTCAAAGGCCTGACCGCGGGGCAGACGCTGGACTGCGTCGACCGGGTGGCCCGCCGCACGCCCAACTGCGTGGTGCTCTCGGGCGGGCACAGCGCTGCCTTGCAATCGGCCAATTTCAGCCCCGATGGCCGGCGGGTGGTCACCGCCAGCGCCGACAACAGCATCCGGGTCTGGGACGCGGCCAGCGGCAATGAATGGGCGGCCCTGTACCGCCACGGCGCCAAGGTCAACAGCGCGCTGTTTGACCGCAGTGGCGAGAAGATCCTGTCGATCAGCGACGACGGCACCGCGCTGATCGGCCGCTGCGACGCCTGCCGATTGCCGCTGCCAGAGCTGCAGCAGCGGGCCCGCGCCGGATTGCGCCTGACCGCAGACGACGAAACAGCCTTGAAGGCCGATGCGGTGTCGTGGCTGCCGCGATTGTTGGGGGGCAGCGGCGGCTGAGCGACTCGACGCTGGCGGGTGGATGGCGCCTTGCCGCGCTCCGGCCGTCAGCGGCCGGCGTCGGTGCCGGTGCCGGTGCCGGGCGGGTCGGGTTCGGTTGCCGCCAGCGCCTGGCGGTAGGTGGCGTAGCCCGGCTGGTCCACGGCCAACTTGGCCAGGGTGGTGCGCCACAGGTGTTCGGTGAGCGCTGGGTGGTCGGTGCCCAGCACGCCCTGCTCGATGCGCTCGGCCAGGTGCTGGTTCAGGCGGGCCAGATCATCGGTGCTGGCCGGATCGTTCAGCAGCACCAGCAGTCGCGCCAACTCAGCGACGTCGGCCGCGGGCGCCAGTTGCCATTGGCGGCTCGCGATGTCAACCATGTTGGCCGCCACCCGGGCTTGGTAGGCCAGCGCGTCCTGGCCGCTGCGGCCCAGCGCCGGCCCGGCCTCGTCGCGCAAGAAGCGGGCAACGGCAGCCAGCAGGTGCTCGGGGTGGGGGCTGTCCTGCATCAGCGGTCTCCGGACACAAGGGCAACGCACGCAGCAAGGTCGACGTACGGGCCGTGGCCCGAGCGGGGTGCCAGCAGCGCCAGCAAGTCGATTTCAGTCTCGGATGCGCGGCGGGCGATCGCGGCTTTTTCCATCACCGGCTGGGCGCCGCTGAGCCAGGCCTGACCCATGCTCTCGCAAATGATGCCCCAGCGCAAAGTACCCAGCACCTGCCACCACAGCACCCGGGCCTCGTCCACCCGGCCGCCGGCAGCCTGGTAAGCGGCAAACAGTTCGGGCGCCAGACCAAAGCCGCCGACCCGACGCTGCGACTGGCCAAAGCGCCAGGGGTTGGCACACAGCCAGCCCAGGTCGGCCATCGCATCGCCCAGGTGGGCCAGCTCCCAGTCCAGCACACCCCGCAGCGGCGCGGCCGTGTCGTCCAGATCGACCATCAGGTTGCCGTTGCGGAAATCGCCATGCACCAGCACCGGTGCCACATCGGCGGGTGCCTGCACGGCCAGCCAGCGCAGCGCCAGCTGGAACACCGGCCGCACCGTGCCGTGGCGCGCGTGCCAGGCCCGCAGGTGATCGACCTCGGCGCGCGGCTGGGTGCAACGCAGCCGCGGCAAGCCGACCAGCGGCAGGGCATGGATGCGCGCCAGCGCGTCGCCGCACTGCCGCGCGAGCGCCGGCCGGTGGACGGCGGCGATGCGCCGGCCCAAGGTCTCGCCGGGCAGGCGCTGCATCACAAAACCCTCGCCCAGGCCGTGCGCAGGCTGCAGCACCTGCAGCACCTCGGGCACCGGCACCCCCGCCTGGCCTGCGAGAGTGATCAGTGCCGCCTCGGCCGCCAGGCCGGGGCCGTCGGCACCGCGCTGTCGTGCGCCGGTCGGGGCACGCCGCAGGATCAGCGACTGGCTGCGGGCAGCACTGACCCACTCGAAGGCCCACAGCTCCTGGCTGGCACCGCCTGACAGGCGCCGCAGACTTGAGACCCGGGCCGGGCTGGCGGCGCTGGGCGGGTTGCCCGTGGCGGCCGAGGCGTCGGTCAGCGCTGCAGCGAGGCCTTGAGACAGGGCCAGCACCGACGGATCGATAGCGGGCTCAGCCTGGCCCTCAGGCATCAAGGTCGCCACGAACGCCACTGATGCCACGAACGCCAAAAACGCTCACGACCGCCTGGAGCCGCCTACAGCCGCTCGATGACCGTGACGTTGGCCAGGCCGCCGCCCTCGCACATGGTCTGCAAGCCGTAGCGCCCACCGCGTGCCATCAGGCCGTGCAGCAGCGTGGTCATCAGCTTGGCGCCACTGCCGCCCAGCGGATGGCCGAGCGCAATCGCGCCGCCGTTGACGTTGAGCCGGGCCGGGTCGGCGCCGGTGGACTGCAACCAGGCCACCGGAATCGAGGCAAAGGCCTCGTTGACCTCGAACAAGTCAATGTCGTTGACCGTCATGCCGGCTTTTTGCAGCGCGCGCTTCGTCGCCGGGATCGGCGCCTCCAGCATGATCACCGGGTCGCCGCCGATCACGGTCATGTGGTGCACCCGGGCCAGCGGCTTGACCCCCAGCGTCTTGAGTCCACGCTCGTTGACCACCATCAGCCCGGCCGCGCCGTCGCAAATCTGGCTGGCGTTGGCCGCCGTGCAGACGCCGCCCTCCTGCAGCAGCTTGACCCCGCCGATGCTGACAGCCGACGCGTCGAAGCGAATGCCCTCGTCGGCGGTGTGCAGTTCGCCGGTTTCGGTGGCGTCGTTCATGCGCACCGCCAGCGGCAGGATCTCGGCCGCAAACGCGCCGTTGCGGGTGGCGGCGATGGCGCGCTGGTGGCTTTGCAGCGCGTAGGCGTCGACCTGGTCGCGGCTCAGGCCGTACTTCCTGGCCACCATCTCGGCGCCGATGAACTGACTGAACTGCACGCCGGGATAGCGCTTCTGCATCTTTGGGCTGACGTAAAAGCCCATCTCGGCCTTGAGCGCCAGCGTGGTCGGCAGGCCCATCGGCACCCGCGACATGCTCTCGACACCCGCAGCGATGACGATGTCCATGCTGCCCGACATCACCGCCTGGGCGGCAAAGTGCAGCGCCTGCTGCGACGAGCCGCACTGCCGGTCGACCGAGGTGGCGGGCACCGATTCGGGCAGGCTGCTCGACAGCACCGCATTGCGGGCGATGTTGGTGGCCTGCTCACCGGCCTGGCCGACACAGCCCATGATCACGTCCTCGACCAGTGCCGGGTCGCAGCCGCTGCGGGCAAGCAGTGCGTCCAGCACGCTGGCGGCCAGGTCGGCCGGGTGCCAGCCGGACAGCTTTCCGTTGCGTTTGCCGCCAGCGGTGCGTGCAGCGGCGACGATGTAGGCTTCTGCCATGCTCTTGCTCCTGGATTGATGCGGCAGCCATTGTTGGGCGGTGGCAGCAGGGCTGCAATCGTCGAAAGCGATGATTGCAGCGGTGATCGCAGCGGGGCGGCCCGCCGACAATTGCACCCGATGTCCGCCGAGCCGCCTTGCGCCCACCCCAGCCTGACACTGCAGACCCTGGACCGCGGCGACGGCCTGCTCGGCCTGCGGCCCTGCGGCCCGGTGCTGGCGCCTGCACGCACACCGTTGTTTGGCGCCCGCGGGCCGCAGGTGACAGTGGCGCGCCTGCACTGGGCAGGCTTGCCAGCGCCCACCACAGCGCAACGTGCCGCCGCACTGGACCGCCTGCGCGCCACCGGTCTGCATCCGCTGCCGGCGGCCGCGCTGCAGTGGCGCGGCGAGGTCTCGCCGCTGCAGGCTGACGAGGTGTTGTGGAGTCTGGTGCGGGAGAGCGACTTTGCCGACTTCTGGTCCGATACCCTGCCCGAGCTGCAAGCCGAGGGTTGGCTCATCACGTTGCAACCCGGCTTTGCCCATGCCGCCCAACCGGTCACCGGCTGGCAGATCGGCCTGCAGCCTCTGACCCAGCCGCGCGGCATGGGCTCGTGGCTGCTGAGCCTGGGCATCGAGCTGCAAACCCGTGACGGCGTCGAAAAACTCGACCTGGTGCCGCTGCTGGCCCGGCTGATCAGCCGCGACCGGCGCTGGACCGACGCTGGAGCGCTGGACGCGATCCCGGGCGACGCGCTGATCCGCCTGCACGCGCCCGGCGGGCGCCGCATCGACGCGCTGGCCGCTCCGCTCAAGGCCATCGTGCGGGCGATGCTCGACGTGCTGGCCCGGCCGCCCCGCAAGGGCGAGACCGGGCTGGTTTTGTCGTCCTGGGAGGCGCAGCGCCTGGCCCTGCTGCGCGCCGGTCTGAAAGACGCGATGGCCAGCCACCCCAGCGCCCGCCGCGACTTTGGCGACTGGACGCTGCAAGGCGAGACCGGCCTGCAGTGGCTGGACGCCTTGGGCGCCGGCGCCGCGCCGCCGCCAGTGGCCGCGCCTCCCGGCCTGGGCATCACCCTGCGGTCCTACCAGCGAGAGGGCCTGGCCTGGCTGCAGCACCTGCGGGCCCACCGGCTGGCCGGCATCCTGGCTGACGACATGGGCCTGGGCAAAACGGCGCAGGCGCTGGCCCATCTGCTGGTCGAGCAACAGGCCGGCCGGCTGGACCGCCCGGCCCTGGTGGTGGCGCCGGCCTCGCTGATCTTCAACTGGCAGGCCGAGGCCGCGCGGGTGGCGCCGGCCCTCAGACTGTTGACGCTGCAAGGCCAGCGCCGGGCGTCCGAGATCGCCCGCATCGCGCAGCACGACCTGGTGCTGACCAGCTACCCGCTGCTGTGGCGCGACGCGATGGCGCTGCAGGCCCAGCCTTGGCACTTGGTGGTGCTGGACGAGGCGCAGATGGTCAAAAACGCCGGCAGCCGCACCGCCACCGC
>JANYKR010000315.1 GCA_025358155.1 Betaproteobacteria bacterium
GGACCGAAAGCCGCTGCCAGGCTGCTGCGGCGCACGGTGAGCAACGGCACGCCCGCGACGAACACGCCCAGGGTGTCGCCCAGCCACCAGGACAGCGCGGTCAATGGCAGGTCGAGGGTGCTGATGCGACCGGCCACCGCCAGCCAGGCGGCGCCATTGGCGGCGCTGATCACGTTGGCACCCAGGGCGCCTGCGCCGATCAGCAACCACAAGTCTCGCCGTTGCTCAAGCCGTGGATTGAAGCCTGCCCGCTGCATCCAGCGCACCGCCAGCCAGGGGCCGCAGGTGTTGCCCACGGCAATCGCGGTGGCCAGCCAGGGCGAGGCGCCAACCGACAGGTTCACCAGCCAGGCGCCCAGCGCAATCGCCGGCACCTGCGCCGGCCCCCACCGCCAAAGGGTGGCCAGCGCCAGGCCGGCAGCGGGCCAAAACGGACTGATCAGCGGTGAGGGGCCGGGCAGCGCCAGCCCCAGCCTACCGGCCGCCACGTAGGCCAACGTAACCAGCAAGGCGCGCAGCAACCACGGCAGCGGTCTTGACAACACAGGGGCAGGCGCGGGCGGGTTCAAGGGCAATCGAGGCCGGTGGACAAATCGGGCACGGCAAAGCTGGCGACCGCAGGGTCAGTGGATGCTAGCGGGTAGGCCTTGCTGCGAGTACCCCGCAAGCAGAGTGGTAAAGCGGAAGATCCTGAGAAAAAAAGGCCCGGCATGTGCCGGGCCGCAGCCTCAGAGCCTGTGGGTCGCGCAGCGGCGCGCCAGTGGCACGCCTCAGGCAACCCGTCAAACCCGGGTCAGATGGTGAACTCTTCAATCTTGGCGCCGTCGGCCAGCGCGGCTTTGAGCCACTTGGGCTGCAGGCCACGGCCAGTCCAGGTGTCACCCGTGGCATTGTTGCGGTATTTGGCGGCAACCTTGCTCGGCGCCTTGACCGCACTTGTAGCGCGAACGCTTGAGGCCTTGCCGGAAATATCGGCTGCGGTCAAACCAAACTCAGCCATCATGGCCCTGACCTTGGCGATGGTTGCAGCGCGGGCCTCGGATTGCATGTTGGCGATTTGCTTTTCGATGTCGGCGCGTTGCGCCAGCAGATCTTGCAAGGTGGACATATTCAGACTCCAGGGGAATGGGACATGACGCGAGTGTAGTACATATTGATGAAAGCGCCTGCCACTTATTTTTCCGTAGCCTGAAATATCCTGTTACCCCGTCTCAAGGTGCTGGTGGTACGTAACCTACCGGTTGATCGACCCCTTCGCCAAAGAAGTAACGCTCCATCTGCCGCGCCAGATACTGGCGGGCACGTTGGTCGGCCAGATTCAGCCGGTTCTCGTTGACCAGCATGGTCTGGTGCTTGAGCCAGGCGGCCCAGGCTTCTTTGCTGACATTGGTGTAAATCCGCTTGCCGAGCTCACCCGGGTAAGGGACAAAGTCCAGGCCATCGGCCTCCTTCTTCAAATAGACGCATTGCACGGTACGGGCCATTGGGTTTCTCCAAAGCGGGTTGGGGTGGGGTAGGGGCAGAGCAGGGCGGTTTCAACTCAGTTTCTTGACCAGAACCTGCGAGCGCCGGTCCTGGTTGTACTTGCGCTTGCGGGCCTCGGGCAGCCATTCAGGATCGACCGCTGCAAAACCGCGCTTGATGAACCAATGCATGGTGCGGGTGGTGAGCACAAAGATGCTCTCCAGGCCTTGCGCCCGGGCCCGCTGCTCGACCCGCTTGAGGATGCGTTCGCCGTCGCCCTGGCCCTGCACCGCGGGCGAGATCGTCAAGGCGGCCATCTCGCCAGTGCGGGCCTCCGGGTAGGGGTAGAGCGCAGCGCAGCCAAAGATCACGCCGTCATGGGCGATCACCGTGTAGTTGGCGATGTCGCGCTCGATCTCGTTGCGCTCGCGCCGCACCAGGGTGCCGTCGCGCTCAAATGGCTCGATCAATTGCAGGATGCCGCCCACATCGTCGGCCGTGGCCTCGTGCAGGCTTTCGAGCTTTTCATCGACCACCATGGTGCCGATGCCGTCGTGGGTGAATACCTCTTGCAATATCGCGCCATCCACCGCAAACGGCAGGATGTGCGAGCGCTCGACCCCGGCCTCGCAGGCCAGCACGCAGTGCTGCAGGTAAAACGCCAGGTCGGTCGGTTGTAGCGGGGCGGGCAGGGTACCCAGCAGGCGGCGGGCATCCGCCAGCGCCATTTCGGTATCTATCGCCGGGTCAGGCTCGGTGTTGCTGAGGTCCTCGGGGATGCCGGCAATCTCGGACATGAACAACAGCTTGTCGGCTTGCAGCGCAATCGCCGTGGCGGTGGCCACTTCTTCCATGCGCAAATTGAAGGCTTCGCCCGTGGGCGAAAACCCGAACGGGCTGAGCAGCACCAGCGCGCCGATATCGATGGCCTTGCGAATGGTGCCTGAATCAACCCGCCGCACCAGGCCCGAATGCATGAAGTCGACACCGTCGACGATGCCCACCGGCCGGGCCGTCAAGAAATTGCCTGAAACCACCCGCACCGTGGCATTGGCCATCGGGGTATTGGGCAAACCCTGGGAGAACGCGGCCTCGATCTCGAAGCGCAGTTGGCCGGCGGCTTCTTGCGCGCAATCGAGCGTAACGGCGTCGGTGACGCGAATACCATGGCTGTAGCGCGAGGCATGGCCTTTGGTCTTGAGTTGCTCATCGACCTGGGGCCTGAAACCATGCACCAGCACCAGTTTGATGCCCATCGCGTGCAGGATCGCCAGGTCCTGGACAAAGGCATTGAGTTTGCCAGCAGCCACCAGTTCACCGGCCATGCCGATGACGAAGGTTTTGCCGTGGTAGGCGTGGATGTACGGCGCCACGGCGCGAAACCACGGGACGAAGGTGTGCGGGAAGACCAGGCTCATGGTGGCGCAGATTGTGCCGCAGGGGCCGCGCCCCCTTTCAGGTGCGGGGGCGCTTGCGGGATACCCCCACGTTCAACGGTGGGCAAGCGCGCAAAATGAAGGGCACTCGTCATCTGATAACCCTGCGACCCCACCATGCAACCCCATGCATTCATCGCCATGCCCTTTGGCGCCAAGCCGGGCCCGGACGGCAAGAGCACGGTCCGCTTCGACCGGGTGTTGTCCGATCTGCTGCGACCGGCCCTGCTGCATGCCGGCTTTGAGGTGTTTCGGGCCGACGAGGAGCAGCGCGCCGGCGACATCCGGGTCGACATGTTCCAGGAACTGCTCGCGGCTGACCTGGTGCTGGCCGACCTGACGGTGGCCAACCCGAACGTGTGGTACGAGCTGGGGGTGCGACACGCGCTGCGGGCGCGCGGCGTGGTGCTGGTGGTCGGCACCCTGCCGGGCCTGAACCCGCCGCAGGTGTTTGATGTCTACACCGACCGCAAGCTGCATTACGCGTTGACAGCAGACGGCGTGCCCGACCCGGCCGGTTTGCCGGCGGCGATTGCGGCCTTGTCGGCGATGGCCACCGAGTCGCTGGCGGCGTCCACCCGGCGCCGCGTCAGCCCGGTCTACCAGTTGTTGCCGCACCTGGAGCAGCCGCAGTGGAAGCGTTTGCTGCTGGCCGGTGACAACGAGTTTCGGGGCGCCTACGACACCTGGTCTGACCGCATGGAGGTGGCGCGCCAGAGCGACCGGCCCGGCGACATCCTGACCCTGGCCGACGAAACCCCGACCCGCGCGCTGGCGTTGGAGGCGCGGCGCATGTCCGGCGAGAGCCTGCTCAAGCTGCGCCAGCCGGCGCTGGCGCTGGAGCAGTTCAACAAGGCGCTGGTGATTGACCCGGACGACATCGCCAGCCGCCAGAAGCAGACCGTCTGCCTGGGCCGCTTGAACCGTTTTGCCGAGGCCCGCACCTGTGTGCAGGCCTTGGTGCGCGACGCCGCGCAAGATGCCGAATTGCGGTCGCTGGCCGGCCGGGTTGAAAAAGACGCCTGGACTTCTCGCTGGCGGCCGCGCGGCGGGGTGGGCAGCGTGGTCGAGCCTGCCTTGCTGCAGGCCGCTGCGGCCGGTGAGGACGCCTTGCTGGCCGAGGCCATCATGCCGTACCGCCAGGGCTTCGAGGCCGACCCTCGTCACTTTTATGCCGGCATCAACGCGCTGACCTTGACGGTGTTGCGGGCGCACCTGGCGGACTTGTCCGGCTATGTGGACAACGTCTCCGACACCGAGGCGCTGCGCGGCGGCGTGCGCTGGTCGGTGACTGCCGCGCTGGCGCGTAACCCCAAAGACTACTGGGCCCGTGCCACCCTGGCCGAATGGAGCCTGCTCAGCGAAGAAAACAAGGTGGTGCAAAAGCACTGGCGGGTGGCGGTGGCTGCAGCGCTGGGCGACTGGTTTGCGCTCGACTCCTCACGCCAGACCTTGCAGCTGTTGGCCGATCTGGGCTTTCGGCCGGTCGAGACTGCGGACGCGCTGGCCATCGTCGAGCGCGAGATCGCCCGCCTCGACGCGCCCTTTGCGCCGCGCCATGTGCTGCTGTTTACGGGTCACCGGATGGACCCGCCTGACCGTTTGCCAGCGCGGTTTTCTCAGACGATGGAATCAGCGGCCGCCGCCCGCATTGGGGCCGCTCTGGATGCGCTGGGCGCCGGCCCGACCGACCTGGCGCTGTGCCAGGCCGCTGCTGGGGGTGACTTGCTGTTTCTGGAGGCCTGCCAGGCCCGGGGCGTACGCTGTGAGGTGCTGTTGCCGATGGATGAGCCGGCCTTCATTGAAGAGTCGATCCTGCCGAGTGCCAACGGCGCCAACTGGCGCGACCGCTGGTTTGCCGTCAAGGCCGAGCTGGCAGAGGCGCCGCGCATCCTGGCCGACGAGCTCGGCCCCACACCCAAGGGCCAGAACCTGTTCGAGCGCTGCAACCGCTGGCTGCTCAACACCGCGCTGGCAGCCGGCCCGGAGCGCCTGCGCTTCATCGGCCTCTGGAACGGTGCCGGTGGCGACGGCCCGGGCGGCACCAAGCAAATGATGAACGAGGCCCGGCGCCGCACCGGGCGGGTGGATTGGATCGACACCCGGACGCTGCTTTGAACCTGGCCGGTGTCAACCGCCGACCGCCGACCGGCGCGTGCGGGTCAGCCAGACTCAGGCGAGTGCCTCGCGCAGCGCCGCCAGCAAGCCGTCGGGCACCTCGGTCATCAGGCTGTGGCCGCTGGGCAGCAGCACGGTGCGGGCCTTGAGCGCGCTGCTGAGCTCGCGTGCGCTGCGCGGCGGGGTCATCTGGTCGAGCGTGCCCAGCACCATCGTCGCCGGGCAACGCACCCGGGTGGCGGCCGCCAGACCGTCGGCGTAACGGTCGCAGACGCTGAAATCATGGTGAAACAGGTTGAACTCGCAGCCGCTGGCGGCCTGCCGACTGGCGCCGGACCCTGACCCTGGCCCCGACACTCCCGCCAGCACCCGGCGCATCAGCGCCCGGTTGCTGCCGTGCAACCACATGCCCGGCCCGGGGAATGAGGGTTTGGCGGCCATGCTGCCGATCGACAAGCTGTTGACCATGTCGATGGCCTTGAGCGGGTTGTCTCGGGCCGTGTCCAACAGGACCGGTGAGACCTTCATCGGAAACGTGCTGCCGACCATGACCAGCCGACCGGCACGCTCTGGTGCCCGCGCAGCAGCGGCCAGCGCAATCAACGAGCCCAGGCTGTGGCCGACCAGGGACACCGGCACGTTGCGCCCCAGACCCGCCGCGTCCAGCGCCGCCAACACCCAGTCGGCCAGCGTCTCGACCGACGCCAGCGCCGGACCGGCACTGCGGCCATGGCCGGGCAAGTCGAGCGCCAGCACGCCGTGGCCGTGGTGGGCAAACCAGCGCGCCAGCAAGGTCCAGACGCTGTGGTCATGCAGGGCGCCGTGGATGAACACGACGCAGGGCAAGCCCGCATCAAACGCCTTGCCGCCGGTGTACACGTAGGCCGGCACGGCGCCGGTCGGGCCATGAACGCTGAGCTTCATGCCGCTTTCTCCGCCAGCTTGAGCGCGCGTCTGAGGTCGTCGATCAGGTCGTCGGCGTCCTCCAGCCCGATCGACAACCTGATGGTGCCCGGGCCGATGCCGGCACGCGCCAGTGCCGCGTCGTCCATCCGGAAGTGGGTGGTCGAGGCCGGGTGGATCACCAGCGAGCGGCAGTCGCCCACATTGGCCAGGTGCGAGAAGATCTTCAGCGCCTCGATGAAGGCCACGCCTTGGGCGCGACTGCCCCTCAAGTCGAAGCTGAACACCGCCCCGCAACCCCGAGGCAGGAGTTGCCGGGCCAGCGCGTGGCTGGGGTGCGACGCCAGCTCCGGGTAGCCCACCCGCGACACCAATGCATGCCCGGCCAGCATCGCCACCACCTTGCGGGTGTTGTCGACATGGCGTGCCATGCGCAGTGGCAGGGTCTCGATGCCTTGCAGGATCAGCCAGGCGGTGTGCGGGCTCATGCAGGCACCAAAGTCGCGCAGACCCTCGCGCCGGGCACGCAGCAAAAACGCGCCCACCGTGCTTTCCTCGGCAAACACCATGCCGTGAAAGCCGTCGTAGGGTTCGGTCAGCTCGGGGAAGCGGCCGGATTGGTCCCAGTCGAAGTTGCCTGAATCGACCAGCAGACCACCCACCACCGTGCCGTGGCCGGACAGGAACTTGGTGGCCGAGTGGTAGACCAGGTCAGCGCCATGCTCAAACGGGCGCAGCAGCCAGGGCGGGGTGAAGGTTGAATCGACCAGCAGCGGCAGGCCGGCATCGTGGGCAATCTGGGCGATGGTCGGGATGTCGAGCACGTCCAGCCCCGGGTTGCCCAGGGTCTCGCCAAACAGCAGCCGGGTCTCGGGCCGGATCGCGGTCCGCCAGCCGTCGATGTCACCCGGTCGAACGAAGCTGGTGCTGATGCCAAAGCGCCGCAGCGTGTAGTCGAGCAGGTTGTGCGAGCCGCCGTACAGCGCGCTGCTGGCCACGATATGGTGGCCGGCGCCGGCCAGGGTGGCAATGGCCAGGTGCAGCGCGGCCTGGCCGCTGGCGGTGGCGATGGCGCCGGCGCCGCCTTCAAGTGCTGCGATGCGCTCTTCCAGCACGGCGGTGGTGGGGTTGCTGATGCGGCTGTAGACATGGCCCGACCGCTCCATGTTGAACAGCGAAGCCGCATGCTCACTGCTCTGAAACACGAACGAGGTACTGAGGTGGAGCGGCGTGACCCGGGCGCCGGTGGTGGGGTCGGGCACAGCGCCAGCATGCAGCGCGAGGGTGTCGAATCCAGGATCGCTGTAACCAGGCATGGTGAGTGGGTGATCCGCGCTGTTGGGAGCCAGGATTGTGTGCTATGTTTTTACCGTCGCCAGCGGGCATGCCCGGCGCAGGCTTCAACCCATTCTTTTTGAACCCACACGCCGTACCTCCGAGGAGAACCCCCCATGAAAGTCAGCGACATCCTGCGCGTCAAGGGCAGTACGCTGTTCACCGTGTCACCCGATCAAGGGCTGGCCGAAGCGGTGACCACGATGGCCAGTCTGGACATCGGCTCGCTGGTGGTGATGGAGTTCGGCAACTTGGTAGGCATGCTCACCTTCCGTGAAGTGATCGCCGCCATCGTGCGCAATGGCGGCGGCGTGGGCACGCTTGCAGTGCGCTCGGTGATGGACGACGCGCCGCTGACTTGCTCGCCCGAGACCGAGATTGACGAAGTACGCCGGATGATGCTGGTCCGCCACGCCCGCTACATGCCGGTGCTCGATGGCAAGACGCTCATGGGCGTGGTCTCGTTTTACGACGTGGCCAAGGCGGTAGTCGACGGCCAGGATTTTGAGAACCGCATGCTCAAGGCGTACATCCGTGACTGGCCGGTTGATGAGGTCGGCACCGACGCGCCAAAGCTCTAGCCCGCCCGAAGCGCTGCGACAATCCTGGGCGATGCGTCGCACTGGCGACCGGCCTTTTGTCATTGCTTCGAGAGTTTTCTCATGTCCGGCAGCACCTTCGGCGATCTGTTTCGCGTCACCAACTTTGGCGAGAGCCACGGCCCGGCCATTGGCTGCGTGATCGACGGCTGCCCGCCCGGGCTGGCGCTGGCGGTGGACGACATCCAGCCCGAGCTCGACCGGCGCCGCCCCGGCACCAGCCGCCATGTCACCCAGCGCAACGAGCCCGACGCTGTCGAAATCCTGTCCGGCGTGTACGAGGGCCTGACCACCGGCACGCCGATCTGCCTGCTGATCAAGAACACCGACCAGCGCAGCAAGGACTACGGCAACCTGCTCGACACCTTCCGCCCGGGCCATGCCGATTACACCTACTGG
Organism: Betaproteobacteria bacterium; assembly: GCA_025358155.1. Lineage (GTDB taxonomy): Bacteria > Pseudomonadota > Gammaproteobacteria > Burkholderiales > Burkholderiaceae_C > Pseudaquabacterium. The sequence continues at coordinate 8,255 of JANYKR010000315.1, forward strand.
CGCAAGTACGGCCTGCGCGACCCGCGCGGCGGTGGCCGCTCGTCGGCCCGGCTGACGGCGCCGATGGTGGCAGCCGGCGCGGTGGCCAAAAAGTGGCTGAAGTTGCGGCACGGCACCCGCTTTACCGGCTGGATGAGCCAGTTGGGCGAGATCGCGATCCCGTTCGAGGACGCGGCACAGATTCCGAGAAATCCGTTTTACGCCCCCAACGCCGGCATCGTGCCGCAGCTTGAGGCCTACATGGACGCCTTGCGCAGGGACGGCGACTCTTGCGGCGCACGCATCGAGGTGCGGGCGACCGGCGTGCCGGTGGGCCTGGGTGAGCCCTTGTTCGACAAGCTCGACGCCGACATTGCCTTCGCGATGATGGGCATCAACGCCGTCAAGGGCGTGGAGATCGGCGACGGCTTTGGCGTGGTGCCGCAGCGCGGCACGCTGCACGGCGACAGCCTGACACCGGCGGGTTTTGCCAGCAACCACGGTGGCGGGGTGCTGGGCGGCATCAGCACCGGGCAAGATTTGGTGGTGTCCATCGCCATCAAGCCGACCAGCTCGATCCGCAGCCCCAAGGCCTCGATCGACCGGGCAGGTGCGGCCACGCTGGTCGAGACCTTTGGCCGCCATGACCCCTGCGTGGGCATCCGCGCCACGCCGATTGCCGAGGCCATGCTGGCCCTGGTGCTGATGGACCATGCGCTGCGGCACCGGGCCCAGTGCGGCGACGTGCAACTGGCAACCTTGGCCATCGCCGGGTCAACCGGCTGAGACTTGCCGCCTGGCCGGCCTGGCCGGCCAGGCCGTCTGGCAGCACGCCAGGCCGGCAGGTCATCCTCGCGCCGCGCCGGCCGTCGCGCTGTCCTGCAACTCGTCGTCAAGCCCCCGCGCTTCATCGCAGCGGGGGCTTGGCAGCAGCCCTGCCACTTCTACACTCCGGCTCGCTCAAAGCAACTGAGTACAACGGCAAAAGGACAGGTCATGCGCAAAAGCTGGCTGATCGGGGTGGGGGTGGTGTTGGTGACAGCGGCGGGCACCGGGGTCTGGATGACGCAGCGCGGGCCGCTGGCGGCGGGCAGCGCGCAGGCCGCTATCGCGCCGAATGCGGCGGCATCGGCGCCGCTGGACTTTCGCGCCAATGAGGTGGTCAGCCCGCAATTGGCCCGTTTGTCGCAAGCCATCGAGTTCTCGGGTCCGCTGGTGGCGCCCAACACGGCAGTGCTGCGCGCCAAGGCGTCGGGCACGCTGCTGGCGCTGGACGTGGTCGAGGGTGCGCGGGTGCGGGCCGGCCAGTTGCTGGGCCGCATCGACATGGCCGACCTGGGCAGCCGCATTGCCGAGCGTGACGCCAACCTCGAGTCCGCCCGCGCCACTGTGTTGCAGGCCGAGCGCAGCCACGCCAGCAACGAGCGGCTGGCAGCGCAGAACTTCATCTCGGGCACGGCGCTGGACAACTCACGCGCCACGCTCGACACCGCCCGCGCCGCGCTGTCGGCAGCCCAAGCCTCGCTGGCCACCACCCGGGTCGCACAGCGTGATGCCAGCCTGGTTGCGCCAATTGCCGGCATCGTTGCCAGGCGCCATGTGTTGCCGGGCGAAAAGGTGGCCGTTGAGCAGCAGATGCTGACGCTGGTGGACCTGGCGCAACTGGAGCTGGCGGGCAGTGTCGGCACCCACGAGGTGGCCCGGCTGTCACCCGGCATGGCGGTGCAGGTGCGGGTCGAGGGCGTGGCGCAGCCGATCACCGGCCAGGTGGCGCGCATTGCGCCGGCGGCTGAGGCCGGCACCCGGTCGATTGGTGTCACAGTGGCGCTTGCCAACCGCGACGAGCGGCTGCGTGCCGGCCAGTACGCACTTGCCCGGGTCGAGCTGCCCGACGAGCAGCAGCGCCTGGTGGTGCCCCTGGCTGCGGTGGGTTCAACCAGCGGGCAAAGCCATGTCTGGCTGATCGACCAGGGTGTGCTGGCGCGCCGCGCGATAACGCTGGGCCGGCGCGACGAGGCCGGTGGCCGGGTCGAGGTGCTGAATGGCCTGGCCACCGACGCCCAGGTGCTGGCCGCGCGCTTCGACAACCTGCGTGAGGGCGCGCCGGCTCGGGTGATGGCGCCCGCGCCGCTGGCCGCTGCGGGGTCAGCGGCCGGCGCTGCTGCGTCCGCTGCTGTGCTGCGCTAGAGCGGGGCGGCCTGCCCGTTCGCCAGAACACCGCCAAACACCGCCAAGAACACCCAAAGGTCAAACCATGTGGATCACCCGAGTGTCGATCGCCAACCCCGTGTTTGCGGTGATGGTGATGGTTGCGTTGTGCGTGCTGGGGATGTTTGCCTATGCCCGGCTGGGCGTGGAGCAAATGCCCGACGTGTCGCCGCCCGGCGCCTACATCGAGGTGGCCTACCCCGGCGCATCACCCGAGGCGGTGGAGCGCGAGATCAGCAAGCTGATTGAATCCTCGGTCAACAGCGTGGCGGGCGTGCGCCGCATCACCTCGCGCAGCCTGGAGGGCAAGAGCCAGACCAACGTCGAGTTTTCACTCAATGCCGACATGGGCCGGGCGATGCAAGAGGTGCGCGACCGGCTCTCTGCGGTGCAGAGCAGCCTGCCACGGGACGCCAAGCCGCCTACCGTGTCGCGCTTCAACAACGACAACGCCCAGCCGATCGTCGTGCTGGCCTTGCTCAGCCCCACCCGCAGCGCGCGGGAGTTGTCGCTGGTGGCTGACCAGCAGGTCGACAAGCGCCTGCAGCGGGTTGAAGGCGTGGCCCGGGTGGACGTGTCGGGCCTGGCCACCCGCGAGGTGCGCATCGACCTCGACCCGGCGCGCCTGCGCAACTACGGCGTCACGCCGGCCGAGGTGGCCACTGCGCTGCGCGAGGCCAATGCCGACCAGCCGGTGGGCCTTTTGAGCGACCGCACCCAGGACGCGATCCTGCGGGTGGAGGGCCGGGTGCGCGACCCGCGCGACTTTGCCAGCACAGTGGTCGCCCGGCGCGGCGGCCTGGCGTTGACGCTGGGCGATTTGGGCGCGCTGATCGAACGCGAAAAGGAGGCCGACTCCACCGCCCGCATCAATGGCCAGCGGGCGGTCAGCTTCAATGTCTTCAAGCAGCAAGACGCCAACATCGTGGCCACCGGTGACGCCGTCAAAGAGGCGATGGCCGAGCTGCGCAAGGGCCTGCCTGCCGACATGGAGCTGCGCCTGATCTATGCCAACAGCGACTGGGTCAAGCAGTCGCTGAACGGCCTCAAACGCACCCTGGTCGAGGGCGCGCTGCTGACGGTGCTGATCGTGTTCTTGTTTCTGCACAGCTGGCGCTCGACCATCATCACCGGGCTGACCCTGCCGATTGCGGTGATATCGAGCTTCATCGCGGTCTATGCGCTGGGCTTCACGCTGAACTTCATGACGATGATGGCGCTGAGCCTGTGCATCGGCCTGCTGATTGACGACGCCATCGTGGTGCGAGAAAACATCGTGCGCCATATCGGCATGGGCAAAGACCACCACCGCGCAGCGCTCGAAGGCACGCAAGAGATCGGCCTGGCAGTGATGGCCACCACCTTTGCGCTGTGCGCGGTGTTTGTGCCGGTGGCCTTCATGGGCGGCATCATCGGCAAGTTCTTCTACCCGTTTGGCATCACGGTGGCGGTGGCGGTGCTGGTCAGCCTGTTTGTCAGCTTCACGCTCGACCCGATGCTGTCCTCGGTCTGGCGAGACCCGCCGTCCACCCACCTCAAGAAGTTGCCGGTGCTCGGCGCGATGATCCGCGCTACCGACCGCGGGCTGGACGGCTTGCACACGGTCTACGAAAAGCTGATCCGCTGGGCATTTTCAGGCCGCCGCTGGCGCCTGCCGTTGCCGGCCTGGGGCCATGCTTTTGCAGCAGATGGCCAGCGCGACAAGGCCAGCAAGCGCCAGTTGCGCCGGGCGACGATCACGCCGCGCGGTGTGGTGCTGGGCGTGGGGGCACTGAGTTTTGTCGGTGCAATGGCGCTGGCGCCACTGGTGGGCAGCGAGTTCATCCCCGAGGTGGACGAGGGCTTCACCCAGCTCACACTGCGCATGCCCGAGGGCTCAGCGCTGGACCGCAGCGACGCCAAGGTGCGCCAGGTCGAGGCCATCGTGCTGGCCATGCCCGAGGTGGCCAGTGTCTCCAGCTATGTCGGCGGCGCGGGCCAGCGCAACCAGGCCCGGCTCAACATCTCGCTCAAGGAGCGCAAGGACCGCCAGCGCAGCCAAAAGCAGATCGAGGAGGCCATCCGCAAGCAAGTGGCGGTGATCCCCGGCACCGATGCGGCGCTGGGCTTCAACCGGCCGATCTACGTCGCCATCCTCGGCCCTGAGGCCGAAGGCCTGGCCCGGGTGGCGACCAACTTTGCCGAGCAAGTCAAAAAGATCCCCGGCACGGTGGATGTCGAATCATCGGTGCGGCCAGGCATCCCCGCCTACGCAGTGCGGCTCAAGCCCGGTGCGGTGCGGGAGCTGGGGCTGACTGCGCCGCAGCTGGCAGCCAGCCTGCGGGCCTACGTCAATGGTGAGACTGCTACCTACTGGACCACCCCCGACGGCGACCAGGTCGACGTGGTGCTGCGCCTGAACCAGACCCAGCGCGAGCGCATCGACCAGATGCGCAACCTGCCGGTGGCGTTCTCCAAAGACGGCATGCCGATCACGCTGGACGCGGTGGCCACGATCGATGCGGTATTCAACCCCGAGATCATCCGGCGCCAGAACCTGCAGCGCCGTGAGGCGGTGTTTGCCGGCGTCAACGGCCGGTCCGCCGGCGACGTGGGCGAGGACGTGCAAAAGCTCGTCAAGTCCACCGTGCTGCCGCCCGGTTACAGCTTTGATGTGGGCGGCCAGACCCGCGACCAGCAAGAGGCCTTTGGCGCGATGCTGGGCGCGATGGGGCTGGCGGTGATCTTCATCTACATCGTGCTGGCCAGCCAGTTTGGCAGCTACCTGCAGCCGATTGCCATCATGGCCAGCCTGCCGCTGGCGCTGATCGGCGTGATGGTTGCGTTGCTGGTGTCACGCAGCACGCTCAACATCTTCTCAATGATTGGCCTGGTGATGCTGATGGGCCTGGTGACCAAGAACGCCATCCTGTTGGTGGACTTTGCCAACCAGGCCCGCAAGGCCGGCGCCACGGTGGCCGAGGCGCTGCTCCAAGCCGGCCTGACCCGAATGCGGCCGATCATGATGACCACCGCCGCGATGGTGTTTGGCATGCTGCCCCTGGCGCTGGCCCTGAACGAGGGCGGCGAGTTGCAGGCGCCCATGGGCCGCGCCATCATTGGTGGGGTGATCACCAGCACCTTGCTGACGCTGGTGGTGGTACCGGTGATCTACAGCTACCTGGTGCGGGACAGGCGGGCGGTGAGCTTGCCGTCGAACGAGCCCTCAGGTCAGCCATCATCCGCTGCGGTGTACCGCACGCAAGAAGTTGACGCCCCGGGCATGGGTTGACGCCCTTGCCCGAGAGCAGCCGGGTCCGGCTCAGCCCGGTCTTGAACTCGGCATGAAGATGCCGGTGTGGGTGTTGTGGAAGGCCAGCCAGCCTTTGAACCCCTACGCTGCGACTTCGATGTACTCGGCCTGGCTCGCGCCAACCGGGACAGGCAGCCCCTGGCTCGCACCAATCAACCGTATAACCCCCCACAACCCATCCACCCGAATCCTCCCTCCCAGGACGTGCTCTCGAAGATGCATTGACAGGTCAGACCGGCAGTTGGTGAACTCGGCTAACCTAATGAGCGGCGATCAAGCCCAAACTCGGGAGCGAATGGAGCCCAGCTGAGCGGTTCTTATCTGGGCCCGCGCAACACCCACGCGCAACAAGGCCGTTTGTAGATGTGCAGTCTGTTCTCTGTCGCACCGCATCTCCCACTTCGCACGCCCAGGTGATCGAAGGATTCAACTCTGAAAAACCAACTTAACAGCCAAACAGCCGGCTTTTGAGGGAAGTACAAATGAATACTGAATAGCCTTCTTGACCTTCGGGGGAGTCCTTGTAGGATGGTTAGACCGCGCTTGCGGCATTGCTCAGGCTGGCTGCGCCGTGAACTTGACGCCCAGTGCACGAGCAACCTTCATCACCGTTTCAAATCGAGGCTTTGCGCCAGGAGCGAGTGCCTTGTAGAGGCTTTCGCGGCCAAGCCCCGCATCTTTTGCTACCTGGGCCATGCCTTTGGCGCGAGCTACGTCACTAAGCGCAAGAAGCAATAGATCCGGTTCGTTAGTCTCAAGAACTGCGGTCATGTATTCCGCGATAGCTTCGTCGTCATCGAGGTAACGTGCAGCATCAAATGCTACAAGCTTCAACGGTACCTTGGATTTAGTCATAGATCATCTCCAATTTCGGTCGCCAGCCTCAGCGCTCGGCGGATATCGCGCTTCTGGGTCGACTTGTCGCCTGCATTCAACATGACGACAATGATCCGCCCGCGACGGACAAAGTACAACCTGTACCCAGGCCCATAGTGCACCCTCATTTCTGAGACTTCGCCGTCGACCGGTTGCCAGTCGCCGAGGCTACCCGATTCGGCTTGGCGAAGACGTGCGGCGATCCGAACTTGAGCCCGCTTGTCTTTGAGTTCGTCGAGCCATGCAACGAACTCTTCGGTCTGGCACACCGTGTACATTGCGAAATTGTATCCGTTCAGATACGTCAAGTCAACACATGGGGTGTTGTGCGCGGTCTAACGAATGGAAGGGCCTTCCCCGCCCCGAGTGAGCCGCGATGCGAAGCGCTGCAGAAAAGCGCCAAGATGGGAAGGTCGAACTCTCATCAACTCACCTGGAAGGGGAAGACCCATGACCATTATTGCCACCGGTATCGATCTGGCCAAGAACGTGTTTGCCGTGCACGGCGTGAACGGCGGCGGGGTGGTGCAGTTGCGCCAGCCCAAGGTGGCGCGCGGCAAGCTCAACGCGCTGATTGCGGGGTTGCCGCCCGGCATCATCGGCATGGAGGCGTGCTCGGGCGCGCACCACTGGGCGCGGCAATTTCAGGCCCACGGCCACACCGTGCGGCTGATGGCGCCCAAGCTGGTGACGCCCTACCGCATGAGCGGCAAGCGGGGCAAGAACGACGCCGCTGACGCAGCAGCCATCTGCGAGGCGATGCAGCGCCCGAACATGCGCTTCGTGCCGATCAAGACCGAGGACCAGCAGGCCCAGCTGATGGTGCACCGCGCCCGGCAAGGGTTCGTTGCCGAGCGCACGGCCTGCATCAACCGCATCCGCGGCCTGCTCAGCGAGTTCGGCATCGTGCTGCCGCTGAAGGCCGAGGTGGTGCGCCGCCAGGCGCGCGAGCACCTGGAAGACCTGCCCGGGTATGCCAACCTGGTCATTGGCGACCTGCTCAGCGAGGTGGCCCACCTTGACGAGCGAATCGCCCAGTACGACCGGCATGTGCATGCCATGGCACGCCAGAGCACGCCGGCCCAGCAGTTGATGCAACTGATGGGCATTGGCGAGACCACGGCAACGGCGCTGGTGGCCATGGTGGGCAATGCCAGAGAGTTCAGCTGTGGGCGCCAGTTTGCGGCCTGGATCGGCCTGGTGCCCGGTCAGTACAGCTCGGGCGGCAAGGCGCGCCTGGGGCGCATCACCAAGGCCGGCGACCCGTACCTGCGCAGCCTGCTGGTGATGGGCGCTCGCGCCGTGCTCAACGCGGCCAAGAACAAGACCGACTGCATCAGCCGATGGGTGCAGGCCGTTGAACAACGGCGCGGCTACTGGAAGGCGGTGGTGGCCATGGCGGCCAAGAACGCCCGCCTGGCCTGGGCCGTGCTCACCAAAGGCGAAGCCTTCAAGCTGGCGGCCTGAACGCGAGCGCAGCCATGACCGAACACAGGCCACCACCAACCTACTCCCACCAACCCGCTGCCGCCCCGCCCTGAGCCGCAGCCCAGTTTCCTCCACCGCGTGATGGCACCCGTTGATGTGCACAGGTTGGACCGGCATGGGCAGTGACCGTTTAGCTCAAGGAGCCTCTGGCGCGCCGGCAACGGCCAGCCAAACTCGGCTAACGAATGGGTCGCTCATGCGCTTCTCCCATCAGGGTCCGCAGCAGGCATGCCTCGCTGCACAGTGACTGCTTGTAGTTTCTTCCGTCCGCACCCTGCGCATCCCGCATCAACTGCCTCCGCTTTTGCCCGCGGTGGAGCATTTATTCAACCCGCACCACCCAGATTGAATCACTGACGTGATTCAACGATTCGGTTTCGCTTGACAGGCGGGGAAGCCCTTGTAGTTTGAGCTAACCGGACCGTTGCGGTGTGTGGCTAAAAGACCAGAATGAAATGGAGGGCTTTTGGCCGCACGCCGCAATGGGTCCGGTTGAGCGAATGGTTAGCCGTCGTTGAGCAGTGCCGAGAGTTGATGTAATTCTAGCCATGGCCGACGACGATGGAGCATGCGATGGCAATTTGAGCACACCAAAACAATGTCCTCCAGCTTTGTCTTCTCGCCGTCTGGATGCAAAGTGCTAACCGGCTTTGTGTGGTGGGCTTCGATAAAGCCAGCTCCAACATGACCATAAATTGCTTGGAAGTCGAACTGGCAAATGGCGCAGCGGAGGCGTCCTTCCCGACCCATTTCTCGTTCTTTAGCATGGCGAATGACTTCAGAGTTTCGCTCACGGGATCGATGAAGCCGTTCCTTTAGTTTTCCTTCAGGAAAACCATCTCGAATCGGCGGGCGATTCGGATCTAGATCGTCCGCCTTTCTCCTACTTTCTGCCAGTGAAAATAGTTCGCTGTAGAAGTCATCGAGTTCATCTCTGCTAGTCGGAACCGAAATGAAAGCCTCTCTAGATTTGAAAACCTCTTGAAAGTAGTTGCGGCGTTCCGAATTCTTGCCATCTTGTTTCGTTGGGTTGTACACCCAGCGGAAAGTCAATTCACCGTTATCTACTAAGCACTCGTGTATTTCAGCTATTGGTCCTGATCTTGACTGTGGAAAGAGTGCTACGTAATAGTTGTCAGTCTTCTTCCAGTCGACAATTGCCACCCAAAGTGAACTGCTGGATTCGTTCTCGACGAGGAAGGCACCTTTGCAGGGTCTTTCATTCGCCCATTGATGAAAATCCCTCAGTTCACCGTTGACTAGTTTGGCCTCTACTATTTTGTATTTGGATGGAGAATTGACACTGTTGTGTATAAGTTGCGCAAGCGATTTCGCGGACGATGGATTCATGGAAGAGTTGCCTGATGACGGCTAACGTTCGAGCTAAGCCGCCCGCGGAGGCAGGTACTGTAAGCCCGGACTGAGACAATGTACGGAGTACCTCAGGCCGGGCTTACAGTGCCTGCCGTAGCGGGTCAGCTTG
>JANYKR010000280.1 GCA_025358155.1 Betaproteobacteria bacterium
ACAGCCTGCTGCCGATGATGAAGCTGCGCTTCGCCGCGCCCAGCCACCTGATCGACCTGAACCGCATCCCCGCGCTGCGCGGCATCCGGGAGGAAGGCAACACGCTGGTGATCGGTGCGATGACCACCGAGAGTGAGTTGATCGCCTCCGCGCTGCTGCGGGCCAAGGCGCCGCTGCTGGCTGAAGCCGCGCGCCAGATCGCCGACCCGCAAGTGCGCAACCGCGGCACGATCGGCGGCGACATCGCCCATGGCGATCCGGGCAATGACCACCCGGCGATCGCGATCGCGCTCGACGCGATGTTGGTGTTGCAAGGCCCGGGCGGCGAGCGGCAAGTGGCCGCGGCCGACTTCTGCCTCGGCATGTACATGACGGCGATGGCCGAGGACGAGATCCTGACCGCGATCCGCGTGCCGGCCCAGGCCGCCGGCACCGGCTGGGCCTACGAGAAGCTCAAGCGCAAGACCGGCGACTGGGCCACCGCCGCGGCGGCCGTGGTGCTGCGGCTCGACGGCGGCGTGGTCAGCCAGGTGCGCATCGCGCTGACCAATGTCGGCGCGACCGCGCTGCGCGCTGTCGACACCGAGCGCCTGCTGCTGGGCCAGCCGCTGATTGAGTCCCACATCGCCGCGGCCACCGCCGCCGCGATGGCGATCTGCGACCCCGCCGAAGACCTGCGCGGCGACCGCGCCTACAAGACCGCGATGGCCGGGCAGATGCTGCGCCGCGCCCTCGTCAAAGCCGCCGCGCGCTGCTGACCCGGACCCAGGAGACAAACACCATGGCGAAGAAACAACTGCTGACTCTGCAGGTCAACGGCAAGACAGTCGAGAAAGCCGTCGAGCCGCGCACGCTGCTGATCCACTTCCTGCGCGAGGACTGCCAACTTACTGGCGCCCACATCGGCTGCGAGACCAGCCACTGCGGCGCCTGCACCGTGGAGGTGGACGGCCAGTCGGTCAAGAGCTGTACCCACTTCGCGGTGCAGTGCGAGGGCAGCGAGGTGCGCACCGTGGAAGGCCTGGCCCAGGGCGGCGTGCTGCACGCGGTGCAGGAGGGTTTTTACAAGGAGCACGGCCTGCAATGCGGCTTCTGCACCCCCGGCATGCTGATGCGGGCCCAGCGGTTTCTGCAGGACAACCCCGACCCGACCGAGGAAGAGATCCGAGCCGGCATGAGCGGCAACCTGTGTCGCTGCACCGGCTACCAGAACATCGTCAAGGCGGTGCAATACGCCGCTGCCAAGCTGCGCGCTGCCAGCGCCGTGGCCGCCTGAACCGCGAGGACAGACCATGAATGCACCCACCGATCCCACCCTGCTCGAACGCAGCGCCGCGCTGCAAGGCATGGGCGACAGTCGCCTGCGCAAGGAAGACGCCCGCTTCATCCAGGGCAAGGGCAATTACGTCGACGACATCAAGCTGCCCGGCATGCTGCACATGGACATCGTGCGCAGCCCGCTGGCCCATGCCCGCATCAAGTCGATCGACAAGAGCGCGGCGCTGGCCATCCCCGGCGTGCACGCGGTGTTGACGGCCGATGACCTCAAACCCCTGAAGCTGCACTGGATGCCCACCCTGGCCGGCGACGTGGCGGCGGTGCTGGCCGACGAGAAGGTGCATTTCCAGATGCAGGAGGTCTGCATCGTGATCGCCGACGACCGCTACATCGCCGCCGACGCGGCCGAGGCGGTGGTGGTCGAGTACGAAGAGCTGCCGGTGGTGATGGACCCCTACGCCGCGCTGCTGCCTGGCGCGCCGGTCGTGCGAGACGACCTGGCCGGCAAGACCAGCGGCGTGCATGGGGCGCGTGACCATCACAACCACATTTTCACCTGGGACGCCGGCGATGCAGCCGCCACCGACGCGGCCTTCGCCGCCGCGCCGGTCACCGTCAGCCAGCACATGCACTACCCGCGCGTGCACCCCTGCCCACTGGAAACCTGCGGCTGCGTCGCCAACTTCGACCCCATCCGCGGCGAGCTGACCACCCACATCACCTCGCAGGCGCCGCACATCGTGCGCACCGTGGTCTCGCTGCTATCAGGCATCCCCGAGAGCAAGGTGCGCATCATCAGCCCCGACATCGGCGGCGGCTTCGGCAACAAGGTGCCGATCTACCCGGGCTATGTGTGCGCGATCGTCGCCAGCATCGTGCTGGGCAAGCCGGTGAAATGGGTCGAGGACCGGATCGAGAACATCTCAAGCACCGGCTTTGCGCGGGACTACCACATGGACGGCGAACTGGCCGCCACCGCTGAGGGCAAGATCACCGGCCTGCGCGTCAAGGTCGTGGCCGACCACGGTGCCTTTGACGCCTGCGCCGACCCGACCAAATACCCGGCCGGCATGTTCCACATCGTCTCCGGCAGCTACGACATCCCCGCCGCGTTTTGCAGCGTCAAGGGCGTCTACACCAACAAGGCGCCGGGCGGCGTGGCCTACCGCTGCTCGTTCCGCGTC
>JANYKR010000002.1 GCA_025358155.1 Betaproteobacteria bacterium
GAGATCTCGGGCGGCCTGATCGTCTGGGACAGCGTGGCCGAGACCTTCAACGTGCGCGGCGGCGCCGTCTCTGCGGCCAACCCGAGCGGCCGGGTGCGGGCCATCATCGCGCCCCGGGCGTCGGCCGATGCAGCGTCTTCCGCTGCCAACCCGGCTGCCAACCCGGCTGTCAACCCGGCTATCAACCCGGCCTCCAGCCTGCGTACCTCGCCCACCCTGGGCAACCGGCAGTGACGCGGGTGTTCCAGACGCCACATCAGCCTGGCAGCGCTGCAGCCAGCAGCGCGGCGGCAAGAGGCCTCGAGGTCAGCGGCCTGCAAAAGCACTACGGCTCGCGCCAGGTCGTCAAAAACGTGCACTTGGCCGTGGGGGCGGGTGAGGTGGTTGGCTTGCTGGGCCCCAACGGTGCGGGCAAGACCACCACGTTTTACATGGTGGTGGGCCTGGTGCGGGCCGATGCAGGTGAAATCCGCATCGACGGCGTGTCAGTGCAGGGCAAGCCGATCCATCAACGCGCCCGCATGGGTTTGAGCTATTTGCCGCAAGAGGCGTCGATCTTCCGCAAGCTCACGGTCGAAGAGAACATCCGCGCCGTGCTGGAGTTGCAGACCGGCCCGGATGGCAAGGCCATGAAGCCCGAGGCTATCAACAGCCTGCTCGAGCAATTGCTGCGTGACCTGTCGATCGACAAGCTGCGCGCCTCGCCGGCGCCGGCGCTCTCGGGCGGCGAGCGGCGGCGGGTCGAGATTGCCCGCGCGCTGGCCACCCAGCCGCGCTTCATCCTGCTCGACGAGCCCTTCGCCGGCGTTGATCCGATTGCGGTGATCGAGATCCAACGCATCATCGGCTTCCTGAAAAGCCGGGGCATCGGCGTGCTGATCACCGACCACAACGTGCGCGAAATGCTCGGCATTTGCGACCGCGCCTACATCATCAGCGAGGGCCAGGTGCTGGCCGAAGGCACGCCGGCCGAAATCATCCAGAACGCCGATGTCCGCCGGGTCTACCTCGGCGAAAACTTCCGCATGTGAGTCCAGGACGGCGCGGACCATGAAACCCTCACTGCAGCTACGCCTTTCCCAGCATCTGGCGTTGACGCCCCAGTTGCAGCAATCGATCCGCTTGTTGCAGCTCTCGACGCTGGAGTTGCACCAGGAGATCGAGCAGATGCTCGAACAGAACCCGTTCCTGGATGTGGATGACGACCACACGCCCATGGAGTTCGGGCTGGAGCGGGTGGTGGCCCCGACCGACAAGAGTGCCGAGCGCGAAAAGGCCAGCCTGTCCGAGCGCGAAGACAGTGGCGACGGCAACAGCAGCGCCGACGAGCCGGCCGGTGTGGACGCCGCCGAATTCGGCAGCACCGAGCGCGACGATTGGGAGAACGGCACCGAGCGCGATGACTTTGACGGCATCCGGGAGCTGCCGAGCTCGGGCAGCGCATCGGCGGGTGGTGACGATGACCGCGAACCCACCGAATCGGGCGACAGCGGCCCGACGCTGCAAGAGCATCTGCGGCGCCAAATGCTGGGCATGCGTCTGTCGCCCGAGGACGCAGCGGCGGTGATGGTGCTGATCGAGTCGCTCAACGAGGATGGCTACCTGGCCGACACCCTCGAAGAAATTGCTGAGAAACTGGCCCTGGGCATGGGCCTTGACGGCGCAGAAAGCGCTGAGGCGCGAGAAGAACTGGCCGACCGGCTGCGCTGCGCGCTGAAATGGCTGCAAAGCCTGGAGCCCACCGGCGTGGGCGCTGCCAACCTGGGCGAGTGCATCGTGTTGCAACTGCGCGAGCTGGCCGACTGTCCGGCCAAATCGGTGGCGATCAAGGTCTGCAGCCATTTGGAACTGCTGGCCCGCAAGGACATGAAAAAGCTGGTGCTGGCCACCGGCGCCGACGAAGACCTGCTGCGTGCCGCGCAGGCCTTGATCGTGGTTTGCGAGCCCAAGCCCGGCCGGCCCTTCACCCGTACCGAGGCTAACATCGTGGTGCCCGACGTGATGGTGGTCAAGTCGGGTCGGGGCTTCAAGGCCACGCTCAACCCCGATGTGATGCCCAAGCTGCGCATCAACGACCTGTACGCCCAGGCCATCCGGGGCCAGCGCAATGGCAGCGCCGCCGGCCTGTCGGCTCGGCTGCAAGAGGCCCGCTGGTTCATGAAGAACATCCTGCAGCGCTTCGACACCATCCTGCGGGTCAGCCAGGCCATCGTCGAGCGGCAGAAAGGCTTTTTCAGCCACGGCGAGATCGCGATGAAGCCGTTGGTGCTGCGCGAGATTGCCGACGAGCTGGGCCTGCACGAGAGCACTATCTCGCGGGTGACCACGGCCAAATACATGAACACGCCTTACGGCACTTTCGAGCTGAAGTACTTTTTCGGCTCTTCGCTCAACACCGACGCCGGTGGCAACGCCAGCAGCACGGCGGTGCGTGCGCTGATCAAGCAACTGGTGGGCTCGGAGGCGCTGGAAAAGCCGCTGTCGGACAGCCAGCTCTCGGACATGCTGGGCGAGCAAGGCATCACCGTGGCGCGGCGCACCGTGGCCAAGTACCGCGAGGCCTTGAAAATCGCGCCTGCCAACCTGCGCAAGGCGCTATGAGTTCAGTCGACAACACCGCAGCGCCAGCACAAGCAACCGGCACAACGCCGGCTACCCAGCGCAAATCGACCGTGGGCGAGCAGCCGGTGGCCTTGTTTCTGCCTTGCGCGGCCGGTGCCGAGGCCTTGCTGGGCGAGGAGATAGGCCGAATCCTGGGCGCCGAGACGCCGGTGCAACTGGACCGGGGCGGTGTGCAGGTGATGGGTGACGCCGTTGTGGCGATGCGCCTGAACCTGGAGAGCCGGCTTGCCCAGCGGGTGCTGTGGCCGCTGGCTTACGGGCCGTACGCACAGGAGTACGACCTCTACGCCCTGGCGCGCACGGTGCCCTGGGTGGAGTGGATCAGCAATGCCCAGACCTTTCGGATTGACACCACGGCCCAGCGCTCGCCGCTGCAAAGCCTCAATTTTGCGACCCTGCGGGTCAAGGACGCGGTGTGTGATGTGCTGCGTGAAGCCACCGGCGAGCGGCCCAGCATCGACACCAAGTTTCCCGATCTGCCGTTGACGCTGCACCTCTCGCCCACCCACGCCACGCTGTACGCCGATACCTCGGGCGAAGCCTTGTTCAAGCGCGGCTGGCGCGATGCGCAGGGCCTCAAGGGCGACGCACCGCTCAAGGAAACCCTGGCCGCCACGATGCTGGCCGCAGCCGGCTGGCTGGGCCGGGCCGAAGACGGCCCGCTGTTCGACCCCTGCTGCGGTGCCGGCACCATCGCCATCGAGGCGGCCCAGATTGCCTGCGGCATCGCACCAGGCCTGGCCCGGCGTTTTGCGTTCGAGAAGATGCTGCCGTTTCACCGGCACCAGAACAGCTGGTCGCGCCTGAAAGACGCCGCACGCGGCCGACAGCATGCGCCGGCCGTGGCCCTCTACGCGGGTGATGTGTCGTTCCGGATGGTCGATTTTGCCCAGCGCAATGCCGAGCGTGCCGGCGTGGCCAAGGCGATCGAGTTCAAGACCGCCGACGCGCTGCAGCGCCTGCCGCCCGCCGCCCAGGGCCTGATGGTCATCAACCCACCCTACGGTGAGCGCATCGCGCCGCTAGGGCGTGGCAACGGGCAGACGGGCGCGCGGCCAGCCTCGGCTGCGGCGCGCCCGGCGCATGTTGCGCGTGAGGGCTTTGAGGGTGGTGCCGGGTCGGCCGAGTTTTTCAGCCAGCTTGCCAGCCACTGGAAGCAGCACTACGCCGGCTGGACCGCCTGGGTGCTGAGCCCCGACATGAAGCTGCCGCAAGCCCTGCGCTTGAAAGAAAGCCGGCGCGTGCCGATGTGGAACGGCGCAATCGAATGCCGCTTGTTCCGCTTCGAGCTGGTGGCCGGGTCGGCCCGCAACCGGCCTGAGCAGGGCTGATCGGCAAGCAGGAGCGGCCGGGGCCGGCGCTCAGCCCAGCCCGGTTGGCGCCGGGCTAGTTTTTGAGAAAGTTGCCAAACAGGCCGCCCAGCGATGCGCCAAGGTCGGCCTGCTGGCCGCCCTCAGCCGGCAGTTCACCGTTGGGTGTCAGGTGGTCTACCGCTTGCGGCAGCATCTGAGCCAGTTTGCCCATCAAATCGTCTTGCGAGAGGCCGGCTTGCTGCGCCATCGCGCTCACCTGGTCACTGCCCAGCGCCGCTTGCAGCTGCTCGGCCGATATCGGCAGATTGTGACCGGACGACACCCAGGACTTCACGGCCTCACCCAGACCGCCCCGCTGCAATTGCTGCAACAGCCCGCCCAGGCCACCGCCACCGCCGCCCTGGCCGCTGAGCAGCCCGCCCAGCACCTGTATCAGCATCGCGCCGCCGGCCGCACCCGACCCGCCCTGCCCACCGCCCGTGATGGCGCCCAGGGCGCCGCCCAAAACCGAGTCAAGAAGTCCCATGATCTGTCGCCCCAAGCGTTGTGATGCGCTTGATTGTGCCTGCCGAGATCCGGCGGCTCTGCCCAGAATCAGGCCAACGCAGGCCTGTGCTGCAGCCGGGCCAGCCACAGCAGAGCGGCCGCCAGCAGGCCGATCGGCAGCAGGCTGCCCAGGTTCATCGCAGTCCAGCCGCCGGTGGTGACCAGCGCACCCGATGAGAACGAGGTCAGCGTCATCGTGGCGTAGACGCAAAAATCGAGTGCGGCCTGGGCCCGGGTTTTCTCCTCGGGTCGCCAGGTTTCGGTGGCCAGGGTGCTGCCGCCGATGTAGAGAAAGTTCCAGCCCACGCCCAACACGGTCAATGCGCCCAGAAAATGCATCACATCGTTGCCACTGAGCGCAAACGCGACGCAGGCGATGTTGAGCGCCAGCCCGGTGCACATGATCGGCAGCACGCCAAAGCGCTTGATCAGCCGGCCGGTGAAAAAGCTCGGCACGTACATGCCCAGCACATGCCATTCCAGCACCAGCGCTGCGGCCGAAAACGGGTGGCTGCACTGCGCCATCGCAATCGGCGTGGCGGCCATCAGCAGGTTCATCACGCCGTAGCCGATGGCGCAACCCGCCGCTGCGATGATGAACACCGGCTGGCGTACGATTTCAGCCAGCGGCCGGCCCTGAGCGCCGCTGCCGCCCTGCCCGGCCAAGGGCGGAAACGGGATCAAGCCCATCAGCCCCAGGCTGAGGGCGGCCACAGCCATCAGCCCGAGGTAGGCGCCGGCAAACGGCACCTCCAACGCGGTGCGGCTCCAGCTCGCCAGGTTGGGTCCGACCACACCGCCGATGATGCCGCCGGCCAGCACCCAGGAGATGGCGCGCTCCTTGAACTCGGGCTTGACCAACTCGGCCGCCGCGAACCGGTACAAGGAGCCATTGGCGTTGTAGTAGCCGGCCACCAGGGTGGCGGCGGTCAGCAGCCAGAAGTTGCGGGTCAATGCCGCCCACGCGCAGACACCGGCACTGGCAATGGCCACCAGCAACCCCAGCTGGAAGCTACGTTGCCGGCCCCAGCGCTGCTGGTGGCGCGCCACCAGGCCGGTGGCCAGTGCGCCACCCGCGACGTAGGCGGTGATCGGCAAGGTGGCCATCCACGCTACCGGGGCCAGTGCCAGGCCCACCAGGCCGTTGACGGCGATGAACACCACGTTGTTGACCATCAACAAGCCCTGGCACAGGGTCAGCAGCAGCAGGCGTGGGTTCATGGTGGGGTCGGGTGGGTGGTCAGGTTCGGGGCGAAGCAGGTCAACCCGGCGGCGTTCGGTGCAAGGCCGGTGGCAAGGGCCGAGACCAGCGCCAATGCGGCCAGCGGCGCGGTGTCCGCGCGCAATACCCGCGGGCCCAGCGACACCGGCACAAAACCGCAGGCCAGGGCTGCTGTGGTCTCGGCATCGCTCAGCCCGCCCTCGGGGCCGCTCAGCAGCGTGATGGCGCAGGGGCCCGCCACGCCCAGGGACTCGGCCAGCACCTGCGCCAGCGGCGCTGCGCCAGGCGCGAGGCTCAGCAGCAGACGCAAGCCGGGGTTCGATTCGGCGGGCATCGCGGTGCCCGGCGCCGGCGGCAATGGCAGCGTCGACAGCCAGTGCCGCAAGGCCTGCGGAGGGCAGATGCTGGGTACGCGGTTGCGGCCACTTTGCTCGCAGGCCGCCACAGCAACCGCCTGCCAGTGCAGGGCCTTGCGGTCGGCGCGCTCGCCCGCCACCCGCAGCACCGAACGTTCGCAGACCAGCGGTACCACCGCCGCCACGCCCAGCTCGGTGGCCTTCTCCACCAGCGCGTCCATGCGCTCGTTGGCGGGCATGCCGGGCGCCAGCGTGACACGGCAGCCGGCTTCACGCTCGATGGGGGCGTGTGACAGCAGCCGCACCGTGACACTTTTGCGTCCCATCTCCAGCACCTCGGCGGCCCACTCGCCGCCCAGGCCGTCAAACAGCGTGATCGGCGCGCCCGGTTGCAAGCGCAGCACTTGAACATGCCGGCTGGCGTTGGCGGGCAGTACCAGCGAGGCGCCCGGGCTCAACTCAAGATCGATGTGGAATCGTGCGGACATGGCGCGCTGGCGTGGAGGTCGTGGATCACGGGCGCCAGAGCGCCAGGCCAGACGGGGGATCGGTGGGACGGCTCAGGGATGGGGCCGCTGGATGGGCGTGACAGTGACCCGGCGAGGGTCGGCCCGACGTTCAACCCGGGCTGACCAGGCGCTGTGCCAGCGCGCGCGCTTCTGCATCGCCCTTGGCCTGCCGAACTTGATCGACGAAATGCAGCGCCAAGATGCGCAATTCGGGCGAGCCAGCGCATTTCTCGATGTCGAGGATCAGCTTGTAGCCCTTGATCAGGCCGAGCTGCTGGCGGGCTTCTGCGGTGAGCCGGTCATAGAGCAAGCGGTAACTCTGCGCTTGCAGCGCCTCGCCCAGGCTGAGGCGCGCGCGGGCGATTGGAGCCCCAACTTCTGCAGCCTCCGCAGCCGGTGTGTTTGTCGATGTTGCGGCGGTGGCGGCGGCCGCCAAGAGGGGCCCGGCCGCAGCGGTGGCTGAGCCCCCGGCTGCTGGTTTGATCAGGCCGGCGGCCAGCAGTTGGCGCAATTCGGCGGGCCCGCTGCCGCGCACCAGCTCCAACCATTGGCCAGCACTGCGCTGGGTATCGATGCTGAACAACAGGTTGCGTGCCGAGCGCGACAGCGGCAACGCGCGCTCGGTGATCTCGCGCCTGCCGGCCTCGGTCTTGCCCAGTGCCAGGCCCAGCCAGGGGGCCATCTCTGCGGCAGCGATCGGGTCGTTGTCAGTCATCGCCGGACCTCACGCAACTCACGGCGCAAGATCTTGCCCACGGTGGACTTGGGCAGGTCGTCTCGGAACTCCACCACCTTGGGCCGCTTGTAACCGGTCAGGTTGGCCTCGCACCAGGCGCGCACCTCGGCTTCGGTCAGCGCCGGGTTTTTCTTGACGATCACCACCTTGACGGCTTCGCCGGCTTTTTCATCGGCGATGCCCACGGCTGCGCACTCCAGCACGCCGGGCAGTTGCGACAGCACGTCTTCGACCTCGTTGGGGTAGACGTTGAAACCCGAGACCAGAATCATGTCTTTTTTGCGGTCAACGATGCGGAAATAACCGCGCTCATCCATCACGCCGATGTCGCCGGTGCGGAAGAAGGCGTCGGCCGTCATGACCTTGGCGGTCTCGTCGGGCCGCTGCCAGTATCCCGCCATCACTTGCGGCCCGCGGATGGCGATTTCGCCCGCACTGCCCTGTGGCACTTCGAGGCCGTCGTCGTCCAGCAAGATGAGTTCGGTATTGGGCATGGGCAAACCAATGGTACCCGTGTACGCCGTGTTGTCGACTGGGTTGCAGGTGGCCGACGGGCTGGTCTCGGACAGGCCATAGCCCTCGCAGATCGGGCAGCCGGTTTTCTCCAGCCACAGCCGCGCCGTGCCTTGGGTGACCGCCATGCCGCCGCCCACCGAAATCTTCAACTGGCTCCAGTCGACGCTGTCGAAGTCGGGATGGTTGGCCATTGCAGCAAACAGCGTGTTGACCGCCGGAAAGCTGTGGAACGGCTGGGCCGCCAGGTCCTTGAACACCGCGGCCAAGTCGCGCGGGTTGGCAATCAGGAGGTTGCAGCCGCCCATGCGCAGGCCCAGCATCATGTTCGTGTTGAAGCCGAAGATGTGGTAGAGCGGCAAGGCGCAGACCGTGACGATCTGGACGCCCGACGGTATCTTCTTGAGGGCCGGCTGGTACCAGGCCTCGGCTTGCAGGATGTTGGCCACCAGGTTCTTGTGTAGCAGCACCGCACCCTTGCTGACACCGGTGGTGCCGCCGGTGTACTGCAGCACGGCGATGTCGTCGGGGCCGAGCTTGGCGGGCGCCAGGCTCATGCGCCGGCCTTTGGCAATGGCGTCGTTGAACCGGCCGCTGTTGACGTTGGCCGGCAACACAAACGCAGGCACCAGCTTCTTGACGCGCCGCACCACATGGTTGACCAGGCTGCCCTTGAGCAGGCCCAGCATGTCGCCCATCGCTGCCAGCAGCACGGTCTTGCTGGGCACCTGATCGATCACCTGGGCCAGCGTGCCGGCAAAATTTTCCATCACGACGATGGCCTTGGCGCCGGAGTCCTTGAGCTGGTGCTCCAGTTCGCGCGGGGTGTAGAGCGGGTTGACATTGACCACCACCAGCCCGGCCCGCAGGATGGCGGCCACTGCCACCGGGTACTGCGGCACATTGGGCAGCATGATCGCCACCCGGTCGCCGCGCACCAGGCCCTGACCCTGCAGCCAGGCGGCCAGCGCCCGCGAGGCGTCATCAATCTCGCCAAATGTGAACGCCCGGCCCATGAAGCGGTAGGCCGGAAGGTCCCGGTACTTGCGAAAGCTCTCGTCGATCAACGCCACCAGCGATGGGTAGACATCGGTTCGGACCTCGGCTGGCACGCCAGCAGGGTATTGCTTGAGCCAAATCTTGTGCATCAGATCACTCCAGGACTGGGCGGATTCTGACTGAAAGCTGACAGCGCAAGACTCAGGACATTCGATAGCGCGCGGGCACGATGGACCCGGGGGCGGCGCAGGTTTTTGGCTCATCAGCCAGTCAGCCGCCACGGCCAGGCTCCGCAGCGCAAGGCCGTCGCCGTCCCGCGAGCTGTTTTGCCCCGGCTTTACCTGCCTGTCACCAGGGCGAACGACCAAGGCAACAGGCAGCGGCGCATGCTTGATCAGCATCAATTGGCTTTATTTGTGCCTTTAAGCGTATGTAAGCGCTCACAAACGTTCTTTCGGTTCTGCCCAAATATGAGGCAAACGCTTGAGTTTTTGGGGGGGTTCCGGTAACATCGGTGGTTCAGATTTCAGGGTAAACCAGTGGTTAAGTTAGAGCACTCAGCGATTCGGCATGCTTGGCGCAAGCTCGCAGTCGGGTCGATGGTGGTCGGACTGCTGCTGGCGGGCAACTTGGTGCAAGCCAGGGGGCCGGTTGATGCGGCAGGGTCGTTGGGGTCGGTGGCGCTGTCGGTGCTACCGCCTGAGGCCCAGCAAACCCAGCGCTTGATACATGCCGGCGGCCCGTTCCCCTCGTCCAGGGACGGCGTGGTCTTTGGCAATTACGAGCGGGTGCTGCCACGGCGTGAGCGCGGTTTTTACCGCGAGTACACCGTGCCAACACCGGGCACGCGCAACCGTGGGGCGCGGCGCATTGTTTGTGGCGGCGCACGCCCCGCACAACCTGAGGCCTGTTTTTACACCGCCGATCACTACGCGAGTTTTAAAGCCATCGCGCCGTGAACGTCGAATGATTCGGAACCGTACTTTTGACTCTGGAGGAACGTGACCATGCAACTGCAAACCGTCCGTCCCAATATCGTGCAGGCAATTCGCGCGTACCGCGTTGAAGACCTGATGGCGGCCGCCGAAGGCGCGGGCCAGCATTTTCTGTATGCCAACCTCACCGAGGCGCAGACCAAGCAGGATGTGCTGGACAAGATCGCCGAGTCGTTTTTGTTTCCGGCGCATTTCGGCAAGAACATGGACGCCTTGTTCGACTGCATGACCGACCTGGTGCACCGCTCCGGCAGCCAGCCGGGCTTTGTGGTGGTGCTTGAGCAGGTGCCCGACAGCAGCAAGTTCGACCGTGAAGCGCGCGAGCAGTTGCTCGACGTGTTCCGCGACACGGCAGATTTTTGGGCCGAGCGCCGCATTCCGTTCCGCTGTTTCTACTCGTTTGCGGTGGCCCGCAGCGCCGAGGTCAGCGCCTGGGAGCGTGTCAACGAGGCGCCGCCGGTGCCCGAAAAGCCACCCGCCAAGACCGTGCCCAAGAGTGGCATCAACCCCAACTTCGGCATGAACATGCCGATGATGAGCAGCGCGTTCGATACCGCCATGTGGCTCAACGCCGCCTGACGGGCTTCGGTTGAGGCCGGTCGGTCCGCTCGGCGGAGAAAAAGCGCCCTGCTGGGCGCTTTTTTGATCCGGCTGCTGGATTCAGCCGGCTAGCGCTTTGTCGGCCGCAGGGCTGGCCGGGGCTGCGCTGACGGCCTGTGCCAGGGCCACGTATTCGGCCACCGGCACCTCTTCGGCTCGGCGCTGCACGTCGAAAATGCCGCCAAAACCCTGCCCGTCCAGCCAGCGGCCCAGGGTGTGGCGCAACAGCTTGCGGCGCTGGGAGAACGCCAGCGCCACCAGGGCCTGCAGCTGGGCCTCGTCCAGCACCGGAGGCTGGGCCAGCGGGCGCATCCGGACGATGGCTGACTGCACCCGGGGCGGCGGATCAAACGCGGTGGGTGCCACATCAAACAAAGCCTCTATGCGGTAACGCCACTGCAGCATCACGGTCAGGCGGCCAAAGTCCTTGCAGCCCGGCGCGGCAGCCATGCGGTCCACCACCTCTTTTTGCAGCATGAAATGCTGGTCCAGCACTTGCGGTGCCACGGTCAGCAGGTGGAACAGCAAAGGGGTGGAGATGTTGTAGGGCAGGTTGCCGATCAGGCGCAGTTTTTGCCCCCCCACCTGCGCCAGCGCGCCGAAGTCGACCTTCAAGGCATCGGCCTCGATCACGCTGACGCCCTCGCGCTGGCGCCAGCGCGCCGCCAGGTCGCGGTCAAGCTCGACCACGGTGAGTGCGCCACAGCGCTCGAGCACCGGCTGAGTCAGCGCGCCCAGGCCGGGCCCGATCTCGACCAGCAACTCCCCCGGCTTGGGCGCAATCGCCCGCACGATGGCGTCAATCACGCCATGATCCACCAGGAAATGCTGACCAAATCGCTTGCGCGCGATGTGGCTCATGAGCGAGTTGACGCAACAGGCGCAATGGCGGCCGCGGTCAGCGCCGGTCTCAGCTCACCCAGCGGACCGCCTCCCCCCTGGGGGGGCGACGCCGGAGGCGTCTTGGGGGCCCAATCCATCAAAGCGGCGGCTCGCGCAGCTCGATGTAGGCGCGCAGGCGCAATTCCTTGGCCCAGTCGGTGTAGGCCTGCTCGAACTTGGTCTCGCGAAGCTGGTTGCGGGCTTGCTCGCGGGTCTCCTTGGGGTCGGGCGTGATGCTGCGGCGCTCAATCACCTGGATCAGGTGGACACCAAATCGCGAGACCACCGGGGGTGAAATGCCGCCCGGCGCGAGCTGGGCCATGGCCTCCTCGAACTCGGGCACAAACTGGCCGGGCGAGGCCCAGCCCAGGTCACCACCGCCGGGCGCCGAGCCGTCCTCGGAGACCTCCCGCGCGACCTCGTCGAAGCGCTTGTCGCCCCGTTCGATCTGGCGTTTGAGCTCCTCCATCCGGCGCTGCACCGCCGCCGACTGGGCCCGGTCGGTTGAGCGCAGCAGGATGTGGCGCGCATGGGTTTGCGTGATCTGGAAGGGATCGGTCTGGCGGCGGTCCAACAGCTTGAGGATGTGGAAGCCGGCCGCGCTGCGCAGCGGCTGGGCCGCCACCTGGCCCGGCGCCAGCTCACGCGCGGCCTCGACAAACAGGTCGGGCAACCGGCCCACCGGCCGCATGCCGATCTCGCCGCCAGCCTGGCGGTTGCCATCTTCACTGAGATCGCGCGCCACCGCGCTGAAGTCCTCACCGCCGCGCACCCGCGCCAGCGCCTGCTCGGCACGGGCCTGGCGCTGGGCCAGCACTTCGGCGCTGGCGCCCTCGGGTACTGTCACCAGGATCTGCGCCAGGTTCAGCTGGACCTCGATCACGGTTTTGGCGCGGTGGTCTTCAAGCAGCTTGTCGATGTCGGCGTCCGTGACGCGAATGCGGGTATTGACCTCGCGTTCACGCACCTTCTCCAGCATCAGCTGGTCGCGCAAGTTGCTGCGAAAGCGCGGCATTTCCATGCCTTCGGTCTTGAGCCTGTCGCGCAACTGCGGCACGGTGAGCTGGTTTTGCGCCGCCACGTTGGCCACGGCACGGTCGATGTCGGCGTCGTCCACCTTTTGACCGACCTCGCGGGCAAAGGTGACCTGCACCCGCTCATCGATCAGCGAATCAAGCACCTGCTGGCGCAGCAGGTCGGCCGCGGGCTGCGGCCCGCCAGCGCGCTTGGCTTCAGCGGCCAGGCGCTCGACGCGCTGCGCCACCTCCACCGCGGTCACCGCTTCGGTGTTGACCACGGCGACGATGAAGTCGCCATTGCGGGTGAGACGCTCAGCCTGGGCCTGGGCCGCCCCCGCCAGCCCCAGGCTGAGCGCCGCGACGGCAACCAGTGCGGCGGCGCGCAGGCAAGCGGGTTTGGAGTTTTGGGTCATGGCTCGGGGTTGGGGTACGGGGTGCTGCCGGGCTCGCGCAGCAGGCGGTAGCCAGGGATATTGTCCTTCAACGCCTGCAAGGGGTTGGCGCCCAGCTTCGAGAGCCCCACCAGCTCAAGCTGGAGCAGCAATCGGGTGGTGGCTTCAGACCGCCCGGTCGAGACCCGCTCGGCCACCACCCGGCCGATCCAGCAACCGGTGTCGTACTCGACACCCGCGGTGGAGTCGGTGGCGCGGCTGTCCTTGAGGCTGTAGTTGAGCCGTCCCACCGCGTACAGCGTGCCGCCGCAGCCCCCCGCGCCGCCTACCGGCCGGGCGGCGCCCTGGTAGACCGGCCACTGCCAGCCCAGCTCGACCTGTTCGGACAAGCCCCGGGTAAGCCGGTAGCGGGCGCTGAGGGTGCGAAACGGGCCGGGCGTGTAGCGCACGCCGACGATCGAGCGCACGAGCTGGCGGCTGTCCGGGTTGTATTGCAGTGCGGCGTCCAGCGCCCAGGGTCGAAAGACCGAGCTGCCGGCTTCAACCAGCACGTCGGAGAAGCGCTGGTCCAGCGTGGCACCGCTCAGCACCACGCGCTGGTCGCGCAGCCGGATGCGCTCGGCAACGGCCAGGTGCAGGGTCTCGGCCCCGGTCTGGGCATCGACCAGCCGGGTCGTGACGCCAGCGGTGATCTGGTGGCCGTCCGACACCCGGTCGATGCCCGAGAAGGCGTTTTCGGCGTAGATCGAGACGACACTGAAGTCGCGTTCGGCCGAGTCGTAGTTCGGCAGCGCCGCCTGGTTGCGGTAGGGCGTGTTGACGTAGAGCAACCGGGGCTCCAGCGTTTGGCGCTGGTCGCGCCCGAACCAGCTCATCTGCCGCTCGTACACCTGCCCTGCGTCCAGGCTGGCGGTCGGGATGAGCCGGGCGGCGCGGGTGCTGCCCAGCGCGCCAAGGCCGTCGGTCTGGTAGGCCGCCGCGTTGAAGCTCAGCCTGGGCGTGACCCAGCCGCCCCACTGCGAAAAAGGCCGGCTGATCTGGCCCGCCGCATGCCAGCGCCAGCCGGTCGGCAGCGCGGCGCGGGCCGAGCCGTCGGGCCGGGTGAACTGGTTGAGCTCGGTCTCGAGCGTGCCGCGCAAGCCGCCGCCCAGCGCTGGCAGCAGGCGCAAGCCGAGCTGCGGGCTGCGCTGGTAGGGCGCGACGATCAAATCGCTGCCGGAGCCGGTCTGCAGCACCTGCCAGCGCTGGATGCGGGCGTAGGACGTGAGCAGCCCAATGGCGGTGGGTGACTCGCGCTCGATGCCCAGGTCCTGCGCCAGCAAGCGCGGCACCGTCGAGCCGGACATGGCACGGGGAAAGTCCTTCCAGTAGGCGTCGTCCGAGACCTGGCGCCAGTGCGCGCTGTAGCCCAGGCCGTCGCCCGGCTGGCCCGCCAGCCGGCCCTCGTTGTCAAACTCCCAGGCATAGCGGGCGCTGCTGGTGACGCGGTCCAGCGGCAGCCAGTTCAGCCGCACCCGGCCGCTGTGTTGGGACTCCAGGTAACGAAACTCGCTGTCGAGCGCCAACCCGCGCCGGGTCAACACGCTCGGGGTCAGGGTGGCGTCGCGGTTGGGCGCGATGTTCCAGTAGTACGGCACGGCCAGCGTGAAGCCGTTGCGGCTGTCGAGCGGCACCACGGTGGGTGGCAGCCAGCCGCTCTTGCGGTCATCGCTGAGCGGAAAACTCAGCACCGGCAGGCCGAGGATGGGCAGGCCCAGGAACTGCAGCACCGCGCCTTCGGCCACGCCCTCGTTGGTGCTGAAATCGAGCCGGATGCGGTCGCTGCGCAGCAGCCAGTCGGGCTCGGCGCCGCCCTCGCGCGGGCAGCTGGTGTAGATCAAACGCTCGGCGCTCAGCCGCGAGCTGTCGAGAAAGTCGATGCGATCGGCGTGCCCACCCGCACCCAGCCGGCTGAACTCAAAATCAGGTTGCAGAAAAAAACCCGCGAAGCGCTGCACCTGCAGCTGCAGTTCCGGGCCGCTGTAGCGCACGCCATCGCGCTCGACCACCACCGCGCCGCGTGCGCTGGCCCGGTCGTCTGCGCTGTCGTAGCGGAAGTGATCGGCCTGGATCACCGTGCCAGCGCGCCGGAACTCCACTTCGCCGTCGGCCACCGCATCCAGGTCGGGCCGAACTTGCAAGGTTTTGGCTCGCAGCACCATCGGGCGTTGGCTGGCGGCGTCTCCGGACCGGATCGGTGTCAGGCCGGTGCTCGGTTGCAAGACCAGCGCGGTCGCAACGGCTACGGCGCCGGCCGCAGGGGGCTGGCTGGCGTCTGCAGGCCCCGCCGCGCCGGCCAGCGGCGCGGTCCAGACTGCCAGCAGGGCCAGGGCTCGCGGCAGCGCCGGGCTGGGACCAACCTGCCCGCGCCCGCGCCCGGCCCGGGGCGGCGCACCAAGGGCTGGGCCGGACGGGCAAACGGCAACACGGGGGGCGGCAGACACGGCGGTGGGGTGGGTGCGGGGGCCGGCCCCAGACGCGGTTCGTAGAATCTTCAGATTATCCATGAGCCCTGCTCCCTGGGCGGCGCTGCCCCGGCCGCCGCGCGAAAGGGCCCCAACCTGTGCCCATGACCTCTGCCCTGCCGCCCATCACTTGGCCTGACGCCGCCCGCGAAGCGGCCTTCCGGCGCTGGATCACGCCCTTGGCGCAGGCCCGGCAGCTCGACCTGGCCAGCCTGGCGCCAGCCTCGGCCGACGCCAGCTTCCGGCGCTACCTGCGGCTGACGGGTGCAGGCGGGCGCAGCTTCATCGTGATGGACGCGCCGCCACCGCAAGAGCAGGTCGGCCCTTTTGTGGACCTGGCCGGGCGTATCCGGGCGGCCGGCCTGCATGCGCCCGAGGTGATGGCGGTGGATGCCGAGCACGGCTTTGTGCTGCTGGCCGACCTGGGCGACCGCCTGTACCTGCGTGCGCTGCAAAACGCCGGGCCAGCCGAGGCCGACCGGCTGATGCGCAGCGCGCTGGGCGCGCTGGTGCAGTTTGCGCAGCGGCTCGACGGCAGCGGGCTGCCGTTGTACGACGATGCCCTGCTGCGGCGCGAGCTGGCGCTGTTTCCTGAATGGTGCGTGGGCCGCGAGTACGGCCTCAGCTGGACGCCGGCCCAGACGGCCACCTGGCAGCGGGTCTGTGACGGGCTGGTGGCCAGTGCGCTGGCCCAGCCCCAGGTGCCGGTGCACCGCGACTGGATGCCGCGCAACCTGATGCTCGCCGAGCCCAACCCGGGCATTCTGGACTTTCAGGATGCCGTGCGCGGGCCGGTGACCTACGACATCGCCTCACTGCTGCGGGATGCCTTCTTGAGCTGGGATGAAGCGCAGGAGATTGACTGGGCGGCGCGCTGGTGGCAGCAGGCGCGCGCTGCCGGCATCCTGGGCGAGCACGCCATGGCGGCCGACTTTGGCGAGACCTGGCGCGCGCTGGAGTGGATGGGGCTGCAGCGCCACCTCAAGGTGCTGGGCATCTTCTGCCGCCTCAAGCACCGCGATGGCAAGGCGGCCTACAGCGCCGACCTGCCGCGCTTTTTTGGCTACGTCACCAAGGTGGCGTTGCGCTACCGCGACCTCAAACCACTGGTGGCGCTGATCGAGCCGATGACCGGCGCGCTGACGACCACGGCGTTCTCGATGCGCTAGTCGGGCCCTGGGCAAGCCCCCAGCCGCACGGCTGGCACCGATGGCGCGGTACAACGCGTGCTGGGGACGGCGCCGCCGGCCCGTCATGAATCCGGAGGTTTTGCCCATGTTGCATCGGTCGTCTGCTGTCCTGTCCTGCCTCGCCCTCGCACTGGTGGCGACCGCCACCGGGGCGCAGACCGCCCCGCCCGCCGCGCCAGCCGCGTCGGCCACCGCCCCGGCGGCAGCCCAGCCTGCCACCCAGCGCCTGCGCGGCACGTTGCAGTCGTTTGACGGCAGCACGCTGGTGCTGGCGGAGCGCAGCGGAGAGGTCTTGCGCCTGGCACTGGCCGACAGCTTCAGCGT
This sequence comes from Betaproteobacteria bacterium, assembly GCA_025358155.1. Classification (GTDB taxonomy): domain Bacteria; phylum Pseudomonadota; class Gammaproteobacteria; order Burkholderiales; family Burkholderiaceae_C; genus Pseudaquabacterium. The sequence continues at coordinate 16,723 of JANYKR010000002.1, forward strand.
CAGCGAGGTCTTGCCGATCGCCCTGACCGCGATCCAGCCCGGCAGCTTTGTCGGCGCGGCGGCAATGCCGTCCGCCGATGGCCATCTGCTGGCGCTGGAGGTGCTGGTCTTCCCGGAAGCGGCGCGAGGTTCGGGTGAGGGCCACTACCCCTGGGACTTGCAGCCCGGCAGCACGATGACCAATGCCACTGTGGCCGATGTGGTGGCCCAGGCCCAGGGCCGCACGCTGACGCTGCGCTACAAGGACGGCGAAAAAACCTTGAACGTGCCTGCCGGGGCGCCGGTGGTCACCTTCAAGCCAGCGGACCGCAGCTTGCTGGTTCCTTGCGCCAAGCTGCTGGTGACCGCACAGCTGCGCAACGGCGTACCCACCGCACTCCGGGCGATGGCCGGGCGCGACGGCTTCACGCCGCCGATGTGACCGGCGCCCGCGCCGGCGGGATCGCTTGGCCAGGCGGCGGCGCCACCGCGCAGGGCTGCCAAGCCTGGGTCTCGCAGCCCGCAGCGGCCAGCCAGGGGTCGCGGTCTTCACCGCCAAACACCTGCACCAGAAAGTCGATCATCGCCCGCGTGCGCGCCGGCAGGTGCTTGCGGGTGGGCAGCGCCACCCACAGGTCCAGCGAAAACAGCCGCCAGGCCGGCAGCACCCGCTCCAGCGCATGTTCCAGCAGCGCGTCCTCCAGCACGTAGGACGGCAAGCCCGCCACGCCCAGGCCGTGCAGCGCGGCGGCGTAGCTGGTGTCGATATGGCTGGTCGACAGCACCGGCCGCCCCGGCACCAGGGTGACAGACCTGCCGGCCGGCTCGCTGGACTGGCCCAGGCCCTGCGCCGCGTCGGGCTGGGTATCTCGGCCCAGCGGGCCGGCCACGAAAGTGATGCCGCGCTGCAAGCTGCTGATCGGCGGCAGCAGGGTGTCGTGCTGCATCAACTCATCGGGATGGGTCGGCCGGCCGCGCCGGTCCAGGTACTCGGGTGAGGCGCACAACACCACCTCGGTGCGCGCCAGCCGGCGGGCGACAAACTCGCCCGACAGTGGCAGGCGGCTCGACAGCAGCGTGAGGTCGTAAGCCTCGTCCAGCGTCTCGACCGGACCCGGCGAGTGCAACTCCACCGTCACTTGCGGGTACTGCTTGTGGAAGCGTGGCAGGTGCTTGGCCAGCTGGTGTACCGCCAGCGCAGGGGGTACCAGCAGCTTGAGGTGACCGCGCGGTTCGGCGGTGGACTCGCTGGCGAGCGACTCGGCCTCGTCCAGGTCGGCCAGGATCTGGCGGGCCCGCGCCAGGTACTGGTCGCCGGCCTCGGTCAGGGTCAGCCGCCGGGTGCTGCGGTGCATCAAGCGGGTGCCCAGGTGCTGCTCCAGGTCGGCCACCAGGCGGGTCACTACCGCCGGTGCCATGTCCAGCGCCCGGGCGGCAGCCGCCAGGCTGCCCAGGTCCGCCACCCGCACAACCACCCGCATCGCTTTGAACAAGTCCATGCTGCATTATTGCGCCGCCTGGAATTACAGCTTGAATGTTGCGCAAACCAGTCACCATTTCAGCCCTTCGTTCCGAAAATCGGAATGATGCATTCCATCACCGAGGCTGGTCGGGTATCGGGTAATTACTTAGAGTTCGGGTCATCGGTGGGCTAGACAGCCCGCCGACACCGGCCAAACGGGCCCGCCCGCGCCGCCGATGCAACCTGGTTGACCTTACGGAGCCTCACATGACTTTCCTCACCACCCACAAGCCCCTGCTGCTCGTTGCCGCCGTCACACTGACCACGCTGTTGAGCGCAGGCGCTGCATTTGCGCAAGACGCCACACCCGACTACGCCCGTGCGCAGGCCGTCACCAGCAGCACCAGCCGCGCTGATGTGCAGGGCGAAGCCGCAGCCTTCCGCGCCAGCGGCGAACCCAGCCCCTGGTCCAGCAAGTACAGCGTGCGCAGCCAGCGCGTGGCAGTGTCTCAGCCGCGCGCTGCCGTCAAGGCCGACACCGTGCGCGCCCTGCACGACTCGGCCCGGATCGACGCCGGAGAGGTCTTCAGCATGGGCTCGGCGCGGCCCGCCGTCTTGGCGTCCACCACGGGCCGCTGAGCCGGGTCGCCTGCCGCCCGTTCAGGGGCAGGCGGCAATCACCTGGGCTACCGCCGCCGTCAGTCGCTTGGCGTAGGGCACATGCAAGAACTCGTTGGGCCCGTGGGCATTGCTCTTGGGGCCCAGCACGCCGCAGACCATCATCTGCGCCGACGGGAAGCCCTGCTGCAACAGGCTCATCAGCGGGATCGTGCCGCCCTGGCCGATGTAGGCCACCGGTGCACCGAACTGGGCGCTTGACGCGGTGTTGAGCGCCGACTCGAGCCAGGGCGCCAGGTCGGGCGCGTTCCAGCCGTTGGCGCCCAGCGCGCCGGCCCGGCCGTCGGCGTGAAAGGTGACCTTGGCGTTGTAGGGCGCGTTGTCCTCCAGCAGGGTCTTGAGCTTGAGCGAGGCCTGATGGCCATCGATGAGCGGCGGCAGGCGCAGGCTGAGCTTGAAGGCGGTGTAGGGCCGCAGCACATTGCCGGCGCTGCCCATCTCGGGGAAGCCGTCGACCCCGGTGACCGACAACGTGGGCCGCCAGCTGCGGTTGAGCAAGGCTTCGACCGGGTCGGTGGTGGTGGGCAAGGTGTTTGCGCCGTCCGCGCCGCAGGCCCAGGGGAAGGTCTTCCAGGCCTGCTCGCCCAGGATGGCGGCGGCGGCGCGCACCTGCGCGGCGCGGTCGGCCGGCAAGGCGCAGTGGAAGCTCTCCGGCAACAGCCGGCCGGTGGCCGAATCCTCCAGCCGGTCAAGCACCTGGCGCAGGATGCGAAAGCTCGACGGCACCACGCCGCTGGCGTCGCCCGAGTGCACACCCTCGGTCAGGATCTCGACCTTGAGCACGCCCGAGACCATGCCGCGCAGCGAGGTGGTCAGCCAGAGCTGGTCGTAGTTGCCGGCGCCCGAGTCCAGGCAGACCACGAGGCCGACCTCGCCGAGCCGGCTGCGCAGCGCGTCCAGGTAGGGCGGCAGGTCGTGCGAGCCGCTTTCCTCACAGCTCTCGATCAGGCCGACGATGCGCGGGTGCGTCAGGCCTTGCGCCTTGAGCGACTCGACCGCCGTGACTGCGGCGTAAACCGCGTAACCATCGTCGGCGCCGCCCCGGCCGTAGAGCAGGCCGCTCTCGTACTTGGGCGTCCACGGGCCCAGGTCCGTGCGCCAACCGGTGAACTCGGGCTGCTTGTCGAGGTGGCCGTACATCAGCACGGTGTCGCTGCTGCCGGCCTTGGTGGCCGGAATCTCAAAAAAGATCACCGGCGTGCGGCCTGACAGGCGCACCACCTCCAACGTCAGGCCGGGCACCTTGCGCGACTCGACCCAGCTGGCGGCGTCGCGCACCACCCGCTCGATAAAGCCGTGGGCCTGCCAGTCGGGGTCGAACATCGGGCTTTTGGCCGGCACGCCGATGTAGTCGGTGAGCGCGGGCACGATGGCCTCGTCCCAGCGGCGGCTGGCAAAAGCGCCGAGTGCGCTGGCTTCGTCGGGCTGCAGCGGCAGCAAGGGGTCGCGGGCATTCATGGGGCGTCCTTAAAGGCGTGGGCCCCGGCCGGCGTCGATGCGGTGCGCTGGCCGGGGCGCAAAACGGCTTCCCAACCCGGGAAGCGGACCGCCAGTTTAGGCCCGTGCTGGAGAATTGGGCGGCAGCGCCAAGGTGGACAACCAGGCGCTCAGGTCGGCCAGCACCCGGGCTTGCTCGGGCTCGTTGAAGATCTCGTGCGCCATGCCGCCGTAGCACTGGGCCTGCAGCACGTTGCTCGGCGCGCTGCAAGCAAAGGCGGCACTGCCGCTCGGCGCGACGCAGCGGTCGGCACCGGCGTAGAGCAGCAGGGTCGGCAGGCGCCACTGCGTCGCTTGTTGCCGCACCAGGGCGCCGCCGTCCGCGATGAAGCGCACCAGCCGCGGCGTGACGCGGTCGTGGTTGAGCGGGTCGGCGATGTAGGCGCGCACCACGGCCGGGTCGCTGCAGACCCAGTCGGGCAGCAGGCCGTTGCCCAGCGCCAGATCGGGTGCGATGGGCGCGGCCAGCATCAGCAACAGCTTTTGTGCGGCGCTCATGCCCGGGTCTAGTGCGGGCGACGACATCACCAGCGCGTCCACCGCCTGCCACCAGGGCGCGGGCTGCGGCGCCAGGCCTTCGGCCACAAACCGGCCCGCCACCAGCCCGCCCATGCTGTGGCCGAGCAGTACCAGCGGGCCGGGCAACCCGCCCGACCCCGCCGCCTTGAGGTGGGCGATGACGGCCGCCAGGTCCGTCAGCAGGCTGTCGGGCCGGGGGATCACCCCGCGTGGCCCGCCCGACCGGCCGTGGCCGCGCTGGTCGTAGCGGGCCACCGCCCAACCGGCCTGCGCCAGGTGCGCCGCGACGTGGTCGTAGCGGCCGGCGTGCTCGCCCAGGCCGTGCACGATCAGCACGGCGCCCCGGGCAAGGCCGGCCGGCAGCACCTGCGGGTGGAGAAACAGCAGCGTGCCGTCGGCGATGGGGAGTTCGCTCATCGAGCCAGTGTAGAAGTCTGGCCTCCGTGCAGCCGACACCCGCGCCGCCGGCAGTGCGGAGGTCGCCGCGGCGGCTCAATGCGCCAGCAGCAGGTAGTCAAACAACTGGGTGCTGCCGATGCCGCCCAGCGGCACCATCAGGCCCCGGAACAGCGGCTGCTCGAACAAGGGCGCAAAGGCGCCGTGGTTGGTGGTGCGCACCTCTTCGATCAGCTTCTTGAAGGGCTCGACCAGGGGTGCCAGCAAGCTGCCAGCGCCCAGGCCGGTCAGCCACAGCAAGTCGGCCTGCATCAGACGCAAGGCCTTGTCGCGGGCGCGCTCGGCTGCGAGCTTGAGCAGCACCGCCAGCAGCACCAGCCAGATCAGCAGGGCGCAGATCGCCAGCGCCACCGGCAGCGTGATCGCCCAGTTGTCGAACAGCCGGCTGCGCGCCACCACCAGCATCGCGACGATCACCATCGGGCCGACGACCAGCGGCGCTACGGCGGCGGTACGGCGGCCGATCAGGCGGACGTCGATCCAGTTGTCCAGCAGGGTGTGGCCGTGTGAGGTGGGGGCAGCGGCGGTCAGTTGGTCTGCGGCAGCCTGTGCGGCAGCGTGTGTGGCAGCTTGCGCGGCAGCCCGTGCGGCCGCTTCTGCCGGCGTGGGGGTGGGTGCCACAGCGGTTGGACTTGCGGCTGGGCTTGCGGCTGCCGCCGGGGCGGCTTCGGCCAACGCGACTGCCGGGGCGGACAGCGTGGCGGGCTCGGGACCGGTGGCCAGTGTCGGCCCGCCGCTGCGCTGCCAGGGCAGCGCCGGGAAACTCAATTGCCAGAGCCTTGACTGTGCCGGCCCGCCCAGGGCGTCGGCAAAACGCTTGAGCGTCTTGGCCGGGTAGCGGGTGCGGGCCCGGTCCAGCAACTGAACCAGGCGGTGGTTGAGCAAGGTGGTGTCGGCCACCGCCACCATCAGCAGCGGCAACATCAGCAGCAGGGCGTACAGCGTGACGCGGACCAGCGCGCGGTGGTCCAGCCCCCGCACCGGCACCTCAGGCACCTGGCGGTCGCTGAGGGCGAGAAACAACACCAGCATCACCACCACGGTGACGGTGTAACCCACCGCCAGCCGCACGATGCGGGCCACGGGCTCGGCCCGCTCGGACATTTCACGCCACAGCCGGGCCATGACCACCGAGTCAGGGCCGTCACGGTTCATGCTGCGGCGCCAGCCCGCAATCGAGTGGTGCTGCCACCAGTGGCGGCTCAGCCGGTGGCTGGTGCCGGTGCGCCGGGGCTTGAGCGCCAGCCAATGGGTGTCGCGCTCGAAGCAGTAGCGCACGCGGGTCCACTGAAAGTCCAGGATGCAGACCAGTGCGGACAGCGCCAGCAGGTGGATCAGGTGCGACGGCCAGGCACTGACGCCCTCCAGCCAGGCGGCCGGCTCGCAGGCGGTGCAGGGCTCGGCGCTGTCGGGTGGCCACGCCACCCAGGTTGCTGCTGCCAGTATCAGCGCCAGCAGCAGGCCACGCACCAGCCAGGGCGGCGCCAGGGGCAGGGGGGTGTCGGTCCGCACCAGCGTCTTTCGGGCCAGCAGCAGCGCGCTGCCCAGCGCCGCCGCCAGCCCGGTCAGCCAGAAGATGCCGGCCAGCCCGAGCCGGCCGGGGGTGCAGAACTCGACCACGGTGCCCAGGGCGTAGGCCAGCACGGTGAAGTGCATCAGCGCCAGGCTCGCCGAGGCCAGGCGTGGGGCGCGCTGGTCAGTGCTCAGCCCGGGTGCCGGTGTCTTGTCCGGCGGTCCGGTTGCCGGTTCGGCTTTCTGATCGGCCTTGGTGCCTCCCATCAACCAGGCACCGGTCTGGCGCAGCGCCGGGGTGGCCGGCCAGAACAGCAGTGCGGCAGCCAGCAGCAGCCACATCGGCAGCACGGTACCGGTGCGCGCCGCATGCTGTTGGTGTGCCCTCTGGCGGTGGTCGTAGCCCGCCACCGGCACCGCATGCTGGCGCCCGATCTCGTAGACCGAGGGCTTGGCAACCGCGTCATGAATCGCGGTCACCAGCCGTGCGCAGTCATCGGCGCGGCGGCAGCCGGCGCGCTGCGCGGCCAGGAACACGGCGGTCTGGTAAACATCCCGGAACGGCGGCGCACCGGCCTGCACATCCGGGTCGGCAAACGCCAGCGGCAGGCTGGACGCCACCACCAGGTTGCGGGTGTAGCCCAGCGTGCGCGGATGCATGTAGCGGGCGTCGGCGTCGGTGGTGAAAAACACCTTGTCCGGAAAGCTGTCGTGCAGCGCCTGCAGCACCAGCAGTTTGTCGTGCACATCGTTGGCCAGGATGCCGATGGCGGCGATGGGCCCGGACTCACGGATGTTGCGGGCCTCGTCGTCCTTGAGCGCGATGGCCAGCCGGCGCAGGTAGTCGAGCTGGTCGCGTGACTCGGGCCACTCCAGCGGCGCACTGCTGCCGCCGTCCTTGTCCTTGCTGGAGGCGCTGGTCTTGGCATCGGGGCTGTCAAAGGTGGTCGCGCCGTCCAGGCCCCGAAAGAAGTAGTGCGGCTCAAACGCCAGCTTGCCGCGGCCTTGCGGGCCCGGGCCGGCCTCGGCGTCGGCGTCGGCGAGCCGGCGTTGCAACTGGCTGACCAGCGCCTGGGCGTAGAGCGAATCGCGCTCGGCCACCAGCACCATGCGCTGCTTGTCGCGCTTGGGCATGCGCAGCTTGAGCTCTTGCACCAGGCTGCCGAGCACCACGTCGTCGGTGGCGATGGTGTAGCGGTAGTCCCAATCTGCTGCTACCGGCTGGCCGGTGATCTGCTCCAGGCGCTGGCGGATGAAGACCTTGGGCACCAGCAATTCCTGGCCTGGCACCTGCGGGATCGGCAGCGCCGCGAGCGGCGCCGTCGCGGTGGCGTTGAACAACTGGGCGCGGGCCAGTTGGCGCATGCCCTCGCGCCACTGCGCCGACATGCCAGGGCAGCGGCCGGTGGGGTCGGTGGCGCCTGCGGCGGCTGATGCGGCTGATGCGGCTGATGCGGCGGCTGCCGATATGCCTGCGGGTGTGGGTGTGGCTGCGCTCTTCGATGCGGGCGTGGCTGGCGGCAAGGCCACCAGCGCGGCGGTCGGGTCTGCCTGCGCCCCACCCGGCGCGCAGCGGGTGGCGGCGCGTTGCAAGCCGTCCAGCGCGGTGCGCAAGCCGTCGGAGGTGGACGGCCCGATCAGCGCAAGGCTTGGCGGCAAGCTGGGCACATAGGCCCAGTTCTCGCTGCGTGCGCTGGGCGCGGGCGAGGCCATCAGGCCGCCCAGCACCGTGGCCATCGCGTCCAGCTTGGGCTGCGGCAGAGCGGTCTCGTCCACCCACAGCACGGCCACCTGCTGGTAGCTGCGGGTGTTGACCTCGGCGGCTGCGGTGCCGGCCGCCCCGGCCGCTTGCACCGGCCGCTGCGACAGCAGTTCGTAGGGCAGGCGCAGCAGCCAGGGCGCGGCATGCCGGCTGACCGGGGCGAGGTGGCGCAGTTCCAACAAGCCGAAGTGCTCGGCATCGTCGGGCACATAGCCCTGGGCCTGCAGACCGGCCAGCACCGCGTAGCGGGTGCGGCGCCGGCCCTCCTCGGCGCCGACAAAGGCGTTGCCCGGCACCATCACCACCAGAATCAGCGCATCGGTCAGGTCCTGGTTGCGGTCGCGGTCCAGGCTGCGCAGCAGCGTACTCGCGCTGCGGATGCGCAGCAGGTGCAAGACGCTGCATTCCTTGGGCCGGTCTGCGGCCTCTGGGGTGTCTTGCAGGTTGCCGGCGGCCGCGGCCGCTGCACCTGCAGCGCCTGTGTTGGCCGGCAGTGCCACGCGCGGCGACGGTGCCGGTGCCGCAGCGGCCGCGTTGCGCTGGGCGGTGGCGGCCTTTTCGCAACGCGTCAGGCGCTCGGCCTCGTAGCGTTTGGAGGCGGTGAACGGGTCTTCCCAGAGCCGGGCCTCGACCTCCAGCTCGGCGCCCACCTGGGCCAGCGCCCGGTCTTTTTCGCTCGGGCGCAGCGGCTGAAACGCATGCTGCACCAGCAGCGTGCTCGACACAAAAGCGGCCACCACCGCCAACGAGCCCCACGGGATGTTGACCCCAGTCTGGCGTTCACTCATGGCGGTGACTCCCTCGGCTGCCTTGGCAAGAGGCCGACTCTAGGCGTCTGGCAGCGGCGCACCATCCCCAGTCTGGCGTAAGCGCTCAGGGGTTTGAACGGCCAGCCCGCGGGTATTGCGGTCTGGCCTTCGCCAGCCACGCACCGCCTTCCGGCGCTGCGTGTGCGGGCTCAGCCAGCCTGCTGGTATCGCGGTCTGGCCTTCGCCAGCCACGCATCGCCTTCCGGCGCTGCGTGCGCGGGCTCAGCCCATGCAGAAGACGTTGAGTTTGTTGCCGTCGAGGTCGCGAAAGTAGCCGGCGTAAAAGCCAGGGCCGCGCGACCCGGCCGGGCCTTCGTCTTGTCCGCCCAGGGCCAGTGCCAGCGCGTGGGTTGAATCGACCTGGGCGGGGCTGTGCACCACGATGGCCGGCATCGTGCCGTTGCCGGGAGTGGCTGCTTTGCCATCAAACGGGATCATCACCCCGAGCGCGGGCTTGTCCATGGTGGTGCCCCAGGCGTAGCCGCGGCCAAAATCCATGATGCGCTTGATGCCCAACGGGGCCAGCAAGTCGTCGTAGAACTTCATGGCGCGGGGCAGGTCATTGGTGCCGATGGTGACGTAGCCGATCATGTGCTTGCTCCTGAAATGGTTGAGGGCCAGAGGCTAACCCAACCTACGCCCGGCCGGCGGGCCCGAAGGCTCGGGGCAGCAGGCGCAAGGCAGGGCGAGGCGCCAGTTCCGGTGATGCCCCGGGCGGGCCTCAGCCTCGCTCGATCTTGAACACCGCCACGCTGGCCGTCAGGTTGGGCCAGCGCCGCAGCGCGCGGCCGGCCTGCAGGCCGAAGCTGTCGAGAATGTGCAGGCCGTTGCGCCGCGCCAGCACCTCGAAGTCAGCAAAGGTGCCGACCCGGATGTTGGGCGTGTCGTACCACTCGTAGGGCAGGGCGCGGGTCACCGGCATGCGCCCGCGCAGCACCGACAGCCGGTTCGGCCAGTGCGCAAAATTGGGGAAGCTGACGATGCCGATGCGCCCGACCCGCGCGGTCTCGCGCAGCATCCGCTCGGTGTTGCGCAGGTGTTGCAGGGTTTGCAGTTGCAGCACCACGTCAAAGCTGCGGTCTTGGAACAACGCCAGCCCGTCCTCCAGGTTGAGCTGCACCACGCTGACGCCCGCCTGCGCGCAGGCCAGCAGGTTGGCGTCGGCGATCTCCACACCGTAGCCGCTGCAGCCCTTGGTGCGTTGCAGGTGCGCCAGCAGTGCGCCGTTGCCGCAGCCCAGGTCCAGCACCCGAGAGCCGGCCGGCACCAGGTCGGCAATCAGCGCCTGCTCGGGCGTGATGGCGGGCAGGGCCGCTACCTCGCCGGCAATGCGCTCGAAGCTGGCGCGCAACACGCCGTGGTAGCGGGGGTCGTCGAGCAAAAACGCGTCGTGGCCGTGCGGCGCGTCGATCTCGGCGTAGGACACCTCGATGCGGTTGTCCACCAGCGCCTTGACCAGCTCGCGCGAGCGGGCCGGCGAGAAGCGCCAGTCGGTTGAAAAGCTCACCAACAAGAACCGGACGCCACGGGCCGCGGCAAACGCCGCCGACAGGTCGCCGCCGTGAGCCCGCGCCGGGTCAAAGTAGTCCAGCGCCCGGGTGATCAGCAAGTAGGTGTTGGCGTCAAAGTACTCGCTGAACTTGTCGCCCTGGTGGCGCAGGTAGCTCTCGATCTGGAACTCGATCTCCTGGGTCGAGTAGCCGGGCTCGGCCGGGCGCCCCTCCTCGCCCGCGTTGCGCAGACTGCGGCCGAACTTCTCCTCCATCGAGTCGTCCGACAAGTAGGTGATGTGGCCGATCATGCGGGCCACCCGCAGACCGCGTTTGGGCAATACGCCGTGGGCGTAGAAATGGCCGCCGTGAAAGTCGGGGTCGGTGATGATGGCGCGGCGTGCCACCTCGTTGAACGCGATGTTCTGCGCTGACAAGTTGGGCGCAGTGGCCACGGCGATGCACTCGCCCACCCGCTCCGGGTGGCGCAGCGTCCAGCTGAGTGCCTGCATGCCGCCCAGGCTGCCTCCCAGCACGGCGGCCAGGCGGGTGATGCCCAGCACATCGAGCAACAGGGCCTGCGCATCGACCCAGTCTTCGACCGTGACCACCGGAAAGTCTGCGCCCCAGGGTGTGCCGGTGGCCGGGTTGGTGTCCATCGGCCCGGTCGAGCCAAAACACGAGCCCAGGTTGTTGACGCCGATGACAAAAAAGCGGTCGGTGTCGAGCGGCTTGCCCGGGCCGATCAGGTTGTCCCACCAGCCCTCGCTGCGGGGTGCATCGGCATGGGTGCCCGCCACATGGTGGCTGGCGTTGAGGGCGTGGCAGACCAGCACTGCATTGCTGCGCGCGGCGTTGAGCGTGCCATAGGTCTCGTAGACGAGGGTGTAGCCCGCCAGGGAGGCTCCGCTCATCAGCGGCAGCGGCGCCTCGAAGACCATCTGTTGCGGGGTGACGTTGCCGATCGAGGCCATGGAGTGCAAGCGCTGCAAAAAGACTTGGGGGCACCGCTGCAAGCGCTGGACCGCCGGATGGCGCGTCACACTTTTAGCGGCATTTTTAAAGCGCCCGCAATCTGGATCAAATCGGCGCTATGCGTTTGAGTATAGCCAGCGTGTCTCGCTGGCAGACTGCCGGCGGGGCGCTGGCGTCTTGCTGGCGTCTTGCTCGCGTCTTGCTGTCGTGCCGCCCGGGCCCGGGCGCGCGTGCCGCCGGGCTGGCCCAATTCAGGGCGGTGTGGGGCAACTCAGGGCGAGTCGGCAAGTGCTTTTCGCGCGGTCTCCACCCGCTGGCGGTTCACGCCCATGTCGCGTTGGCCCAGCCGTGATGCGGAGCGCACCTGGATCGCCTTGGCCTCAGGGTCGTACCAGAACTCCACGTCATCGACAAACCTCATCCAGGCCGTGGTGAACTGGAAGTACAGGTAGTCGGGCTCGCTCTTGACCAGCTTGGCGCCGGGCATCGCCTGCACAACGCCCTTGAGCCTGGCCATGGCCGCCGTGCCGTCGCCGCGCAAGGCCAGAGGGAGTGTGGAGGCATACAGACGTTGCGGATGATCGGGGTACAGGCCAGCCTGGCTGCTCACACTGTTTTCGGTCATTGACGGGGCCTTGAGCCTGCCGGCGTGGACTCCCAGGTCATCGGGCGGCTTTCCCTGCAGCATGCCGGACTGGCCAGCGGCAATTGCGGTGGCCACCAAAACCAACAGCAGCATGGCCAGCCATTTGAGGACAAGCATTCGGGTACTCCAAAAACACATCGATCAGATGATTCTGCCCGGCCTTGTGGCGTTTCTTGCGCGCGGCGCTCCGACGTTCAGCAGCGTCAACCCACCCAGGAGGCTGTCGGACAGCCAGTCTGCGTGCCAGGAAACCAGGATTTGAAGTTCGGCGATTTGCACGCGTGTGTTTGCACAGAGCGCTTTTGAAACGGTGGGACAGAAAGTAGGGGCTGACATCCGGGCAACAGCCCACCCCGGCATCGGCCTGCCGGCGCTGAGGGGCTTCACGGGTTGATTCCCTGGCGGGGCCCAGCAGAATGGCTGCACTCCGCCATCAGCCTGCCCCGCCGCATGACCACTCTGCCCAGCGCCCCACCCAACGCCCGCGAGGCTGGCGCCTACCACGCCGACCCGGCGGCCCAGGCGGCGATGCGCAGCCCGCGCCCGGCGGGCCATGGACCGGTGCGCGCCTATGACTGGCTCACCCACCACGCCGCCAACCGCCCGGGCAAGGAGGCGGTGCGTGAGCTGGCCCCGCGCCGAAGCCTCAGCTATGCCGATCTGGACCGGCGGGCCGAGGCCTTGGCCTGCCACCTGCAACAGCTCGGCACGGTCCGCGGCGCGCGGGTGGCCCTGCTGGCGCACAACGGCGCGGAGTTTTTTGACCTGCAATTTGCCTGCGGCCGCAGCGGCGCCATCGCGGTGCTGCTGAACTGGCGGCTGACCGTGGCCGAGCTGGCCTACATCCTGGATGACAGCACACCGCTGCTGCTGGTGCACGACGTGGAGTTCACCGAGACGGCGCTCGCGCTGCAACAGCGCTGCCAGATCCCGCACCTGCTGGTGATCGACAAGCAGGCGGCCGTCAACCCGTACGAAGCAGCACTGGCCGCCGTGGCCGGCCAGACCGCCCGGCGCGAAGTGCTGACCCACGACGATGTGGTCACCCTGATGTACACCTCGGGCACCACCGGCCAGCCCAAGGGGGCGATGATCACCCACGGCATGAACTTCTGGAACTGCAGCAACCTGGGCACGCCGGCCGGGGTGGGCATGCAAACGGTGCACCTGTCGGTGCTGCCCTTGTTCCACACCGGTGGCTTGAACTGCTATTCCAATCCGGTGCTGCATGCCGGCGGCACGGTGGTGATCATGCGCAGCTTCGACCCCGGTTATGCGCTGCGGGTGATTGGCGACCCGGCCGAGCAGATCAGCCACTTCTTTGCGGTGCCGGCGCCCTACTTGTTCATGCTGCAGCATGCTGAATTTGCCACCACCGACCTGAGCCGCCTGCAGAGCGCGGGCGTGGGTGGCGCGCCCTGCGCCTTGCCGATACTGCAGGGCTGGGCGGCGCGAGGGGTCAGGCTGATGCAGGGTTTTGGCATGACCGAGACCAGCCCGGCCTGCATCTTCCTGGACCCGGCCGATGCGCTGCGCAAGCTGGGCTCCACCGGCAAGCCCTTGATGCACACCGAGGCCCGCATCGTCAACGACGCCGGAGGCGACTGCGGGCCGGATGAAATCGGCGAGCTGTGGGTGGCCGGCCCCAACATCACCCCCGGCTACTGGAACCGGCCCGACGCCACCGCCGGCGCATTTGTGGGGCGCTGGCTCAAGACCGGCGATGCGGCGCGCCAGGACAGCGAAGGTTTCTACTACATCGTTGACCGCTGGAAAGACATGTACATCTCCGGCGGCGAAAACGTCTACCCGGCCGAGGTCGAGAACGTGCTGTACCAGTTGCCCCAGGTGGCCGAGGCCGCCGTGATCGGCGTGCCCAGCGACACCTGGGGCGAGGTGGGCCTGGCGGTGCTGGTGCTCAAGCCCGGGCAGTGGCTGGACAAGGCCACGGTGCTGGCCCATTGCACCGGCCGGCTGGCGCGGTTCAAGCAGCCGCACGACATCGCGCTGCTGCCCGAGTTGCCGCGCAACGCCACCGGCAAGGTGCTCAAGCGCGAGCTGCGCAAGCAGTTTGTCGGCCAGCACACGCCGGCCATCAGCTGATCCTGCCCACCCTCCCCCACCCTGGTACAGCCCACCATGAACCCACACCTGCTCGAAACCCTGGAAGGCGGCATTGCCACCCTCACCATGAACCGCCCCGAGGCCCGCAACGCCTTGTCGGCCGAGATGTTTGAGGGCCTGTCCGAGGCCTTGCCGCGGCTGGCCCAAGACCCCGGCGTGCGCCTGGTGGTGCTCACCGGCACCGGCGCGGCCTTTTGCGCGGGCGGCGATGTCAAGGGCTTTGCCCGCAACGCCGGGGGCGCCGCAACCGTCGCCACCTTCGACCACAAGGTGACCCACCTGCGCGAGCGCATGGAGGTTGCGCGCTGGCTGCACGAGATGCCCAAGCCCACGCTGGCGGTGATCCCCGGCCCGGCGGCAGGCGCTGGTTTGTCGCTGGCGCTGGCTTGCGACATGCGCATCGCCACCGACAGCGCCAAGCTGACCACCGCCTTCTCCAAGATCGGCCTGTCGGGCGATTTTGGCGGCAGCTACTTTCTCAACCACCTGGTCGGCGCGGCCAAGGCGCGCGAGCTGTACTTCACCGGCGCTGTGGTGTCGGGTGACGAGGCGGTGCGCATCGGGCTGGTCAACCGGGTGGTGCCGGCGGCCCAACTGGCGGCGGCGGCTGCGGCCTGGGCGGCCGAGCTGGCCGCGCTGCCCACCATCGCCGTGGGCTACATGAAGCGCAACCTCAACACCGGGCTGCAGGGCACGCTGTCTCAGGTACTCGATGCCGAGGCCATCCACATGGTCCGCACCTTCGAGACCGACGACCACAAAGGCGCTGCGGTGGCCTTTGTCGAGAAGCGCGCACCCCGGTTCAACGGCCGTTGAGGTCGATGCCGAGGACGATGCCGAGTTCGATGCTGACGTTGGTGCTGAAGTCGGTGCTGGAGTCGAGGTGTTCGGCAATGTCTGTGTGGCTTCGCTGATTCGGGCAGTCGCTCAGCCCGGCGCGGGCTTTTGCAGGCCGCGCAGCGCAAAGTCGGCCAGCGTTCGGGCCAGGTTGTCGACAGCTTCGGCGCTTTGCAGGCGGCGCGGGCTGTACCAGACGGTGGCCCAGTTCAGCACGCCAAAAAAGGGTTTGGTGGCCAGCCGCGGCGGCAGGTCGACAAACACACCTTCCCGGATACCGTCGTCGATGACTTCGGCAAACAGGCGCTCGTAGTCATCACGCAGCTGGATCACTGCCTGCAGGCGTTTGGAGGAGGGCGTGTTGCCCAGCGAGTTGCCCAGCAACTGTCGCTCCAGGCCTTGCACCGCCACCTTTTGCATAGGCAACTCGGTCAACAGGATTTGGGCGTGGCACAGCGCCATGGCCGACAGCCGCTGCTGCGCGCTGCCCGGCTGGCGCGCGATCGGCTCAACGGCCGACATCACCCGGCTCATGGCCGCCACCTGCACGTCAAAGTACAGGTCGGCCTTGCTGCGGTAGTGGTGGTAGATGCGGCCCTTGGTGGCGCCCAGGCGCTCGGCCACCGCATCGATCGAGGTGGCGGCATAGCCAAATGCCATGAACAGCTCGGCCGCGGCCTGCAGGATTTCGCCGCGCGAGGCGCTGGCCGCATCATCCTTGCCAGCCACCCGGTGTGCGGGCACGGCGGGCGCTGTCGGCTTGCTCATCGCGGCGGCGCGGCCGTGCGGCGCCGCCAGGCCACCGCCAGCGGCCTGGCCAGCCCCGACAGGCCCTGCGGAAAAAAGCCGAGGATCAGCACCAGCACGCTGCCCAGCACGATCTTGTCGACATAGCCGCCCAACGAGAAAAACTTTTCCTGCACCAGCACCAGGGCCGTTGCAGCGAGTGGGCCCAGCAGCTGGCGGCGGCCTACCAGCACCACCGCCGTCAACATCAGGATCAGAAAGTAGCTCTCAAGCACATCGGCGCTGACATAAGCCCGCTGGTAGGCATACAGCCAGCCGCCAGCGGCGCTGATGGGTGCCGACAGCAAAAAGACCTGCAGCCGCACGCGGGCCAGGTCGATGCCGCTCATGGTCGCCAGCCGCGGGTTGAGGTGGCTCATCACCGCCGCCGCGCCCAGCGCCGAATGGCGAAACCGGTCGACCAGGTAGACCGCAAGCACCAGCAGGCCGAAGGCGAACGGCCACAGGCTGCGGTCGTCCTTGGCCTGCAAGTGCAGGCCGGGCAGCGACAGGTCGAGCAGCGGGATGCCCCGCACGCCGTCCGAACCGCCCAGGAACTGCCAGTTGGTTGCCAATGCCATGGCCACCACCGCCACCGCATAGGTGACCAGCGAGAAGACAAACTCGCGCAGGCGCAGCGTGACCAGGCCGATGAAAGCGGCAAAGCCCAAGGCCATCACCACCGAGCCGGCCAGGGTGAGCCAGGCACCGGCGCCGGTGCGGGTGGACAGCAGCGCGGTGGTGTAGCTGCCGACCGCAAAAAACACGGTGTGGGCCAGGCTGACCTCGCCCAGGTCGGACACGATGATGTCGAGACCGTAGGCCATGACGGCAAAGATGGCGATCAGCACCGCAGCGCTGTAGACCGCGCCGCTGCCACCCAGCGCTTGCGGCGCCAGGTAGACCAGCAGCGCGCAGGGCAGCAGCGCCCAGCGTGACCAGGCGCGGGCGGCGGTGGGGTGGGCGGAGGAGGCGCCCGCCATCAATGCACCCCGCCGGCCGCGTTGGCACCCAGCCCGCCCGGGCGCAGCACCAGCAAGGCGATCAGCACCACAAATGCCGCCGCGGTGGTGTAGGCCGGCGACACCAGTGCGCCGAACAAGGCGGTGAACAGCCCCAGCGCCACCCCGGCCACATAGCTGCCCTTGACGCTGCCGATGCCGCCAAACACCACCACCACAAAGGTCATGATGACCTCGTCAAATCCCATCGAGGTGAGGATAGGGGTGCGCGGCGCCACCATGCCGGCGGCAAAGGCCACCGCCGCCCCTTCAAAGGCGAACACACCGTAGTAGACCCTGCGCACGTTGATGCCGCCCAACTGGGCCAGCTTGGGGTCCTCGGCCACCATGCGCACCAGGCGACCGACGCGGGTGCCGTCCAGCAGCCAACGCAGGCCCAGAAACACCGCGATGGTCGCCACCACGATAGCCAGGTCCTGGCCGGTCAGCCACAGCTCACCCAGGTTGATCTCTTGGCGCGACAAGGCGGTGTCGAGGATCTGGCCGGTCGAGCCAAACACCAGTGCCGCCGCGCCGTGGATCACGTAGCCAAAGCCCAGCGTCATGATCATGATCGACACCAGGTTCTGCTCGAAAGTGGCGCGCAGCATCACCCGCTGCATCAGCGCACCCAACAAAGCGCCGCAAGTCATGGCCAGCGGCAGTGCCAGCGCATAGGGCACGCCGGCCTTGACGACGGCCCACCAGGTGATGAAGGCGCCCAGCATGTACATCTGCCCGTGGCCGAAGTTCACCAGACGGGCCACCCCCAGCAGCAGGGTCCAGCCAATCGCGACCAGGGCATAGGCATGGCCCATCACCAGGCCGTTGAGGATTTGCTGCAGCAGGTTCATGTGCCGCTCTCGCCCAGGTAGGCTGCTGCGATGCGGGGGTCATTGCCGACGGCCTGGGCCGGGCCCTCCAGCACCATGCGGCCGCGCTCGATCAGCACCAGCCGGTCCACCACGGCCATGGCGGCGCGCACGTTCTGCTCCACCAGCAAGATGGCCAGGCCCGCCCGGGCCAAGGTGCGCAGGGTCTGCAACACTTGCTCCACCAGCTTGGGCGCCAGGCCGATGGAGGGCTCGTCGAGCAGCAGCGCCTTGGGCCCCATCATCAGCGCGCGGCCAATGCCCAGCATCTGGCGTTCACCGCCCGAGAGTTGCGAGCCCAGGTGTTGGCGGCGCTCCTTGAGGCGGGGGAAAAGCTCAAACACCTCGTCGCGGCTGTAGACATGGCGGCCAGGCTCGGCCGGGGGCTCGAAAGTGCGCGACAGGTTTTCTTCGACATTCAGCTGCGCAAACACCAGCTTGCCCTCGGGCACCAGCAGCAGGCCGGCCTGCACCCGTTGATGGGTGGGCCAGCCGTCGATGCGCTGACCACCCAGCTGCACCTCGCCTGCCAAAAGCGCTTCGCCGCGCGACCAGCCCAGCAGCGCGTTGACCAGGGTCGACTTGCCCGCCCCGTTGGCGCCCACCACGCCCACCACCTCACCCGGCGCCAGGTCGAGCGCCGTCAGGTCGAGCGCCAGGTTGCCGGCATAGCTGGCCTGCAAGCCGCGTACCCGCAGCACCGGACCGGGGCTGCTGTTCATGACGCCCGCCCCAGGTAGGCGTCCAGCACCAGCGGGTCCCTGCGGACCTGGGCGGGCGTGCCGTAGGCCAGCCGGCGCCCCAGGTCGAGCACGCAGATGCGGTCGGCCACCGCCATGATCAGGTCCATGTGGTGCTCGATCACGACCAGCGCCACGCCGTCGCGCTTGAGGCTTTGCAGCAGCAGCACCAGCCGCTCCAGGTCTTCGCCGCCCAGGCCAGCGGCGGGCTCGTCGAGCAACAGCACCCGGGCACCGTCACCAAAGGCCAGGGCAATCGACAACATGCGCTGCACGCCGTAGGGCGTCTCCTTGGGCCGCAGGCCGTGGTACTGCGCCGGGATACCGAAGCGCAGCAACTGTGCGGCCGCAAATGCCTGCGCAGCGGCGCGGCGCCGGGCAGCGGCCCAGGGCCGGAACACACTGCCCAGCAGGCCGGCATGCGCGCGTGCGCCCAGCACCGCCACCAGGTTGTCAAGCACGCTAAGGTCTTCAAAAAATGCGTTCTGCTGAAAGGCTCGCTTGACGCCCAGCGCAGCCAGGCCATGGGCGGGCACAGCGCTCACGTCGCGACCGGCCAGGCTGATGCGGCCTTGCCGCTGCACCAGCGCGGTGGTGGCCTCGTAACAACTGCTCTTGCCCGCACCGTTGGGGCCGATGATGCCCAGCAACTCGCCGGCGTGCACCTCCCAGCTCACGTCGTCCAGTGCCACCAGTGCACCGTAGCGCACGCCCAGCCCCTCGACCCGCAGCGCGGGTGCGGGCGCTGTGCCGGCTGATTCAGCCAATGCCATCTCAGAGGTTCGGCGCAGTGATCTGGCCACAAGCGGACGCCGAGAAACCGGCTCTGCCGGTCCGCTGGCGTTGCCCTCTTGAGGGAGCGGGCGCAGCGCGTAGCGGGTGAGGGAGGGTCAAGGCTGCACGGCAATCTTGCCGTTCTGCACGGCAAAGAGGTAGTGGCGCGAGCCCAGCTGGCCATTGGCCTCGAACTTGATGTCGCCCATCACCGTGCCCTTGAAACTGCCGCCACGGATGCGCTTGGCGATGGCTTCGCGGTCCAGGGTCTTGAGCTCGTTGGCGGCCATGGCCCACACCTGCAGTGCGGTGGCCCCCAGCGCCATGAACTTGTCGGGCGTGTACTTGAACATCTCTTGCGACTTGGCCACAAAGCGCTGGTTGGCCGGGTTGGACGCAAACGGCTCCACCGTCGGGAAGTAGATGTCGGCACCCACCAGGCCATTGGCAGCGTCACCGGCCACCTCGATCACGCTGGGTGCCACCGTGCCCACAGCCGCCACGAACTTGCCGGGCAGGCGCGACTGACGGGCCTGCCGGATGGTGGCGGGCATGCCCAGGCCCTCATTGGCGTTGATGGCCACCGTGACATCCGGCTTGGCCGCCACCACATTGGTCAATGCCACCCGGAAGTCGGCCTGAGCGAACGGGAACTTCTCTTCGGCTACCTTTTCGTAAGCCCAGTTCAGCTTTTTCAGCTCGTTTTCGATCGAGGCCTGCGCGCCGTTACCGTAGGCGTCGTTCTGGGTCAGAAAAGCCACCCGCTTGGCCTTGGCGATGTTGGCGATGTAGTTGGCCAGCACCGCACCGTCCTGCGAGTTGGAGCTGTTGAGCCGCACCGCCAGCGGATTGCCTTCGCCCGACAAAATGCTGTCCGCCTTGGAAATGGCGGTGAGGTCGAGCACCCCGGCGCGTGAGAGCACCGGCTGCATCGCCAGCGTGACAGGGCTGTTCCAGCCCTCGATCACCACCGCCACGCCGGCCGTGGCCAGCTCGGTGGCACGCGACACGCCAACGGCCGGGGTCGATTCATCATCGCGCGAGACGATCTCGATCTTGCGGCCCAGCACGCCGCCCGCCTCGTTGACCAGCGCCGCCATCACGTTGATCGCGTTGGTGACATGCTGGCCCTGCGGGCCGGCGCCGCCCGACAGCGGCAGGATCACGCCCACCTTTACGGTGCCTTGGGCAGCCGCAGCAACGCACAGGCCCAGCGCAGCGGCCGCAAGCAGGGAACGGATCAGCTTCATCGGGGTGGCTCCTGTAGGTGGGCCGCCAGCATGGCGGCAGGTCAATGCCAGCGATCAAAGGTACCACCCAGTATGTCGGGCCGTCAATGCGGGATGAGCCGCAGCTTCGGGCCAACTCGCGAGCCACGATCGCAGGCCAACATCGATGGGTTTGAGCCTGCCGGCCTCGCGTCAACATTGCGAAGATACCCGTCGGTATGTAGTATGCGCAGGCCGCCCGCTCGACCGCTCGACCGCCCGCCAGTTCCGCCGCCCGATGACCTCACCGACCCCGCCACGCCTGCTGTCCAACATCCGGGTGCTCGACCTCAGCCGCATCCTGTCGGGGCCCTGGGCCACCCAGATGCTGGGCGACTTTGGCGCCGACGTGATCAAGATCGAGCGCCCTGGCGTGGGCGACGACCTGCGCCAGCAGGGCGCATGCCTGCAGGACAGCGCCGGCCGCGACACCACCGAGCGGGCCACCTTTCTGGCCGCCAACCGCGCCAAGCGCTCGGTCACCATCGACATGGCGCGGCCCGAGGGCCAGGCTTTGATACGGCAACTCGCCGCCACCGCCGATGTGGTGGTCGAAAACTTCAAGACCGGCGATCTGGCCCGCTACGGGCTGGACTACGCCACGCTCGGCACCCTCAACCCGCGCCTGGTGTACTGCTCGATCACCGGTTTTGGCCAGACCGGCCCGTATGCCCAGTTGCCGGGTTATGACCTGATCTTCCAAGCCATGGGCGGCGTGATGAGCCTCACCGGCGTACCCGACGGCGAGCCGGGCGCAGGCCCGCAGCGAGCGGGCTACCCGGTGTCTGACATCACCACCGGCCTCTACGCCACCATCGGTGTGCTGGCCGCGCTGCACCACCGCGACACCGTCTCGGGCTGCGGCCAGCATATCGACTTGTCGCTGCTGGATGCGCAAGTGGCCGCCGTGTCGGCCATGGCCATGGGCTATCTGGTGACCGGACAACTGCCGGTGCGCTCGGGCCTGAGCTCGCAGCTCACCGCGCCGTATGGCGACTTTGATTGCGCCGACGGCAAGATCCTGGTGGCGGTGGCCAACGACAAACAGTTCACGGCCCTGTGCCAGGTGATCGGTCGGCCTGAACTGGTCACCGACCCCCGCTTTGACAGCACGCCCCAGCGGGTGGCCCATCGGGGCGAATTGCGGGCCTTGCTGAACGCCCGGCTCAAGACCCTGCCGACGGGCCACTGGATGCCCCTGCTGCGTGCGGCCGGCGTGCCCAGCGGGCCGATCCATGATTTTCGCCAGGTCTTCGACGATCCGCAAATCCAGCACCGCGGCTTGGTCAAAACGCTACACCACCCGCTGGCCGGCACGCTGCCGGTGGTGGGCAACCCGCTCAATTTTTCCGACACGCCGCTGCAGTACGACAAGCCGCCGCCGCTGCTGGGCCAGCACACGGCCGAGGTGTTGCGCGAGTTGCTGGGCCTGGACGCTGCCGAAATCGAACGACTGGCCCAGGCCAGGGTGATCGCCTGATGGACAAGCTGCTGGTGGTGGGCGCGCTGGGCCTGGTGGGCCGCGCGGTGATCGACCGTTTCAGCCACCGCCCCGGGCTGCAGACCGTTGGCCTAGCGCGGCGCGCGGCCGACTTTGCGCCCCAGGCCGACTGGGTGCGGGCCGACTTGCGTGATGCCGACGGCACCCGCGCGGCGCTGGCCGACCACCGCGACACCACCCACCTGGTCTATGCCGCGCTGAACGAGCAGCCCCAGCTCACCCAGGGCTGGCGCGACCCGGCCAACATGGCCCTCAACACCCGGATGCTCGCCAACACGCTGCAGGCGCTGGAGGGTGCGCCGTTGCGGCACATCACCCTGCTGCAAGGCACCAAGGCCTACGGCCTGCACACCGGTCGGCCGATGCGGGTGCCGGCGCGCGAAGCCGATGCGCTGCAAGACCACGTCAACTTCTACTTTGACCAACAGCGCTTGGTGGCTGCACGCGCACAGCGCGATGGCTTTGGCTGGACCGCCTTCCGGCCACAGATCGTGCTGGGCCTGGCGGTGGGCGGCGCAATGAACCCGGTGGCCACGCTGGGCGTGCAGCTGGCGTTGTGCCGCGCGCTGGGCGAGCCGCTGCGCTACCCCGGCCATCCGCACCTGCTGACCGAATGCACCGACGCCCGCCTGATTGCCCAAGCCGTCGAGTGGGCCTGGCACGCGCCGCAGGCGCAGGGCGAGGTGTTCAACATCACCAATGGCGACGTGGTGCTGTGGCGGTCAGTCTTTGACCGGCTGGCGGTGCAATTCGAACTGCCGCTGGGCGAACCCACGCCCCAACGCATGGCCGAGGTGATGCCCCGGCATGCCGAGGTTTGGCGCCAGATCGCCGAACGCCAGGGCTTGCGCGTGGCCGATCTTGATGCCTTGATCGGCCTGTCATGGCAGTACGCCGATGCCACCTACGCTTCGCAGCGGCCGTTTGCCGTGCCGCCTCTGGTGTCGACCCTCAAGCTGCGCCAGGCGGGCTTTGGCGCGTGCATCGACACCGAAGACTGCGTCGTCGAGCACCTGTTGGCGATGCAGCAGCAGGGCTACCTGCCCTGATGAGGACGCCTTGGCGGGTGGGTGTGCACGGCGGGCGGGACCTGCCGCACCGGCGAGTCGATGGCCACCGCCCCGTTCCCTGCAACTGTCAGTGCGTCAACCTCAGGCCGGAACGAGCTGATCAAACAACTTCCGATGCCCGTCGAAGGCAAGTTTGGCCTCATCGACCAGCGAGGTGGCGCCGTAAATCTGAACGCAGCGCCAAGTGGAAACTCTGTGACAACACCCCGGGCCTGAGGCCCGGGGTGTCGATCAGCAACCCAGCGGGCGGCCGAGGCGCGCCTGCACCTCGAGCGTTCGCTGTCGCAAGCGGTCGACGAGGCTCCGGACAGCGACGGTCCACGCAGCTCCGGTATCGCGGCGCAGGTCGACGTGATGGCCGCGATCCTGGCAAACGCCAGCCTTGCAGCGATGGCTATCGCCAGATACCGCTCAGCGTTCCATCGGTCAGGGGTTCGGTCGCGATTGATCTGCCCGCGTCTGCCGTACCGGCCTGAAGGCAGCGGTGCCTGCCAAGCCGGCTGGCCTGCCCGGTGCAGCGCCAGCAACTGGGCGCTGCGGGCTGGCGCTAACCGGCGGCCGCTGTGGTGCGGCGCCCGATCAGCGGATAGGCCGGGTCGTTGTAGCCCGGCGTGGACGGGTGGCCCGGCGCCACCAGTGCATCCACCAGCGCCTCGTCCTCTGCGCTGACGCGGTAGTCCAGCGCCGGCGCGTAGTCTTGCCACTGCGCCAAGGTCCTGGGGCCGG
>JANYKR010000106.1 GCA_025358155.1 Betaproteobacteria bacterium
TACTGCGCTATCTCATCTGCAAAACCCCAGGCCGCAAGCGCTGCCACTGCAGGTACAGCACGCCCGCCAGCACCACCGCGCCGCCGATCCACTGCTCGGTCAGCGGCGTCACGCCAAAAAACAGCAGCGCGATCAGCACCGCAAACACCGGCACCATGTTCTGCCACATCCCGCCGGTCTGTATGCCCAGATGGGCGACGCCGGTGTTCCAGGCCACAGTGGCGAGCGCGGTGCAAAACACTGCCGCCATCACCAGTTGCAGCGCCGGACCGGGCGCCGGTGTCAGGTTGGGCTCGCCAACCAGGCCGGTGGCCCGTGCGGCGGCCCAGAACAGCAGCAGCCAGGGCAGCGCGCCGACGGTGGTCAGGTAGGTTCGCTGCAGTTGGGGCGTGCCCGGCGTGAACCAGCGTTGGGCCAGGATCGAGTAGACCGTCCAGCTGCAAATGGCCAGCACCACCAGCAGCTCGCCACCGAACAGACCCAAGGCCATGCCATTCGCCGCGCCATGCGCCGCAGCGTCAGCCACCCCGCCAACCACCCGGCCAACCACCTCGCCCCTCACCCCATCCGCCGGCATGCCGGCCCGGGCGCGGCCGCTGATGGCGATGCCGGCGCCCAGCAGCGTCAGGGCCGTGGCGCCCCAGAACCCCCGCTCCAGGCGTGCGCCCGTCATCAGCCGCGCGACCACGGCCACGTACACCGGCGAGCCGGCCGACAGCGCCGCCACCGTGACCGGATGGGTGCGGTACAGGCCCAGGTTGTAGAGCACCAGAAACCCGGCCACGCACAGGCTCAGCACGGCCACCCGCCACAGCGGGATCGGCGAGCGCAGCCGACCCGGGCCCTGTGTCGCGGCCAACAAGCTGCCGAGCAGCAGGGTGGCCAGCAGGTAGCGCAGCGGTGAGACCCAGAACGGGTCAAAGTGCTGCAACAGCGCGGCCGACAGCGGCAGGTTCAGCCCCCACAGCAGGCTGGCGCAGAGGTAGCCGGAAGTGCCGGCTCGCCAGGCTTGCCGGGCGGCTACGCTGTCGGGGCCTGCCGGCTGCGTGCCCATCAGGGCGCCTGGTCAGCGCGCACGTCGCCTCTCACCAACGCCAGCTGGCGCGATTGGGCGACCAATTGCCCGTCGATGTCCCACAGCGCGCCGTCCTCCACCACCCGGCCGTCGTGCAGGTCGTGCGACCAGAACTGGCCGCGTAGCCAGCCTGGCGCCGGGCGGCGCCGCAGGTGCACGGTCAGCTCGATGGTCGGCACCCAGCCGATCAAGCCCAGCAGGCCAAACACCGCCGGCGGAAACGCGTCCGCCATCAGCAGGCAGGCCAACGCGTCGGGCGGTCGACCGTCGGCAAACCGGATCCAGCCGCTGACCCGGGCCCGGCCAGCGGCCCCCGGCAGGGCCTCGCCCGGATGCAGCCGGATGTCGAGCTGGTCCAGGATCGACAGCGTCACGCCCTGGGCTGCGGCGGACCTGCCGATGCAGTGCTCGGGTGGCGGCAACTCGGGCAGCGGCAGTGCAAGGAGGGGCGCAGCGGCGCTGTCATGTCCGCCGAGCCGGCCCATCGCGGCCAGTACCTCCAGGCACGGCCGGCCCGCTTGCGACATCGTGGCCCGCACGGTGCTGAGCGTGCGGCCGCTGCGCAGCAGCTGGGTTTCGATGCGGCAGGGCTCACCCGACAGGCCGGGCCGCAGGTAGTGGGCGCTGATGCTCAGCGGGTCGGGCTGGTCTGGCGTGACCTGGCGGAGGGCTTGCGCGGCAAGCGCCAGCAGGTAGCCGCCGTTCGGGTTGGCGCCGATGTTCCAGGCGGGGTGGACCTGGCCGGTAAAGGCCGCGCTGCTGCTGTCGGCCAGTGGCGCCGGCGCCAGCAAAGTGACCCGGGTGTTGTCGTCAAATCTGCTCATGGGGGCATTGTGGGCGAGGCGGCGCGGGCAGCCAGACCAAGGTCCCGGCCGAGCGGGCGATGATTCAAACCCGCCTCGGCGCCGGCGCCGGCGACCGCGTTTTACCCGGCGAGGGCAAAAACCGCTGTTGCTGCGCCCGCCAGCCTACTGGAACGCCACCTCGGCAAAGCTGCGCAGCTTGCGGCTGTGCAGTTGGTCCAGCCGCTGGCGGCGCAACAGCTCGATGGCGCGCATGCCGATGCGCAAGTGCTGATCGACCCGCTCGCGGTAGAACGCATTGGCCATGCCGGGCAGCTTGATCTCGCCGTGCAGCGGCTTGTCGCTGACACACAACAAGGTGCCGTAGGGCACCCGGAAGCGGAAGCCGTTGGCCGCGATGGTGGCCGACTCCATGTCGAGTGCCACCGCCCGGCTCTGGCTGAAGCGGCGCTCCGGGCCGCGCTGCGGCAGTAGCTCCCAGTTGCGGTTGTCGGTGGACGCCACGGTGCCGGTTCGCAGGATCTTTTTCAGCTCAAAGCCCTGCAGCTGGGTGACGTCGGCCACCGCCTGCTCCAGCGCTTGCTGCACCTCGGCCAGCGCGGGGATCGGCACCCACAGTGGCAGCTCCTCGTCGAGCACATGGTCCTCGCGCACATAGCCGTGGGCCAGCACGTAGTCGCCCAGCTCCTGGGTGTTGCGCAGGCCGGCGCAGTGGCCCAGCATCAGCCAGGCATGCGGCCGCAGCACGGCGATGTGGTCGGAGATGTTCTTGGCATTGGCCGGACCCACGCCGATGTTGACCATCGTGATGCCGCTGCCGTCGGGCCGCTGCAGGTGGTAGGCGGGCATTTGCGGCAAGCGTGCAAGCGGCGCACCCAAGGCGTCCTCGGCCTCGGCGGGCTGGCCGGCGCGTCGGGTCACCACGTTGCCAGGCTCGACAAACGCGCAGTAGTTGTCGCTCTCGGCGGCGTGTTTGGGCCAGTCGCCCAGCAGGCCGCCCTGGCCCAGCGGCTTGGCCATCATCTCGTGGCCGAGCCGTACAAACTCGTCGATGTAGAACTGGTAGTTGGTGAACAGCACAAAGTTCTGAAAGTGCTCGGGCGAGGTGCCGGTGTAGTGGCGCATGCGCTGCAGCGAGTAGTCCACCCGGGGGGCAGTGAACAACGCCAGCGGCAGCGCCTCTCTCGGGCCGGGCTCGTGGGTGCCGTTGGCAATGCCGTCGTCCATCGCCGCCAGGTCAGGCAGGTCGAACACGTCGCGCATCAGCTGGCGCCGCCCGGACGACATCGTGCCCTCGACATGGTCGTGCTGCGCAAACGAGAAGTGGATCGGGATCGGCATCCTGGACATGCCCACCTCGATCGGGCCGCTGTGATTGCGCAGCAGCAAGCTGAACTGTTCGCGGTAGTAGTTGGCAAACAAGTCGGGCCGGGTCAGGGTGGTCTCGTAGACGCCGGGGCCGGCGACAAAGCCGTAACTCAGGCGCGAATCGGCACGCGCCACGGTGTCGGTGCGCACCCGCACAAACGGGTAGCAGGCGCGGATGCGGCCCGGCGGCGTTGCGCCACCGACAAAATCGAGCAGGCTGCGCCGCAGGTGATGGATGCCGGTGTCGTAGATCAGCGCGGCATGGGCCAGCGCGGCATCGGCATCGGTGAAGGACTGGGTGACGATCAGGGTCGGGCTTGTCATGGGGAATTATGGCGTTCGCCCCCCCCTAGATCGAGAGTGTTGATTCACTCGACAAGGTGATGCCTTCGGCGCCCGGCACCGTTAGATTGACCGGTGCCGCAATTTCAGCGGTGCCACAGGAGGTGTCATGTTGTACTGCCGCTGCCAGATCATCCCCAATGACGTGCTCGAGAAATTGTCTCTGGACAAGAAACTGAGCGCAGAACTGCGCAAGACCGCAGCCCAGTCTGCGCGCATATCGACCAGCCTGCGCAACCTGCGTGACAGCGCGGGCAGCATGACGGCCATGTCCCAGGCAATGGGTGCGCAGGTGCTGGAACTGGCCGCCACGCCAGCGGTGACAGTCTACGACTGCAAGCACACCCAGACCGTGCCGGGCTCACCGGTGGCCAAGCCCGGCAGTTCGGCCGATGCCACCGCCAAGCGCACGTTCACCGAGACCACGGCGGTGGCCAAGTTCTACAAGGCCGTGTTCGGCCGCAACTCGATCGACGACGCCGGCATGACGATGATGTCGTCGATCCACTTCGGCAACAAGTACAACAACGCCATGTGGAACGGCAGCCAGATGATTTACGGCGATGGCGACGGCAGCCTGTTCGTCGATTTCACGCTGGGCAACGATGTGATTGGCCATGAGCTCACGCACGGGGTCACCCAACACACGCTGCAACTGGCCTACAGCGGCGATGCCGGCGGGCTCAACGAGAGCATGTCCGACTGCTTCGGCTCGATGTTCCGGCAGTGGGAAGCTGGCCAGACCGCCGCCGCCGCCGACTGGTTGATCGGCGCCGACATCATGGGGCCTGCGGCCAAGGCCAAGGGCTACAAATGCCTGCGCAACATGGCCAACCCGGCCGACAAGGCCGCGCTGGCGCCGCAACCGACCCAGTATTCGCAGCTCACGCCCGGCATGGACCCGCACTACACCAGCGGGCCGCCCAACCTGGCGTTTTGTACCGCCTGCAAGACGCTGGGCGGCAAGAGCTACGACCGGATCGGCCAGGTCTGGTACCGGGTGCTCACCACCTCGGGTCAACAGCCCAACATGAAGATGCCGGTCTTTGCGGCGCGCACGCGCCAGACCGCGCAGGCGTTGTACCCGGCCCAGCCTGCGGTGGCCGCGGCGGTGGACAAGGGCTGGAAGGCCGTGGGGCTCTGAGGCGTGCGGGCAGCGCGGCCAGGATGGCTGCCCGCGCTGCCCAAGACCTGGCTCAAGGCTCCGCGCCGGCACGACAGGTGCACAGCAAGCGCACAATCGCACGGCTAACCGGCCTGTCAGCCACCGTGCGGGTTGCGCTGCTGGCTGGGTGGCTGGCGGTCATGCTGACGCTGGTGTCGATGACAGGGAGCACAGCGATGAGCGGGCCACAAGCGGTTGAGGTTGAACGTATCGGCGGGTTCGGTGGCTTCGGGCTGCCGGGCGCCAGAATCCGCAGCCGCGGGCAGTTGCCCTGGGCCCAGCTGTCCGACGCCGACCGCAAGGCCGTCGAGCACTTGCTGGCCCGCAAGGGCGGGCCGCCCGCCAGCAAGACTGCCGACGGCTTTCGCTACCGCATCACCGTGCAACGCGGGGGCCAGCCGGTCACGTCAGAGGCGAATGAAGACGAGGTGCCGGTTTTGCTGCGCAACTGCGTGGTCGATGAGCTGATTTGACGCTTCGCCGGCTGGCTGCACGGCTCAGTGCAGCGCCGACAAGTACGGCCTCAACTCTGCGGTCTGCGGGTCGCCGTGGAGCTGATCGGGCCAGGCGTCCAATCTCTCGGCCAGGCCAACCCGCCCCAGCAGCTGGCGTGCCAGCGCAGTCCCTGCGGCGGCGTCGGCCTGTTTGATCTGGGTGGGCGCCAGCATCGCGTTGTCCGTTGATGCAGCGCAGCAGGGTGCTCTTGCCCCAGCCGCTCCGGTCGATGATGGCGATCGCCTCGCCGGGCATCACCGTCAGGTCGATGCCTTTGAAGACCTTGTTGGCACCGAAGGACTTGCGCAGCGCCTCGTTCTGCACGATTGGCGCTGCGCTGACCGCAGCCTCGGGTTTGCCCGCTGACCGGGCCCGGTTCAAGCGGCGCCTCGCCAACGAGAATGACCGGGCTCTGCCAACCCCCGAATCGCAGCACCAACCGCCCGCCACCATGCCCCGCCAAATCCGCCTCAACGCCTTCGACATGAACTGTGTCGGCCACATCCAGCAGGGCTTGTGGACCCACCCGAGGGACCAGTCCACCCGCTACCTCGACATCCGCTACTGGACCGAGCTGGCCCAGACCCTGGAGGCGGCGTTGTTCGACGGCCTGTTCCTGGCCGACGTGATCGGCGTGTACGACGTTTACGGCGGCAACGCCGATGCGGCGATCCGGGGCGGGGTGCAGGTGCCGGTCAACGACCCGATGCTGTTGATCCCGGCGATGGCCGCAGCCACCGAGCACCTGGGTTTTGGTGTCACCGCCAACCTGATCTACGAGGCGCCCTATCTGTTTGCGCGCCGCATGTCCACGCTCGACCACTTGAGCCGAGGCCGGGTCGGCTGGAACATCGTCACCGGCTACCTCGACAGCGCGGCGCGGGCCGCCGGCTTTGCCCAGCAGCCCGCGCACGACGACCGCTACGACCTGGCCGACGAGTACATGGCGCTGGTCTACCAGCTCTGGCAGCACAGCTGGCAGGCGGGCGCCGTGCGGGCCGACCGCAGCACCGGCGTTTATGCCGACCCGGCCAAGGTGCATCCGGTGCACCACCACGGCAAGCAGTACCAGGTGGATGCGATCCACCTCAGTGAGCCCTCGCCTCAGCGCACACCCGTGCTGTACCAGGCCGGCTCGTCACCGCGCGGCCGGCGTTTTGCCGCCAGCCATGCCGAGTGTGTGTTCCTGAACGGCCAGAGCGTGGCCGGCGTCAAGGCCATCGTGGACGACATCCGGTCGCTGGCGGTGACCGCTGGCCGGGCGCCGGACGACATCCAGATGTTCCTGGGCGCCACCGTGGTCACCGGCACTACTGCCGCCGAGGCGCAGGACAAGTTCGACGAATACCGCCAGTACGTCAACAGCGACGCCGCGCTGGTGCATGCGGCGGCCTCCTTGGGCGTGGACCTGGCCCGGTTTGATCTGGACGAGCCGGTCGATACCAGCGCCAGCCAGGCCATCACGTCGAATGCCGAGGCCATCGCCCGCAGCCAGGGCCCGCAGTGGACCAAGCGCAAACTGTTGCAGCAGATGGTGCTGGGCAGCCGCCAGCCGCCGCTGGTGGGCGCGGCCGGCGAAGTGGCCGAGGCGCTGATCCGATGGACCGAGGACGCTGGGGTGGACGGCTTCAACCTGTCGCGCACCGTGGCACCCGAATGCTGGCTCGATTTTGGCCGGCTGGTGGTGCCCGAGCTGCAGTCTCGTGGTGCTTTCAAGACCAGCTACAGCGCCGGCACGTTGCGCGACAAGCTGTTTGGCCGGGCGCAGCTGCCGGCCAGCCATCCGGCCCTGCAAGCCGCCAGGGGGCCGGCGGGCGCGGTCTAGGACTTGGCGGCCTCGACGGCGATCCAGTCGTCCACCAGCCGCTCCAGCAGCGGCAGCGGCACCGCGCCCTGGTCCAGCAGCACCATGTGGAAGCGCCGGATGTCAAACCGGGTCCCGAGCCGGGCGCGGGCCCGGTCGCGCAGCTCGATGATCTTGAGCTGGCCGATCATGTAGCCCAGCGCCTGACCCGGGTCGGACAGGTAGCGGTCGATCTCGCTCTCGACCGTGCCCCGCTCGATGCCGCTGTGCTCGGTCATGTAGTCGGCGGCACGCAGCGGCGTCCAGCCCAGGCTGTGCAGGCCGGTATCGACCACCAACCGGCAGGCGCGCAGCATCTGGTCCTGCAGGTGGCCATAACGGCTGGCCGGGTCTTTGTACAGGCCCAGCTCAAACCCCAGGGTCTCGGCGTAGAGCGCCCAGCCCTCGCCGTAGGCCACAAACCAGGCCGCGCGGCGGAACTTGGGCAGCTCGCCCAGCTCGGCAGCGCGGGCGTTTTGCAGGTGGTGGCCAGGCACGGCCTCGTGGGCGGTCAGTGTCTCCTGGCCCCAGGTCGGCCGGGTTTTGTAGCCCTGGGCGTTGGCGTTGAACCAGCCGGGTAGGCTGCCGTCGAGCGGTGGTGAGCTGTAGTACTCGGCCTGGTCGGGCGAAGCATGCGCTGGCATCGCCCGCACGCCGTAGGGCGCACGCGGCAGCTCGGCAAACAGTCTGGGCAGCTCGGCGTCGATGCGCTTGGCAATGTCGCGGTAGCTCGCAAGCAGCGCCTCGGGGCTGGGGTGGAAGTACTTCGGGTCGGTCAGCATGTGCCGGGCAAAGCCCTGGGCGCCGACAAAAAGGCCTTGCCATTTCAGCTCGGTCATCACCTGCTGGATGTCGCGGTCCAGCCGCGCCACCTCGCGCAAGCCGATGGAGTGGATCTGCGCCGGGCTCAGGTCGGTGGTGGTGCTCTGGCGCACGGCGGCGGCGTACACCGCGGCCCCGCCGGGGTAGCTGCTCATCGCGCCGCTGGCCGGTGCGGCGGCGCGGTAGTCGCCGGCGACAAAGTCACGCAGCCGGCGCTGCGCGGGCAGCACCTGCTCGGCGATCAACTGCCGGGCGCGCCGGCGCAGGCTGTCTTGCTCGGCCGGCGGGATGTCGCTGCCCAGGCTGGTGAAGGGCAAAAAGAACGGGCTGGCATCACCCACGGCCGCCAATTGGCTGTCGAGCATGGCCAGCACCCGGTCCAGCACAGCGCCTGGCGCCACCCAGCCCAGACTGATGCCCTCGCGCAACCGCACCAGCTCCTGGTCGACCCGGCGCGGGTAGGCGGCCAGGCGTGCCAGCACTTGCTCGGCCGCCGCGCGCTTGTCAGCCGGGCTGGCCTGCAGCAGCGAGCTGAACCCGGTGTGAAAGCCGCCAGTCGCGCCCAGGCTGAGGCGTCGGTAGCCCCGCAGGGGCTCAAAGCGCAGGGTGTCGTCGAGCTCATGGACAAACAAGTCCAGCGAGGTCTGGTCGGTGGCCGACAGCAAGGCGCGTGGGATGGCCTGTGCCGCAGCCAGGTTGCGCCGGGTCTCGGCGTAGCCGGCGGCCTCGGCCTCAGGCGAGGCGTCTTCGAGCCGGTCGCCGTAGCGCTGGTCGCCCAGGTAAGTGGCCCATTGCGGATAGCGCTGCAGGTTCTGCTCCCAGGCCGCGTCAAACAAGGCGTGCACCTGGCGGGTTGCGGCGGCGCGGCTGCTGTCGGCCGGGGCAGCGCTGGCACCGGGCTGCGGGCCCGCTGGGGGCAGGGCACAGGCGGCCAGGCCGCCGCTCAGCACCAGGGCCGCCAGCGTCGGGCGAGAGGGGCGCAGGGCTGAAGACGCAACGGGGGTGAACATGGGTCGGAGCCTGGATCGATGGCGTGACGTGACGGCGGCGGCGGCGGCGTGAACGGTAGTGGGAATGGTAGTGGGGCCGCGCCACCCGCGAACAGCCCGCATCATCGTGCAAGACTGAGCCGCTGCCACAGCCGCGCAACGCCGGGCTAGGATGCGGGCCCTGGGATGCGGGCGCCGGCAACACCCGCAACGCCTGCAACCCACCCATCGTCCGGCCCTTGCGCCCAGCGCGCCCTTGCCTACAGGATGCCCCATGAGCTTTTTTGCGATCGACATCGGCAACACCCGCCTGAAGTGGGCGCAATATGCCTCACCCCAGCCTGGCGCGGTGGTGCTGTCGCAGGGGGCCGTTTTCCTCGAAAACATCGACTCGCTGGCCGAGAATGAATGGCGGCAGCTGCCCCAGCCCGGCTCTATCCTGGGCTGCAACGTGGCCGGTGATGCGGTGCGGCGCCGGGTCGAAGAGCAACTCGAGCTGTGGGATGTGGCGCCGCGCTGGGTCGTCAGCAGCGCGCATTCGGCCGGCATCAGCAATGGCTACGACCACCCGGGCCGCCTGGGCACCGACCGGTTTGTGGCCCAGATCGGCGCCCGCGCTCATGTGCTGGCGCGCGGGCGGCCCAAGCCGGTGCTGGTGGTGATGGTGGGCACGGCGGTGACGGTGGATGCGGTCGATACCGACGGCCACTTTCTGGGCGGCATCATCCTGCCGGGCCACGGCATCATGTTGCGTGCGCTCGAAGGCGGCACCGCCGGACTGCGGGTGCCCACCGGCGAGGTGCGCGACTTTCCCACCAACACCAGCGACGCGCTGACCAGTGGCGGCACCTACGCCATCACCGGCGCGATGGAGCGCATGCACCGCCATCTGGCCGCCCGCTGCGCCCAGGCGCCGGTCACGCTGATGACCGGCGGCGCTGGCTGGAAGGTCGCGCCCTGGATGACGATGGAGCACGAGCTGATCGACTCGCTGATCTTTGACGGCCTGCTGGCGATGCAGGCGCACCGGTTGGCGCTTTGAACCGGCTGGCCCGGTCTTGCGCCAGAGCGCACTGGCAGCCTCTCAGAGATCTGGCGCGTAGCGCTGCACCATCTCGGCCTGGGTCTCGGCAGCGACCGTGATGCCGGTCTGGTCGCTGATCATCTGACCGGCAGTGGGCAGGGTGGCGCGGTCCACCCGAGCGCTGGGCGACCACAGGCGCGAGCGCAAAAACGCCTTGGCGCAATGCAGGTAGGCCGCCTGCACCGTGAGCTTGATCACCAGCTTGGGTGCCCGCCGCTCGTCGGTGCACCGGTCGATGTCGGCCGGCGCGACCGACAGCACTGCACTGCCGTTGACCCGCAGCGTCTCGTCGAAGCCCGGGATCAAGAACAGCAGGCCCAGTTGCCCGGTGGCCAGGATGTTCTCCAGCGAATCGAGCCGGTTGTTGCCTGGAGAGTCCGGGATCAGCAAAGCCCCATCGGCATCGGCCTTGACGAAGCCTGGCGGGCCGCCGCGGGGTGAGGCGTCCAATTGCCGCTGGGCATCACAGGTGGACAGCACGACAAACGGCGACAGGCTGATGAACTGCAGGCAGTGCCGGTCCAGCGCCGCGAGCTGCTTTTTGACGGCCCGCTCTTGCGGGGCGGCGTAGCGCTGGCGCAAAGCCTCGAGGCTGTCGATTTGCATGGCAGGTACCGGTTTGGGTGGACAAGGGAGGGCATGCCGCAGAGCCCTCAGGGCCACGACTGGGCTGTAGGCTCAGCCGCCGCTGCCGCTGCAGGTGCCTGTGGACTTGAACAGCGCATGCAGCTCACGCCCCGGCGCGGGCTTGAAACCATCGAAATTGCCAGGGTCGGCGAGCCGCGGCGCCTCGCACAGGCCGTCGCTCCCGGCCATTGTGCAGGCGTTGAGCCGGATGATGATCTCGTCGATACGCCCTTGAAACACCGGAAACCGGGACGGACTGACCGTCACCCAAACCGCGTCAGCCCTGCCGGCGACCCGGCTCCCGCAGATGCAAAAACTTGGTGAACAGATCGCGTGGCGGTGCGATCTCGACACCTTTGAGCACCTGGCCCACATTGCCACGGTGGTAAGCGCCGTGGGTGATCACATGGGTCAGCATCTCTTCGCGGGTCATGCGCCCGGCATCACCATCGGTGAACTCGAAGGCAAGACTCTCGGCCAGCGATGCCTCGCTGATGCCGGCCACGTAGCCTTCAAACCAAAGGTCTGCTTCTGCGACAGCAAATTGCAATGCCCCCAACTCGGGCGTGTCCGCCGTGTTGGTGGCCGCGTAGCCGTGCGCCTGACCCGACAGGTGAGCCCGGAATATCCGATCCACAACGTAGATGTGGTTGAGGGTGCGGACAGCCGTCTGGACTGGGGCCGCCGGCAGGGACGGCGAGACCGTTGCCAACACATCGAACAGCTCGCCGTTGGCCCACGACTTTTGGG
>JANYKR010000150.1 GCA_025358155.1 Betaproteobacteria bacterium
TGGCGGAGGCGGTGAGATTCGAACTCACGGACAGCTTTCACCGTCGTCAGTTTTCAAGACTGATCCATTAAACCGCTCTGGCACGCCTCCGGACACTGAGATCATCGCAGAAGTTGCGTCGGCCCCGCCCGGCCGACCGGCGCAGACACCGGCTTTCGCTTGCTTGGCCCGGGCAATGGACTGCCGGTGGACTTGATGTGATCGGCTGGCACTGACCCAGCGCAGGTCACTGCGCTGGGGTGACGGCGTGCCCGATGCGCAGTGCCGACGCCGTGCCACACTGCGCGCCGCAACCCAGCCCAGCCCAGCCCAGCCCAGCCCAGCGCCAAGCACTGCATGAACACCACTGAAATTTTTCTGATCGCCATGACGATCATCTTCACGCTGCCCTACCTGGTGTGGCGGCTGGGCCGCACCGACTACTTTGCGCCGCTGGTGGTGGTGCAGATCCTGGTCGGCATCGCGTTGGGGCCCGGCGTGCTGGGCGCGGTCTTCCCTGATTACTACCGGTTTGTCTTCAACCCGGCGGTGGTGCAGTCGCTCAACGGGGTGGCCTGGTGGGCGGTGTCGCTGTTTGTATTCATCGCCGGTATCGAACTCGACTTGCGCCAGGCCTGGGTTTACCGTCGCGAGAGCGGGATCACTGCAGCGCTGGCGCTCGGGGTGCCGCTGCTGTTGGGTGCGCTGGCAGCCATCGGCTTGCTGGGCACCGCTGGCTGGATCGGCCCCCGCGCGGCGACCTGGCAGTTTGTGCTGGGCACCGGCATGGCTTGCGCGGTGACGGCGCTGCCAATCTTGATCTTGCTGATGGAAAAGCTCGACATCCTGCGTCAGCCCCTCGGCCAGCGCATGTTGCGCTATGCCAGTCTGGACGACATCGCCATCTGGGGCGTGTTGTCCTGCATCTTGATGGACTGGCAACGGGTGGGCAAGCAGACCGCGTTTTTGCTGGGTTTTGCGGTTTTCACCGTGCTGATTCGCCGCCTGATGGTCTGGATGCCCGAGCGTGACCGCTGGTACGCCAGCTTGATCTGGCTCGCGCTCTGTGCGTTGGGCGCCGACTGGTCGGGCCTTCACTTCATGGTGGGCGCGTTCCTGGCCGGCGCGGTGGTGGATGCCCGCTGGTTCGACCAGCGCCAGATGGACCAATTGCGCCATCATGTGCTGCTGGTGATGATGCCGGTGTTCTTCTTGAGCACCGGGCTGCGCACCGATTGGACGGTGGGGGGTGGCGCGGTGTTCTTTGCCGCTGCTGTGCTGCTGCTGGCGTCTGTGGGCGGCAAGTTGCTGGGCGTGGGCCTGGCCGGCCGCATCCTGGGCTGGCGCCCGGGCGAGAGCCTGTTGATCGGTTGGCTGCTGCAGACCAAGGCGCTGATCATGATCGTTTTTGTCAATATCCTGCTCGACAAACAGATCATCTCGGCCAACGCCTTCACGGCCTTGCTGCTGATGGCCGTGGCCAGCACCATGCTGACCATCCCGGTCGTCACGCCCATGCTGGCGCGCTTGCAGGCGCTGGTGCCGCGCGAGCGCTGATCGGCCCGGCGCCTGAGCGCGGCAGCTCCGCCTGGCGCGTCGATCAATGCCTTCAGCTCGGCGATCTACCCGGGAACTTGCGCCTGCGGGCAACTCACCTGCACCACCTCACGCCGGCCGCCGTCCACCCGCACGGCAGTGAGCGCACCGCCCCAGACGCAGCCGGTATCGAGCGCCAGCAGGTCGGGCCGGTTCTGCAGGCCCAAGGTGGACCAGTGGCCAAACGCGATCGGCACGCCGGCCGTGGCGCGGCCGGGCACGTCAAACCAGGCCAGGTGGCCCGGCGGCGGGGTGCCCGAGCCGTCCTTGGTCTCGAATTCGAGCGTGCCACCGGGCGTGCAGTAGCGGATACGGGTCAACACATTCAGCACCAAACGCCAGCGCCGCACGCCGGCCAGTGCCGGGCTCCAGTGGTCCGGGTCGTTGCCGTACATCTGCTGCAAAAAATCTGCCATCTCGGGGCCGGCCAGCACTGTCTGCACCTCGGCCGCCAGCGCGAGCGTGAGGGCGGCGTCCCACTGGGGCACCACGCCGGCATGCACCAGCAGCCAGCCCTGCGCCCGGGCCGCCAGTGGGCGATGGCGCAGCCAGTCCAGCAGCGCGTCGCGGCGCGGGCTGGCCAGCACATCGCCAAAGGTGTCGCTACGGTGCGGTTTGCGCGCGCCCACCGATACCGCCAGCAGGTGCAGGTCGTGGTTGCCCAGCAGGCATTGGGCGGCGTCGCCCAGATTGATCAGCCGATCAAGGGTGGCCAGCGAGGCCGGGCCGCGGTTGACCAGGTCACCCAGCAGGTGCAGGCGGTCACGCGAGGGCGAGAAGTCAATTTTTTCCAGCAGGCGTTCGAAAGCATCGCAACAGCCTTGCAGGTCGCCGATCAGGTAGTCCATCGGGGCATTCTGCTACGCTCGTCGCCGTATCAATACCGAGGCACCTGGCGTGGTGCCGCTGCATGGACGTTGCTCTGCTGGTTTTTTTGATCTTGGTCAACGCCTTGTTTGCGATGTCCGAGATGGCCCTGACCGCGTCCCGCAAAGCCCGGCTGGCGGTGATGGTCGAGGCCGGCGAGCCGGGTGCAAGGGTGGCGCAAGAGCTGCACGAGGACCCGACCCGCTGGTTGTCAACCGTGCAGATCGGCATCACCTCGATCAGCGTGCTCAACGGCATCGTCGGTGACGCGGCCTTCTCGCAGCCGCTGGCGATCTGGCTGATCAAGCTGTTTCCGTTGCTCGGCCACCGCATGGTCGAGGTCACGGCCACCGCCCTGGTGGTGGTGATCATCACCTTCCTGACCATCATCTTTGGCGAGCTGGTGCCCAAGCGGCTGGGGCAGATGTACCCCGAGCGGGTGGCGGTGCTGGTGGCGCGGCCGATGGAGATGCTGTCGTCGGCGGTGCGGCCGTTTGTCTGGCTGCTCTCAGCCTGCACCCAGACCACGTTGCGGCTGCTGGGCATACGCCATGCCCCGTCGCGCAGCGTGACCGAGGAGGAGATCGCCGCCAGCCTGGAAGAAGGCCTGGACGCCGGTGTGATCGAGGCGCAAGAGCACCAGATGGTGCGCAATGTGTTCCGGCTCGACGAGCGCCAGATCGGCTCGATGATGATCCCCCGGACCGAGATCACCTGGCTCGACCAGAACGCGCCGCTGCCGGAGTTGCTGTCGCAGATGACGACCAACGGCCACTCGCGCTACCCGGTCTGCCGCGATGGGCTCGACGATGTGGTCGGTGTGATCCAGGCCCAGGACCTGCTGGTGCCGCTGTCATTGGGCGAAATGCCCAAGCTGGCTGAGCTGATGAAGCCGCCGGTGTTTGTGCCCGAGACCTTGTCGGGCATGGAGTTGCTCGACCAGTTTCGGGCCACCGCCGCCGAGCTGGTGTTTGTGGTGGACGAATACGGCGCGGTGCAGGGCGTGATCACGGTGCGTGATGTGCTCGAAGCCATCACCGGCGAGTTCAGCCCGCCCAGCGCCGACGACGCCTGGGCGGTCAAGCGCAGCGACGGCAGCTGGCTGATGGACGGTTTGATCCCGGTGCCCGAAATGAAGGACCGGCTCGAGCTGCGTGAGCTGCCCGAGGAGGACCGGGGCCGCTACAACACGCTGGCCGGGATGGTGATGCTGCTGCTGGGCCGGCTGCCACGCGAGACCGATGTGGTGGAATGGGATGCCTGGCGGTTTGAGGTCGTTGACCTCGACGGCAAGCGCGTGGACAAGGTGCTGGTGAGCCAGATTGCACCCACTGAAAGAGAACGAAGCCAACCATGATCAATCAAAACCTGCACAAACAAGCCGTCGCGCTGGACCGCGTCAAGCACCGCGACCTCAAGCTCGACACCACCCGGCATGACCTGTCGACGGTCAGCAAGCTCAATGCCTTTTTTGTGGCCGGCACCGAGTTCACCGACGCCTGCAAAGACTACCCGGTGGTCTGGGTCGATGCCGGTGCGGGCGATGCCGGCCAGAAGCAGGTGGCGCCGATTGCGGTGTTTGGCCTGCGCGCCGAACAGAACCTGTGCATCGAGGCCGATGGCTGGCGCGTGCGCTACGTGCCGGCCATGCTGCGCCTGTACCCGTTTGCGCTGGCCCGGGTGGCCGCCAACGAGATGGTGGTGTGCATCGACGAGGCCTGGTCCGGCTTTGGCACCACTGGTCAGGCCTTGTTTGACGCCACCGGCGCGCCCACCGAGTTCACCAGCAATGTGCAAAAGCAGCTCGAAAGCTTCGAGACCGAGGTTGAGCGCACCCGGCTGGCCGGCGCGCTGCTGGTTGAAAAGAACCTGCTGCGCGACATGCGCTTTGACGCCACACTGCCCGACGGCAGCAAGCTGGTGGTGGATGGGTTCTTGACCATCGACGAAGAAAAACTCGCCGCCCTGTCCGAGGCCGATGTACTGATGTTCAACCGCAACGGCCTGATGGGCCTGATCCACGCCCACCAGATATCGCTGGGCAACATGGCCCGACTGGTGCAGTGGCATGTCGAGCGTCACGGCACTGAGGCGGCCACCAATTCTCCAGCCGCCTGAAGGTCCGGCCATGGGCGCCGGCCAGGCGCCGGCCAGCGTGGTCAATCGAGCTTGATGCCCGCTTGCTTGATGATCTCGCCCCAACGGGCGCGCTCGGCACTGGCGTAGGCACTCATCGCCGCGGGTGTGCCGGGGGTGGCCTCGATGCCCAGAACTTGAAAGCGCGCCTTGATGGCGGTGCTGGCCAGCGCGTCGTTCAAGGCCTTCGAGAGTTGGTGGATCACCGGCGTGGGCGTGCCGCCGGGCACCGCCAGCCCTTGCCAGGCATAGGCCTCAAAAGCCGGCACGCCTTGCTCGGCAAAAGTGGGCACCTGGGCCAGCGAAGCCAGGCGCCGAGGCGAGGCCACCGCCAGCGCACGCAGCCGGCCGGCGCTGATCTGCGGGTAGCCTGCGGCCGAGTCGACAAACATGAACGGCACCTGGCCGCCTACCACATCCTGGATCGCCGGTGCCGCGCCGCGGTAGGGCACATGGGTCAGGTTGATGCCGGTGCGCACCCGCAGCATCTCGGTGGCCAGGTGGTGCGGGCTGCCCGCGCCCGGGCTGGCAAACGCGACGGGCTGCGGCTGCGCCTTGACCCAGGCCAGAAACTCCTTGACCGTGGTGGCGGGCACGGCCGGGTTGACCACCAGCAGCAGGTTGAAACGGCCGATCAGGCCGACGGGCGCCAGGTCTTTTTCAGCGTTGTAGCCCAGCTTGCTGTACAGCGCCGGGTTGGCCGCCAGCGTGGCGGTGTCGGCCGTCATCATCACGTAGCCGTCGGCCTTGGCGCGGGCGGTGTACTCCGCACCGATGTTGGTGCCGGCACCGGGACGGTTGTTGATGACGAGGGTCTGGCCCAGCGTCTTGCCCATTGCCTCGGCCAGGGTGCGGGCGGCCACGTCGGTGCCGCCGCCGGCGGGGTAGGGCACCACCCACTCGATGGGTTTGTTCGGGTAGGCCCGGGCCCAGGCGGTGCCGCTCAGCAGCAGAGCCAGCAAAGCCAGTGTGTGGCGTCGGGTCAGGGGCAGCATGCGGGGGTCTCCTGGGTCGCCGCGTCAGGCGCGGCGGGGGTGTTTGAAGCGGGCAGGGTAGCCGATCAGCCGGGTGCTCAAGCTGGGCCGGTTGCGCGCCTGGGTTGAAAATGCGGCGCAGTCTGCACCCCAACCGCTGATGACCCGAAGATGAGCAACCCAACCCGCGACGCCTTGACGATTGAGCTGTACGAGCAGCCCGGCCATTTGATCCGGCGGGCCCAGCAGATTGCGGTGTCGATGTTTTTCGATGCCCTGGGCCGGGACGTCACGCCAGTGCAGTACGCCGTGCTGCGCATGCTGCAGGAGCGCCCCGGCATCGACCAGGTGACGCTGGCACAGGAGGTGGCGCTCGACACCTCCACCACTGCCGACATCGCCGCCCGGCTGGAGACCAAGGGCTGGATCTCGCGCGAGGTGCTGCCGCGGCGGCAGCGGCGCCTGGTGCTGACGGCCGCGGGCGAGGCGGTGCTGGCCCGATTGGTGCCCGGCCTGTTGGAGATGAACCGGAGCCTGCTGAGTCGGCTCGACGCGCCTGAACGCGACGAGTTCATGCGACTGCTGCGCAAGTTTGTGCAGGTCAACAACGAGCAGAGCCGGGCGCCGATGCGCATTGCATCTGAGGAATGAGGGAAAACCATAGGTTTTGGTCGCTGCGATCTGGATTTTGATTACGTATACTGAACGTAATTCAGTAGACTGAATGTCCATCATCGGCGCAAGCTGAACGGTCGCACCCCATCCCCTGTGCCGAGAGTCAAGGAGAGCAACATGTTCCTGAACAACGCCTGGTACGTGGCCTGCATGCCCGCCGAAATTGACGACAAACCGCTGGGCCGCACGGTGTGCAAGCAGCCGATCGTGTTCTACCGGGGTGGGGATGGCGTGGTGGCCGCGCTGGAAGATTTCTGCCCGCACCGCGGCGCACCGCTGTCGCTGGGCCGGGTAATCGAGGGCAAGCTGGTCTGCGGCTACCACGGGTTGGAGATGGGCTGCGACGGCAAGACCATCGCGATGCCCGGCCAACGGGTGCGGGGCTTTGCGCCGATCCGCAGCTACCCGGTGGTCGAGCGCCACGGCTTTGTCTGGGTCTGGCCGGGTGATGCAGCGCAGGCCAATGCCGCGCTGATCCCCGATTGCGCCTGGGCTGACAACCCGGATTGGGCCTATGGCGGTGGCCTGTTCCACATCGGCTGCGACTACCGGCTGATGGTCGACAACCTGATGGATCTGACGCACGAGACGTATGTGCACGCCACCAGCATCGGCCAGAAAGAAATCGACGACACCCCGTCCGTCACGAAAACCGAAGGTGACCAGGTCACGACCTCGCGCTTCATGGCCAACATCACGCCGCCGCCGTTCTGGAAGCTGGCACTGCGCGGCAACCACCTGCCTGACGACCAGTCGGTGGACCGCTGGCAGATCTGCCACTTTTCGCCACCCAGCCAGGTGATGATCGAGGTGGGTGTGGCGCTGGCCGGGCAGGGCGGCTACCACGCCGATGCCAAGGTCAAGGCCTCGAGCGTGGTGGTGGACTTCATCACGCCGGAGAGCGACACCTCGATCTGGTACTTCTGGGGTATGGCGCGCAACTTCAATGCCCGTGACAAGGCGCTGACCGCCGCCATCCGCGACGGCCAGGGCAAGATCTTCAGCGAAGACCTGGAGATGCTGGAGCGCCAGCAGCAGAACCTGCTGGCCTGGCCCGAGCGCGCGCTGCTCAAGCTCAACATCGACGCGGGCGGCGTGCAGGCTCGGCGCGTGCTGGACCGCCTGATCGCAGCAGAGCGGGTGGGCGCGCCGGCCAGCCCGGTCTCAGCATCTTGACCGGGATCGGCTGACATGACCAACTTGACAGTTCGGGTGCTGCGCAAGATGTCCGAGGCCTTGGACATCTGCAGCTTCGAGCTGGCCACCGAGGATGGCCGGCCGCTGCCGGCGTTTGCAGCCGGTTCGCACATCGATGTGCAACTGCCCGGCGGCCTGACCCGCCAGTACTCGCTGTGCAACGACCCGCAGGAAACCCAGCGCTACCTGATTGCAGTGCTGCGCGACCCGGCCTCTCGCGGCGGCTCGGCGGCGATGCACGATGCGGTTGCCGTGGGCCAGTTGCTGCAGATCAGCCCGCCCAAGAACCACTTTGCGCTGGTGCATGCCGCCCCGCGCAGCCTGTTGCTGGCCGGCGGCATCGGCATCACGCCGCTGCTGTGCATGGCCGAGCGACTGAGCCGGGCAGGCGCTGATTTTGAGCTGCACTACTGCATCCGCTCGCGTGAGCGCGCCGCGTTTGCCGGGCGCATCGAGGCCTCGGCGTTTGCCCGCAGCGCTCACTTCCATGTTGACGATGGCGCGGCCGGGCAAAGGCTGGACCTGCCAGACCTGCTGGGCACGCCGCGCGCCGATGAGCATGTCTACGTCTGCGGCCCCAATGGCTTCATGGACGCGGTGCTCGGCACGGCCCGGGCCGCCGGCTGGCCCGAAGCCCAGTTGCATTTCGAGTTTTTCGGAGCGGAGGCGGTGCAATCGGCGGGCGATCGGGCATTTGAGGTGCAACTCGCCAGTTCAGGCCGGGTGGTGCCCGTCGCCGCCGGCCAGACCGTGGTGCAGGCGCTGGCCGATGCCGGAATCGAGCTGCTGACCTCCTGCGGCCAGGGGGTGTGCGGCACCTGCCTGACACGGGTGCTGGCGGGTGCGCCCGAGCACCGAGATCTCTACCTCACGCCCGAGGAGCAGGCGGCGAATGACCAGTTTCTACCCTGCTGTTCCCGCGCCCACTCTGACCGGCTGGTATTGGATATTTGATCGCTTGTGCATCTGAACCATGCCGCTTTGCGATAACTGGTAGTGTCGGGGAGCCGCCGGCTTAGGGGCTTGCGCGGGGAGGCTGAGGCCCGGAGCCGCCGCACAATCAACCCGCAACATCCAGCCGTCCACCCCAACAGCACCCGCCAGTCGCCCAGCTGTCCCGCGAGCCCGCGGGCGGGTTCGCAGCGCAAAATCGGTGTCCATTCCTTCCTGCCCCTGTTTTCTGGAGAAACCCCATGACATGCAGCACGACCTCACGACGACACCACCTGGCCACACTGGCGGGCCTGGCCTCAGGCGCGCTGCTGCTGGCCGCAGGCCCGGCCCGGGCCGAGGACACCCTCAAGATCGGCGTGATCCTGCCAATGACCGGCCCGTCGGCCTCCACCGGCCGG
Organism: Betaproteobacteria bacterium; assembly: GCA_025358155.1. GTDB lineage: Bacteria > Pseudomonadota > Gammaproteobacteria > Burkholderiales > Burkholderiaceae_C > Pseudaquabacterium. The sequence continues at coordinate 8,777 of JANYKR010000150.1, forward strand.
CAGATCGATGCCGCCATCAAGCTGTGGATGGCGCAAAGCGGCGGCAAGGCCGGCGGCAAGAAAGTGGAGGTGCTCATCAAGGACGACGCTGGCGTGGCCGACACCACCCGGCGCCTGGCGCAAGAGTTGGTGGTCAACGACAAGGTGGTGGCCTTGGCCGGGTTCGGTCTGACCCCGCTGGCGCTGGCCACCGCGCCCATCGCCACCCAGAGCAAGACGCCGATGGTGGTGATGGCCGCAGCCACCTCGATCATCACCGAGGCCTCGCCCTACATCGTGCGCACCAGCTTCACGCTGCCACAGGCGGCCACGGCAATCGCCGAGTGGGCGGCCAAGAACAAGATCCGCAAGGTCGTCACGCTGGTGGCCGACTACGGCCCGGGCAACGATGCCGAGAAATTTTTCTCCAGCCAGTTTCAGTTGAACGGCGGCACGATCGCCGAGAAGTTGCGCACCCCGCTGCGCGGCGCCGACTTTGCGCCCGCGCTGCAAAAGGTGCGTGACCTGGCGCCGGACGCGCTGTTTGTGTTTTTGCCCTCGGGCCAGGGCGCGCAGTTCATGAAGCAGTTTGCCGAACGCGGGCTGGACAAGTCCGGCATCAAGCTGATTGCCACCGGCGATGTCACCGACGACGACCAGCTCAACGACATGGGTGACGTGGCGCTGGGTGTGGTCAACAGCCACCACTACTCGGCCGCGCACCCGAGCGCTGCCAACAAGAAGTACGTGGCCGACTTTCAGGCGGCCAACAAGTTCAGGCCCAACTTCATGTCGGTCGGCGGCTACGACGGGATGCGGGTGATCTTCAAGGCCCTCGACGCTACCAAGGGCGCCGGCGGTGATGCGCTGCTGGCAGCCATGAAAGGCCAAATCTTCGAGAGTCCGCGCGGCCCGGTGCTGATCGACGGCCAGACCCGAGACATCGTGCAGGACATCTACATCCGCAGGGTGGAGAAGGTCAACGGCCAGCTCTACAACGTCGAGTTCGACACCTTGAAGGCAGTGAAAGACCCGGGCAAGCTGAAGTGATCCTGCCGCGCCCGCGCCTGATCTGACTGCTGCACCCTCACCCGCACCCGCACCCGCACCCGCACCCGATCCTGCCCCGCATCGCCGATGTTGACCCTGCTGTTCGACGGCATTGCCTACGGCATGCTGCTGTTTGTGCTGGCCCTGGGGCTGGCGGTCACGATGGGCTTGATGAACTTCATCAACCTGGCCCACGGCGCGTTTGCGATGGCGGGGGGCTACGTGCTGATCCTGCTCATGCAGCGCGCGGGCTGGCCTTTCCTGGCCTGCCTGCCGGCGGCGTTTTTCATCACGGCGGCGGCGGGTGCCTTGCTCGAACGCACAATTTACCGGCCGATGTACGGCAAGCCGCACCTCGACCAGGTGTTGTTCTCGATCGGCCTGACTTTCATGGCAGTGGCTGCGGTGGATTTTTTGGTGGGCAGCTCGCAGCAAAACGTGCAGTTGCCCGAGTGGCTGCGCCAGCGCTTCGAGTTTGGCAGCGGCGCCTGGGTGCTGGGCATGGGCGCCTACCGGTTGTTCATCATCGCCACCTGCCTCACCCTGGCGCTGGGGCTGCAGGCGGTGCTGAGCCGCACCCGCTTTGGCAGCCGGCTGCGGGCCGCGGTGGACGACCCCCGGGTGGCAGCCGGCCTGGGCATCCCGGTGAACCGGATCTTTTTGCTGACCTTTGCCGTGGGCTCGGGCCTGGCCGGGTTGGGCGGTGCGCTCGGCGCTGACATCTTGGGGCTGGACCCGACCTTTCCGCTCAAGTTCATGGTCTACTTTTTGATCGTCTGCGCCGTGGGCGGCACCAGCTCGATCACCGGCCCGTTGGCCGCAGCCCTGCTGCTGGGCATCGCCGACGTGATGGGCAAGTATTACCTGCCCAAGCTGGGCGCCTTCATCGTCTACGTGCTGATGATCGCCATCCTGCTGTGGCGGCCGCAGGGCCTGTTTTCACGCGAGGGCAAGCGGTGAGGCGGCGGCCATTGCCAGCTGCGGGTGCGGTCGGCGCCAGCGCACTGCTGCTCGCGCCATCGCGCTGGCGCCCGTGGGAGCTGGCGCTGTGGGCCGCGATCTGGGCCGTGCCGGTGTTTTTCGGCCAGCATGCCGCGTTGGTCAACGAGATTGCAATCCTGGCGCTGTTTGCGCTGTCGCTCGATCTGATCCTGGGCTATGCCGGCATCGTCTCGCTCGGCCATGCCGCGTTTTTTGGCGTGGGTGCCTACGGCGCGGCACTGTTTGCCAAGCATGTAATGCCCGACCCGCTGGTGGGCCTGGCGGTGGGCGCCGGGCTGGGCGCACTGCTCGGGCTGATCACCAGCCCGATGATCGTGCGCGGCACCGACCTGACCCGGTTGATGGTGACCATGGGCGTGGCCCTGGTGCTGCTGGAGCTGGCCAACAAGTTTGATGGCCTGACCGGTGGCGCGGATGGCTTACAAGGCGTGGTGATGAGCCCGCTGGTCATCCCGTTCATCGGTCGGTTCGAGTTTGACCTGGGCGCGCGGGTCGCCTCGTTTTACTCGCTGACTGTGCTGTTCCTGGCCTTTTTGGTGTTGCGCCGCATCGTGTTTTCGCCACTGGGCATCTCGATGCAGGCGCTGCGCGACAACCGGCTCCGCCTGATGGCGATCGGCTTGTCGGTGCAGGGCCGGCTGGCGGCGGTCTACACCCTGGCGGCCGGGCTGGCGGGTGCGGCCGGTGCGCTGCTGGTCCAGACGACCGGGTTTGCCTCGCTCGACGTGTTTGAGTTTCACCGCAGCGCCGACGTGATGCTGGCGCTGGTGATCGGCGGTGCCGGCTGGTTGTGGGGCGGCCTGGTGGGCGCCATCGCCTTCAAGGTGCTGCACGACCTGATCTCGTCCTTCACGGCGCAGTACTGGACCTTCTGGATCGGCCTGTTCCTGGTGCTGCTGATGTTGGTGGGGCGCGAGCGGCTGTTCCGGCCGTGGTCGTGGTTCAAGCGGGGATCGCGATGAGTGGCGATGGTGGCCGGCCGGACGACGTGGTGTTGCAGACCCGCGGCCTGGTCAAGCGCTTTGGTGGCATCACCGCCACCAACAAGGTCTCGATGACAATCCGGCGCGGTGCCCGCCATGCGTTGATCGGCCCCAACGGCGCTGGCAAGACCACGCTGATCAACCAGCTCACCGGTGTGCTGGCGCCCAGCGAGGGCACGGTGCTGCTGGGCGGGCGCGACATCACCACGCTGGCCCCGCACAAACGGGTGGCGCTGGGCCTGGTGCGCACCTTCCAGATCAACCAGCTGTTTGCCTCGCTGACACCGCTGCAAAGCCTGGCCTTGGCCGTGTCTGGCCGCCTCGACCGCGCCCGCCGCTGGTGGGCGCCGATGGGCAGCGATGCCGAGATCAGCGTTGAATGCGAGCAACTGCTGACGCAGTTCCGCCTGACCGAGTTTGCCGACCGCGCCACCGCCGAGCTGCCCTACGGCAAGCGCCGGCTGCTGGAGATTGCACTGGCGGTGGCCCAAAAACCCAGCGTGCTGCTGCTCGATGAGCCCGCCGCCGGTGTGCCGGGCCCTGAGCGCGCCGACATCCTGGCCACCGTTGCCGCATTGCCCGACAACGTGTCGGTGGTGCTGATTGAACACGACATGGACCTGGTTTTCAGTTTTGCCAAGACCCTGACCGTGCTGGTCAACGGTACCGTGCTGACCGAGGGCACGCCCGCGCAGATTGCCGCCGACCCGCAGGTGCGCGCGGTCTACCTGGGCGACTCGGTGCCCGTGCGTGCTGGGGCTGGCCATGGCTGAGCCGCTGCTGGAGGTGCAGGGCCTGACCTGCGGTTACGGCGACGCCGTGGTGCTGACCGATGTCAGCTTCAGTCTGCCTGCGGGGCGCTCACTGGCGCTGCTGGGCCGCAACGGCACCGGCAAGACCACGCTGATCGACACCCTGGTGGGCGTGACCCGGCGCCATGCCGGCCGCATCACACTTGCCGGGCGCGACATCAGCGCGCTGCCGGTCTATGCCCGGGCCGGTGCTGCGGGCTGGGCGGGGCTGGGCTGGGTGCCGCAAGAGCGCAACATCTTCAGGTCGCTGACGGTGGATGAAAACCTCAGCGCGGTGGCTCGCCCTGGCGCCTGGGATGCCCAGCGGGTCTACGGGCTGTTCCCGCGCCTGGCCGAGCGCAAGAAGAATCTGGGCACGCAGCTCTCAGGCGGCGAGCAGCAGATGCTGGCCTTTGGCCGGGCGCTGGTGCTCAACCCCAGCCTGCTGCTGCTCGACGAGCCGCTGGAGGGCCTGGCGCCGATCATCATCGAAGAGTTGCTGCGCGCGATCCGCCGGGTCGCCCGAGACGAAGGCCTGCCGTCCATCGTGGTCGAGCAACACCCGCACATGGTGCTGGGCGTGACCGACGATTGCATCGTGCTGGACCGGGGCGGCATCGCCTACCGGGCCCCAAGCCAGGACTTGCTCGACGACCCGGCGCCGCTGGATGCGTGGCTTGGCGTGTCGTCGCACTGAAACATTCCCACCCCTGGAGTCCTCATGAGCTTACGCAACACCCCGCCGTTCCGCGCTGACCACGTCGGCAGTTTCTTGCGCCCCAAGGTCTTGCTCGACGCGCGCGAGCAGTTCTTCGTCCAGAAGTCCATCACCGCCGAACAACTGCGTGCGGTCGAGGACAAGGCGATCACCGAGATCGTGCAGTTCCAGCAGGATGTGGGGCTGCAGAGCATCACCGACGGCGAGTTTCGCCGCACCTACTTCCACATCGACTTTCTGGCCCAGCTGGGTGGCGTCAAGACCGACGTCCCGTTCACCGTGACGCGGCCAGATGGCACCGAGGAGTTGGCGCCACCGGTGATCCGGGTGATCGACAAGGTGCGACATGCCAAGAACATCCAGCTGGCTGATTTTGAGTACCTCAAAAGCCAGGTGGCGGCGGGCCGCACGCCCAAGGTGACGATCCCGTCGCCGACCATGCTGCACTTTCGCGGCGGCCGCGCAGGCATCAGCCGCGAGTCCTATCCCGAGCTGGACCCGGCGTTTTACGACGACGTGGCCCAAGCCTACGGCGCAGAGCTGCAAAGCCTGGCCGACGCCGGCTGCACCTACGTGCAGATGGACGACACCAACCTGGCCTACCTCTGCGACGAAAAGATGCGCGAAGCCGCCCGCCAGCGCGGCGACGACCCGAACGAGCTGCCGCACCGCTACGCCAACTTCATCAACAAGGTGGTGGCGCTCAAGCCCGCCGGCATGACGCTGGCCATGCACCTGTGCCGGGGCAACTTCAAGAGCACCCATGCGGCAGCGGGCAACTACGAGCCGGTGGCCGAGGCCCTGCTGTCGGAAATGAAGCTCGACGCCTACTTCATGGAGTACGACGACGCCCGCTCGGGCGACTTCAAGCCGCTGCGATTTCTGCCCAAAGGCAAGATCGTGGTGCTGGGCCTGGTGACGACCAAGTTTGGCGAGATGGAGAGCAAGGATGCGCTCAAGCGCCGCATCGATGAAGCAGCGCAGTACGCACCGCTCGACCAGCTCTGCCTGTCGCCGCAGTGCGGGTTCTCCAGCACCGTGCATGGCAACAACATCGCCGTGGAAGCCCAGCGCAACAAGCTGCGGCTGGTGATCGAGACCGCACAGGAAGTCTGGGGTTGATTTGCGCACCTGCCCGGGAGGGCCAGGCTGCCATCAGTGTTAGCTCAGAGCGCCACAGCCTGTTGGTACAGCCGGGTCGAGCGTGCACCCGATCGGCAAAAAGCCAATACCGGCGCCGGCAACTCCTTGAGCAGCACGGCAAACGCCGCAATCTCTTCGGGCGACTGCCAGCCACCGGCCACCGGCAAGTGGCGGTACTGCAAGCCCGCAGCCAACGCCGCAGCCTCGACCGCCGCGTTGGCGGGTTGGTCGGGACCGTGCTCGAAGTCAGGTCGGTTGTTGATCACGCTCTTGAAGCCCAGGCGGGCCACTTCGGCCATGGCGTCGGGCGTGAGCTGAGGCGCCACACACACGGTGTCGGCGATGGCACGGATGGGCAGGGTGGTGTTCATGGTGCTTGAGCCTACTTTGACAACGCGGCCTTGACCGCAGCCGAGATGGCGCCCATTTCGGCCTTGCCGGCGAGTTGCGCCTTGGCCGCCGTCATCACCTTGCCCATGTCGCCCGGGCCGGCGGCGCCCAGGTCTGCGACGATGGCGGCAACCGCGCTGGCCACCTCATCGGCTGAGAGCCGCGCCGGCAGGTAGGCCTGCAGCACGCCCAACTCGGCGGTTTCTTTCTCGACCAGGTCGATGCGGCCGGCACTCTGGAACGCAGTGATCGAGTCTTTGCGCTGCTTGATCGTCTTGTCGACGATGGCGACCACCGCCAGGTCGTCGAGCACGATGCGCTCGTCCACCTCGCGTTGCTTGATCGCCGCCAGCAGCATGCGGATGGTGCCCAGGCGCGGCGCATCCTTGGCGCGCATCGCTGTTTTCATGTCTTCGGTGATCTGGTCTTTCAGGCTCATCGGGTTCTCTCGTGCGGTGGTGTGGGCGGCACGCCATGAAAAACGCCCGCAGCGGGTAACCGTGCGGGCGTTTGAGCGTTTGGGGAGATCAAGCGTTTGGGGCGGCCAAGCGTCTGGGGCGATCAAGCGTTGGAGGCGCTTGGTCTGCAGCGGCAGCGCGGGCTGCAGCGCTAGAAGCTCAGAACAGCTTCTTGGGCAGCTGCATGCTGCGCACGCGCTTGTAGTGGCGCTTGACGGCCGCAGCCTTCTTGCGCTTGCGCTCAGAAGTGGGCTTTTCGTAGAACTCGCGGGCACGCAGGTCGGTGAGCAAGCCCAGCTTCTCGATGGTGCGCTTGAAGCGGCGCAGGGCTACATCGAAGGGCTCGTTTTCCTTGACGCGAATCGTGGTCATTTAACGGGGTGATCCTAAAGTGTTGACGCTCGGTGTTCCTGACTCAGCCTACCTGTGCTCGCCCACATTTTTGAAGTGAGTCGGCATACCGGATAAACCAGGCTGGGGAATCGACGCGCAGATTGTCAGCAAAACCGGGATTCTACTTCGGTTTCACACGTTCAGCCAAGCGGCCGATGTAGCGTTTGCGCTCAAGTGTCCCGGCGCGGCCACGGCAGGTCGTGTCAAGCCACCGCCAGCGCCCCTGCGCAAGCGGCCGCGCTGGCCCAGGCCCACTGAAAGTTATAGCCGCCCAGCCAACCCGTCACGTCCACCACTTCGCCGATGAAGTACAGGCCGGCGCAGCGCTTGCTGGCCATGCTGCGTGAATCCAGCTCCCGGGTATCGACACCGCCGGCGGTGACTTCGGCCTTGCGGTAGCCCTCGGTGCCGCTGGGCGTGAGCGTCCAGAGCGAGAGCGAGTCGGCCAGGCGTTGCAGCTCGGCGTCGCGCAACTCGGGCAGGGGCTTGGCGGCGTCCAGCCCCAGCCGGGACAGCCACACATCAGTCAGGCGTTGCGGCAGCAGGCCCGACAGGACATTGCCCAGTTGGCGCTTGGATTGCTGTTTGGCCGCTCGCAGTGCGGCTACGGCGTCCTGGCCCGGCAGCAGGTCGATGTCGAGCGGTTCGCCCGGCCGCCAAAAGCTCGAAATCTGCAGCACCGCCGGGCCGCTCAGGCCCCGGTGGGTGAACAGCAGGTCTTCCGTGAACCGGCCTTGATGGCGGCCCGTGCCGGTGCTGATTTCGACCGGCAGCGAGGCGCCGGCCAGCGGCACCCAATCGGCCCAGGCGGCGGCGTCGAAGGTCAGTGGCACCAGCGCGGGGCGGGGCTCGATGATCTTGTGGCCAAACTGGCGCGCCAGCCGGTGGCCAAAGTCGGAGGCGCCTATTTTGGGGATCGACAAACCGCCCGTGGCCACCACCAGTTGCCGGGTTTGCACCAGCCCACGTGAGGTGCTGAGCTCAAAGCCGGGGTCGGTGCTGCGCACGCTGTGCACGTTGCAGGGCTGCCAGTGGCTCACTGCGCCGGCCCGGCATTCGGCTTGCAGCAGGATGATGATCTGCTCGGCCGAGCCGTCGCAGAACAACTGGCCCTTGTGCTTTTCGTGAAACGCAATGCCGTGCTTTTGCACCAGCCGGGTGAAATCGGCCGGCGTGTAGCGCGCCAGCGCGGAGCGGCAGTAGTCGGGGTTGACTGAGAGAAACTGGGCCGGGGTGGTGCCCAGGTTGCTGAAGTTGCAGCGGCCGCCGCCCGAAATGCGGATTTTTTCTGCCAGCTTTTCGGCCGGGTCGATCAGCAAGACCTTGAGGCCACGTTGGCCAGCGCGGCCTGCGCAAAACAGTCCGGCCGCACCGGCGCCCAGAATCACAACGTCGTAGGCGGGGGCAGGGGGCACGGGCATGACGCGCGATTATCGGCGGCGGCCTGGCGGTCATCTGGCGGTCGCCTGGGGGTCATCTGGCGGTCGCCCGGCGGTCGTTCCAGGCAGTGCTTGCCGGCCTGGCCCTGCGCAGTTTCAGCCGGGCCGGGCCTGCGGGTCGGTCGATGCCAGCCGCTGCAAGGCCCGCAACAACAAATCCACCTGCTTGTCGAGCGACGCCGGGCCGGGCTGTTCGCCGGCCAGCACGCCCTGGATGTAGACCGCAACCGTGGCAGCGTCGATCTGGCGGGGCAGCAGGGGCAACTCGGACAACACGCCCTCTTGCGCCGGGCAGGACAGGTCGGCCTGCCACTGGCCACCCAGCCAGACATCGAGCTTGGGGCAGCGGCGCGGGTCGGCCACGGCCTCGCCTTCGGTGCCGCGCAGCAGCATCATGTCGCCGCTGCTGCGCTCGGCAAACGCGGCCATCAGCGCACCAAATTCGGGATGGGTGTAGCTCGCCAGGCGCAGCGCGGGCGCACCGGCTACCGGCTGCAACAGCTTGGCAACCGTGTGGCCCGAGTTGCGCAAGCCCACCACCCAGCGCACGTCGAGCAGGCGCTGCAACGGCGGGCTCAGGGTGTCGGTGGCGATGAAGGCGGGCTCATGGCGTTTCCAGCGCTCCTGGATGCCGGCGCTGCCCTCGGCTGGTGGCAAGCCCAGGGCAGCGAAGATCTCGGCGCTGGTGACCCGCGCCGGGTCGTGCATCGGGCCGTGCACCAGCACCCGCGCGCCGTCTTGCGCCAGCCGCATCGCCAGCAGCGGCGTCAGGTTGGGCAGGCGGCGGGCGCCGTTGTAGCTGGGGATCACGATCACCGGCCGGTCACTGGCGACCGTCAGGCACTGCGCCTGCGCTGCCGCCACAAAGCCCAGCAACTCGTCCACCGTCTCGCCCTTGATGCGCATGGCCAGCGCAAAGGCGCCGATTTCCAGGTCGGTGACCTTGCCGGCGAGCACCTGGCTCAGCAGGTCCATGGCTTGGGCGCTGCTGAGTGCGCGTGCGCCCTCGCTGCCGCGACCGATCTCTTTGATGTATTGCGAAATGCCCATGGCAGTAATCGGATGGCTGAGGGTAAGGGCAAGTTTCGGGCCGAATGCTGACAGCGCGTTTATGCCCAATCAAGGCCGATCAAGGTCGATCAAGGCCGGTCAGGCCGAGCTTGTCAGCCTGCGACGACGCAGGTTTTCACCAACCGTTTCAGCTCGGGCAGGCAAGAGCCGCACTGGGTGCCGCACTGCAGTTTGCCCTGCAGGGCTGCCAGCCGATCAGCCTCGGTGCCGGCAGTGCCGGCCAGCGCTTGCTCGATCATCGGCGCGCTGGTGTTGAAACAGGTGCAGACCTGGCGGCCTCGGGGCACCAGGGCCAGCGGGGCCTGGGCGTCGGGCATCAGCAGCAGCCGGCCATAGGCCTGGGCCGGCAGGCGTTGCATCAGCAGGGCCTTGACCCAGGCCTCGGCGCGGATGTCGCCGGCCAGCACAAAGGCTTGCAGCCGGGCATCGTCGCCATCGCGCACCAGGCCCATCGCCCGGCTGCGGTGGCGGCGGCGGTCGTCGTAGCGCAGCGCATCGGTACGCTCCGGGCCAAGGCCGAACAGGGCTTCAATCCGGGCCACCCGCTCGGGTGGCGGTGCGTCGGCGGCAGCGGCGCGCAGCAGCACGCCGTGTTGCTCATGGCCAAACGGCACGCAACAGGCGTAGCCAAACTGGCCCATCACCGCCTGCAGCTGGCTGCGCAGCGCCAGCGCTTCACCCTCGCACAGCCAGGCGGCGGCCAGCAGCTGCCAGGGCAACTCGGCTTTTTGCAGCTTGACGGCGGTGTGCTTGAGCTCGGGTTGCTTGGAGATCGGGCAGAACACCGGGCTGGTCAGGCGGTTGATGCCGCCGCTGGACTGGCCTTGGGCGTCCAGCCCCTGCAACACCTCGTCGCCCCAGTGCATCGCGACATGGGCCTGGGTCAGCGCCACCGCGTCGCTGCTGGCCGCTGGCAGCACGAGCAGGCCCCGGCGCGAGCTGAGCTGCACCAGGTCACCGTCTTTCAGCCCCAGGCGGGTCATCTCCTGCGGGTGCAGGTCCACGCTGGGCTCGGGCTGGTGGCCCCAGAGCCGGCCCAGGTTGCCGGTGCGGCTCATGCCGTGCCACTGGTCGCGCAGCCGGCCGGTGGTCAGGCTGAACGGGTAGCGGGCGTCACGAGGCTCGGCCAGCGGCACGAAAGGCGTGTCGAGGAAGCGGGCGCGGCCGTCATCGGTCTCAAAACGGCCATCGGCATACAACCGGGCGCGGCCGCCGGTCTGGCCCTCGGGCAAGGGCCACTGCTGGGGGCCGGCGTCCAGCATCGGGTAGCTCATGCCGGTGATGTCCAGGTCGCGGCCCCGGGTGGTCTCACGGTGCTCCAGCCAGACCGATTCGGCGCTGTCGTAAGGGAACAGCGTGGCCGCGCCGGGCCGCAGCCGCGCCTCCAGGCGCCGCGCCAGGTCGGTGGCGATGGCCCAGTCGTGGCGGGTCTGGCCGGGCCCGGCCACCGCAGCCCGAACCCGGCTGATGCGGCGCTCGCTGTTGGTGACGGTGCCGTCTTTCTCGCCCCAGCTGGTGGCCGGCAGCAGCCAGTCGGCAAAGCGCGCGGTGGCGGTGGTGGAGTAGGCCTCCTGCACGATCACCAGCTCGGCGCGCTCGAGTGCGCGCCGCACCATGGCCTGGTCGGGCAGCGACTGCGCCGGGTTGGTGCAGGCAATCCAGAGCGCCTTGATCTCGCCGTCGGCCGCAGCCTGGAACATCTCGACCGCCGTTTTGCCGGGTTGGGACGGCACGTCACGGGCCTGCAAGTCCAGGCCCCACAGGCGGGCCACCTCGGCCCGGTGCGCCGGGTTGGCCAGGTCGCGGTGGGCTGAGAGCAGGTTGGCCAGGCCGCCCACCTCGCGCCCGCCCATCGCGTTGGGCTGGCCGGTGAGTGACAGCGGCCCGGCGCCGGGCTTGCCGATCTGGCCGGTGGCCAGGTGCAGGTTGATCAGTGCGGCGTTCTTGGCGGTGCCGCTGCTGCTCTGGTTCAGGCCCTGGCAGTACAGGCTGAGGGTCGGGAGTCTGGCGCCCGAGGCGCCCGAGCTGCCATCCACATTCGCAAACCAGCGCGCCGCCTGCAGCAGGTCGGCCTCCTTCAGGCCGGTCAGGCGGGCGGTGTCCTTGGGCGTGAAGTCACGCACCCGGGCCTTGAGCGCCTCAAAGCCGCTGGTGTGTGCGGCCATGAAGGCGGTGTCGGTCCAGCCCTCCCAGAGCATCAGGTGCAGCAGGCCGTGGCACAGCGCCACGTCACTGCCCGGCAGGATTTGCAGGTGCAGGTCGGCCAGCTGCGCAGTCTCGGTGCGGCGTGGGTCCACCACGATCAGCTTTTGGGCCGGGTTGGCGCGGCGGGCGTCCTCCAGCCGGCGGAACAGCACCGGATGCGCCCAGGCCGGGTTGGCACCGGCAATGAACACCGTGTGCGCGTGGTTCAGGTCGTCGTAGCAGGCGGGTGGTGCGTCGGCGCCCAGCGTGGCCTTGTAGCCGGCCACTGCGCTGCTCATGCACAGGCGTGAGTTGGTGTCGATGTTGTTGGTGCCGAGCAGGCCCTTGGCGAGTTTGTTGAAGACGTAGTAGTCCTCGGTCAGCAACTGGCCCGAGACGTAGAAGCCGACTGCGTCGGGGCCGTGGGTCTGAACTGTGGCGGTCAGTTGGTCGGCGATGGCATCGAGTGCGTTGTCCCAAACCGCGGGCTGCAACGGGCCGCCGCGCAGCGGCCGGTGCATCGGCTGCAGCAGCCGCGCATGCTGGGTGATTGCCGCGGTGGCGGTGAGGTGCAGGGTGGCGCCCTTGCTGCAGAGCCGGCCGAAGTTGGCAGGGTGCGCCGGGTCACCCCGCACGCCGGTGATTTGCGCGCCTTCGCTCTCGATGATCACGCCGCAGCCAACGCCGCAGTAGGGGCAGGTGCTTGGGGTGTCGGTCATGGCAGGGGCGCGGTGGGACGGGGCAAGCTGGATTCAGGGCGGGCTGGCGGAGGGTTTCAGGCGCCGGCCCTGCTGCACGGCCCGGCCACCGGTGCCGGCAGGTCCAGCGCCTTGCTGGCCAGTTCGTCGGCGTCCAGAAACACCTGGCCGCCTTCCAATTTGCAGGCAAAGGCGGGGGTGCAGCCCTCGTCGGGCGAGCGGGCACAGCCATCGGCCAGGCCAATCGTCCAGTTGTGCAGCGGGCAGGCCACCGAGTCACCCAGGACGATGCCCTGGCTGAGCGGTCCGCCCTTGTGCGGGCAGCGGTCGAGCAGCGCAAAAACACGCCCGTCGGCGCTGCGAAAGACGGCCACCGCCACGCCTTGCGGCCGTGCCACGCGCCGGGCGCCCAGCGGCAGGATGTCGTCGAGGCGGCAGATGGCGGTCCAGGTGGTCATGTCGGTTCTGGCGGTTCAAAGTTGGTGGTGCGTTCGGCGCGTCAGCCAGCGCCGAGCCGGGCGTACAGGCCGGTCGCCCGGTCCATCGGCTGCAGGATGTTTTGGCTGGTGTTGAACACTTCAGTGCGGTGCTGCGGGCGGGGCTGGCCGTCGCCGACACGGGCCAGCGCATTGGAGAACAACACCCATTGCGCGCGGCCCACTTCGATCTCTTGCCGTATCGCCGGTGTGGCCTCGGGTGCATTGCCAAGCACATCGAGCGCGATGTTGAATTCACGCTCGGCCTGGGTCGATGGGGCCAGCCGGGGACGGTGTACAGGCGGGCGCATCATGCCGGGACCAAGGGGACAAACTGCCGGGTATCCACCGCTGCCTGCACATGCTCGAACCAAGGGTCGGGCTCACCGTCCAGCGCAAACTGCAGGTCGGCCCAGAGCGCGGCGCGGCCGGCAGGGTCGTCCAAAATCCTTTGCTTGATGTAGTCCAGCCCGACCCGGTTCACAAAGTGCACCGTGCGCTCCAGGTACCAGCCCTCCAGCCGGTAGAGCTGGCAGAACGCGCCGGTGTACTCCAACACCTCGGCGGCCGTCTTGAGCTTGACCAGAAAGTGCGCCACCTCGGTCTTGATGCCGCCGTTGCCGGCGACGTACATCTCCCAGCCCGAGTCCACGCCGATGATGCCGACGTCCTTGATGCCGGCCTCGGCGCAGTTGCGCGGGCAGCCCGAGACCGCAAACTTGACCTTGTGCGGCGCGTACATGCGCCACATCGCCCGCTCCAGGTCCTTGCCCATCTGGGTGCTGTCCTGGGTGCCCATGCGGCACCACTCGCTGCCGACGCAGGTCTTGACCGTGCGCAGTGCCTTGGCGTAGGCGTGGCCGCTGGGCATGCCGATGTCTTTCCAGACATTGACCAGGTCTTCTTTCTTGACGCCCAGCAGGTCGATGCGCTGGCCGCCAGTGACCTTGACGGTGGGGATGTTGTACTTGTCCACCGCATCGGCGATGCGGCGCAACTCGCTGGCGCTGGTCTCGCCGCCCCACATCCGCGGGATCACGCTGTAGCTGCCGTCTTTCTGGATGTTGGCGTGGCTGCGTTCGTTGATGAAGCGGCTTTGCGGGTCGTCTTGCGCCAGCTTGGGCCAGGTGCTGATCAGGTAGTAGTTGACGGCCGGCCGGCAGCTGCTGCAGCCGTTGGGGCTGCGCCAGCCGAGTTGCTGGTAAACCGCAGCGATGGTCAGCAGCTTTTCGCCTGCTTGTCCACCCACGCCCGGGGCCGGTTTGCGGATCGCCTCGCGCACCTCTTCGTGGCTGGCGTCGGTGCAGCTGCACATTGCCTTTTTCTTTGGCGTGGCCGAATAGTCGCCGCCGGCGGTGAACATCAGCAACTGCTCGACCAGGCCGGTACACGAGCCGCAGGACGCACTGGCCTTGGTGTGCTTGCGCACCTCGTCCAGTGTGAACAGGCCTTTTTCCTTGATCGCCTTGCAAATCTTGCCCTTGGTCACGCCGTTGCAGCCGCAGACCTCGTCGGCATCGGCCATCGCTGCAGCCTTGCTGTGGCCCTGGTGGCCGACGTCGCCGATGTTGGACTCGCCAAACATCAGCTTGTCGCGGATGTCGGCGATCTTGCGGCCCTCGCGCAGCAGTTTGAAGTACCAGCTGCCGTCCACCGTATCGCCGTAAAGGCAGGCGCCCACCAGCTTGTCGCCCTGAATCACCAGCTTCTTGTAGACCCCGCCGAAGGGGTCGCTCATGATGATCTCTTCAAAGCCCTGCTCGGCTGAGCCACCCATGAAGTTGCCGGCCGAGAACAGATCGATGCCGGTGACCTTGAGCTTGGTGCTGGTCTGGCTGCCGGCGTAGCGGCCAATGCCAAACTGCGCCAGGTGGGTGGCGCAGACCTTGCCTTGTTCGAACAACGGCGCCACCAGGCCGTAGGCGATGCCGCGGTGGGCCGCGCATTCACCCACCGAGTAGATCCTCGGGTCGGTAGTGGTCTGCATCGTGTCGTTGACGACGATGCCACGGTTGCAGTGCAGGCCCATCGCCTCGGCCAGCAGGGTGTTGGGCTTGATGCCGGCGGCCATCACCACCAGGTCGGCGGGCACCTCGGTGCCGTCCTTGAACTGTACCGCCCGCACCCGGCCTGACTTGCCGCTGTCGGCGTCGCCGATCAAGGCCTGGGTCTGGGCGCCGATCAGGAACTTGAGGCCGCGTGCCTCTAGCGACTGGCGCAGCAGGCCGCCGGCCACATCGTCAAGCTGGCGCTCCATCAGCCAGGGTGCGATGTGCACCACCGTCACCTGCATGCCGCGCAGCATCAGGCCGTTGGCAGCCTCCAGGCCCAGCAGGCCGCCGCCGATCACCACCGCGTGCTTGTGCGTCTTGGCGGTGTTGATCATGGTCTGGGTGTCGGCGATGTCGCGGTAGGCGATCACGCCTTGCAGGTCTTTGCCCTGCACCGGCAGGATGAACGGGGTGCTGCCGGTAGCGATCAACAACCGGTCGTAGTCCACGCTGACCAGTGCGCCCTGGCCATCCTCGGCTGTCACGGTGCGCCGAGCCCGGTTGACCTCGATCACCTTGTGGCCCATGTGCAGGGTGATCTGGTGGTCGGCATACCAGGACAGCGGATTGAGGATGATCTCGTCTATCGTCTGCTCGCCGGCCAGCACCGGCGACAGCAGGATGCGGTTGTAGTTGGGATGCGGCTCAGCCCCAAAAACCGTGATGTCATACAGCTCGGGCGCGATCTTGACCAGCTCTTCGAGCGTACGCACGCCGGCCATGCCATTGCCGATCAACACCAGTTTCATTTTTTTCATGCTTGCTTCTCCAGCGGGGCGGGTGACAGGGTGCGATTGCGGGCGGCACAGGGGCGGGCGGCGCAGGCTGCGGGGCGGTGACCCGTGCGCGGCAGGGCGGTCCCGGGCTTGGCGGCTGGCCTGGGGGGCGAGTGCTGGTACAGCCTGGCGCGAGGTGCAGTGCCCGCAGCGGGCCCAACGGCTGGTTGAACCAGCCCGGGTGCGGCGTTACACCCGACGATTGATGCAATGCAGCATTCATGCCAGCGCCTGCCGTGCCGCGTTCGAGGCTGACAGGCCGCCGGCCCGGTCCGGGTTCTCGACCGTGGGCGCCGAGAGCGACCATTGCCGGCAAGGTATCGTGCTGGCTCGACTCTCCGAGAGCCTGAGCCGCGCTGCTGCAACACACCGTGACTGCGCTGAATTGCCCCTGATGACCCTGTTGATCTTGACCCTCGACGATGCACCGGCGCAGGCCGCCGGTGCTGCCATGCTGACGGCGCTGCAGGCGACGGGCATGCCGGCCTTGGCGACAGTGACCTGCCACATGTTGGTGCGTGATGTGGTTCGGCTTGCACCGCAAGCGGTCGTTGCACTCAACCCTGGCGTTGATGACGGCCTCGCCCCCGGGTTGCAGGCCGCGCTGGTGCTGCTGGCGGCCAGTGCGCCGCGGCCAGTGCTGGTGCTGGGCGGCGTGTGCTTGCCTGCCGCTGCGCCCGAGCTGCTTGACGCCCGGGTGCAGGCCTGGCTGCCGTTGCCGCTCGACATCGCAGCGCTCCGGGCGGCCCTGGCCCTGGCCGCTCCCCGGTTTGCCCGCGAGCAAGGCTTGCAACGCGACCTGCAAGCCGCGCTGGCCCGGCTCGACGAGCGCAAGTGGGTGGACCGGGCAAAGGGGGTGTTGATGCAGCACCAGCAACTCAGCGAAGACGATGCTTTTGCGCTGCTCCGGGCGGCGTCGATGCAGGCCAATTTGCGGGTGGGCGAGGTCTCCAGGAACCTGATCGAAGCCGCCACCGCCGCCGACGCGGTCAACCGCGCCGGACAGTTGCGCATGCTGTCCCAGCGCTGTGTCAAGGCGCTGGCCCTGCGCGCAGCGGCTGGCGTGGGCGGGCGCGGCTGGTCGTCCGCCGAGGACGGCCTGGCCGAGACTCTGCAGCGCCTGCAGACCAACCTCGACAAGCTGGCCGGGCTGGGCCTGCCCGCGCCTGCTGCGCAGCTGCTGGCCGACACCCGCGATGCGGGCCTGGCCCTGACCCGGCTGGCGACGCTGGCGGGCGCAGCGCCCAGAGGCCGCTCGGCCTTGCCCTCGGCGGCCACGCTGCAAGCAGCCGACCTGCAGGCCGAGGCCTTGCTGGACCACGCCGATGCCTTGACCACGGCGCTGGAGGGGCGCGGTGGCCTGCGGCTGCTCAACCTGTGCGGCCGGCAGCGCATGCTGTCGCAGCGCCTGGCCAAACAAGCCTTGCTGGCGGGTTTGCTGACCGATGCCGGAGCGGCGGTGCAAGCAGCCGCAGCCGCGCAGACAGTGCGGGAGTTTGAGACCGGGTTGGCGGCGCTGGACCAGGCACCACTGGCCACCGACGCCATCCGCACCGCACTGGCTCAGGCGCGTGGCCAGTGGCAACGCCTGCTGGACGGTCTGCGCCGGGCTGCAGGCCCTGAGGCTGCTGCGGGCCGGCTGGTGCTGGCACGTGAAAGCGAAGCTTTGCTGGCCAGCTTCGAGCAGATCACCTCGCTCTACGAGCACAGCATGCAGGTTCTGCTGGGTTGAACAGGGGCCCGCAATCAGCGGCACAGTGCACGATGCGGTCCGGGTCGCGTTGGCCCCGCTGGGTATGATTGTTCCTAGGGGGACGGTGCTGGTTTGGCTTGTCGCTGGGCGGGTCAGTCCCCAGAATCAAAGCCTGTTTCAGGCTGTGTACGAATCGTCCAATGCAGCGCCTGCTTGCCCGATTTCAGCCTGGGTTTTCAGCCCTGATTTGAAGTCCCAATTCCTGATCTGATCGCCAGCCTGTGGCCACAACCCTGTCCAATGTGACACCTGCCGGGCCTGACCGGGCCGAATCCGGCTTGCCTGCCGCCTTCCCGCTTCTGGACGCGCTGTTGGCCCTGGCCCTGCCGGCCCTGGCCGGGCAGCAAGGCATGGGCCTGGGCGTCAAGCAGCAAGAAGATGGACGCTACCTCTTGGCCAGTCCGGCCCTGGCGGCGTTGCTGGGTCGTGCCGGTGCAGGGCTCAGCGGCCGCAGCGATGCCGACTTGTTCGACCCGTCCACCGCCGCTTTGCTGCGCGCGGCCGATCACACCGCGCTGGCCCAGGCCAGTGCGTTGCTCAGCGAGCACCGCTTCGAGCTGGCCGGCGAGCGGCGTGAGTTCCAGGTGTTGCGCCTCGCCAGCCCGGCGGGCACCGGCCCGCGCCTGATCTGCAGTCTCTGGCAGGACATGGCGCCGCAGCGCCAGCGCGATGCGCAACTGCGGGTGGCGCTGGACCAGCTGGAGCAGCAGCAACACGCCAACGACATGCTGCGCCGCGAACTCGCCGATCAAGCCTTGCGCGACCAGGCCAGCGGCCTCTTCAGCCGGGCTCATTTTGATGACCAGATGCGGCGCGAACTCGACCTGTCGGCGCGGGAGCACCGCGAGTTTGCGCTGGTCCAGATGTCGCTTGATCCGTTTGGCGACAAGCTGCGGGCCCTGGGCACCCGAGGCCACGACCGGGTCTGCGAGGCGATGGGCCGTTTGCTGCGCGGCAACACCCGGGCGATGGACGCGTCCTGCCGCATCGATGACAACCAGTTTGCGGTGTTGTTGTCCGGCGTGGGCCTGGCCACGGCGCACTCGCGCATGGAAGGCCTGCGACGCCAATGCGCCACCCAGATCGTGATGCTCGACGGCGTTGAGCTCAATTTCACGGTGTCGATGGGCGTGGCCAGCTTCCCGCACACCGCGCACAGCCACGATGAGCTGACCACTGCTTGCACGGCGGCGCTGGCCGAAGCACGCCGCCGCGGCGGCAATACCGTCGCGCTGGCCAGCATCCGCTTCGACGCGGCCTGAACCGGCAGCAACCCGCCAGGGCTGGCGTTGCCGGGCGCTGAGGCAAACGCGGGTGGTCACGGCTCGGGGCGGGCTGGCACACTGCAGCCAGTCCCATTCCTCCACCTCAGGATCTGCCGCCGATGCTCCCGTCCTCCTTGTTTGCCTTGTTGGCCGCCGGCGCCGACGCTGCGCCCGCGATTGCGGCCCCCGGCCGCCTGGCGCTGGATTTCAAGTCGTTGCGGGCCTTGGTCGGTGACACGCTGGCCTTTCTCAACGCCCAGGGCATAGGCCGCAATGACCGGGTCGCCATCGTGTTGGGCAATGGCCCCGAGATGGCCGCCTGTTTTGCCGCCTGCGCCTGCGGCGTGGCCAGCGCGCCGCTCAACCCGGGCTACCGCGCCGACGAGTTCGAGTTCTACCTGTCGGACCTGCACGCCAAGGCGCTGATCGTCGAACGAGCCAGCACCTCGCCAGCCATTGCGGTGGCTAAAAAGTTGGGTGTCAGGGTGTTCGACCTGGTGGCGACCCCCGGCGCAGGCGCGGGCAGTTTCATGTTGCAGGCACGCGATGCTGCAGCCGGCAAAACGGCGGGTGGTGCGGCCAGCACGTCGGCAACCCACGGCGGCCTGGCCCAGCCCGATGACATCTCGATGGTGCTGCACACCTCGGGCACCACCTCGCGGCCCAAGATCGTGCCGCTGTCGCAGCGCAACCTGTGTGCGTCGGCCGTCAACATCGGCCGCACCCTGCGGTTCACGCCCACCGACTGCGGCCTCAACATCATGCCGCTGTTCCACATCCACGGCCTGATCGCCGGGGTGCTGGCGCCGTTGGCGGCGGGCTCGCAGGTGTTTTGCACGCCGGGCTTCAATGCCCTCAAGTTCTTTGGCTGGATGGACGAGGCCAAGCCTACCTGGTACACCGCCGTGCCCACGATGCACCAGGCCATCGTCGGCCGGGCTGGCAAGAATGCCGAAGTGATTGCCCGCCACCCTTTGCGTTTCATGCGCTCGTCGTCGTCGTCGATGCCGCCTCAGGTGATCCGGGAGCTCGAAGCCGTTTTCCATGCGCCCTTGATCGAGGCCTACGGCATGACCGAGGCCACCCACCAGATGAGCTCCAACCCGTTGCCGCCCGAGGCCCGCAAGCCCGGTACCGTGGGCCGCGCGGCCGGGCCCGAGGTGGCGATCATGGGCGCGGACGGCCGTCTGCTGGCGGCCGGCGGGGTTGGCGAGATCGTGATCCGGGGCGACAACGTCACCGCTGGCTACGAGAACAACCCCGCCGCCAATGCCGAGGGCTACGCCAATGGCTGGTTTCGCACCGGCGACCAGGGTGCGATGGACGACGAGGGCTACCTCAGCATCACCGGCCGGCTCAAGGAGATCATCAACCGGGGCGGCGAGAAGATCAGCCCGCGTGAGGTCGACGAGTTGCTGATGGACCACCCGGCCGTGGCGCAGGTGGTGTGCTTCGGCATGCCGCACCCCAAGCTGGGCGAGGAGGTGGCGGCGGTGGTGGTGCTGCGCGAAGGCCAGGCCGCGACCGAGCGTGAACTGCAGGCTTTTGTGGCCACCCGCGCCGCCGACTACAAGGTGCCCAAGAAGATCTTGTTCATGGACGAGATCCCCAAGGGTGCGACCGGCAAACTGCAGCGCATCGGCCTGGCTGCCAAGCTCGGCCTGGGCTGAAGCGCCCGCGCCAAGGCACCGCAGATGTGGTGTGAACACGCCTGAACGACAAAGGACGTTGCATGAAAATCGCCATCGTCGGCGCCGGCGCCATCGGCGGCTACCTGGGTGCCAGGCTGTCGGTGGCGGGGGAAGAGGTCACCTTTATCGCCCGCAACCGCAACCTGGCGGCAATCCAGGCGCAGGGCTTTCGGCTGATCCAGGAAGACGGCAGCCCGTTGCGCGCGCCGGGCGTGCGTGCGGTTGAAAGTACGGCCGAGGCCGGCCCGCAAGACGCCGTGCTGCTGACCGTCAAGGCGCACCAGGTGCGCGAACTGCTGCCCGCGCTGCGCAGCCTGTTCGGCCCGAAAACGATGGTCGTGACGATGATCAACGGTGTGCCCTGGTGGTACTTCCAGAAGCTGGCCGGGCCTTACCAGGGCCGGGCGGTGAGCAGCGTCGACCCGGACGGCGCGTTGGCCGCGCAGATCGAGGTCGATCGCCTGATCGGCAGCGTGGTCTACCCAGCGGCCGAGTTGCTGGAGCCCGGGCTGGTGCGGGTGATCGAGGGCAACCGCTTCACGCTGGGCGAGCTCGACGGCAGCCGCAGCGAGCGCATCGAGAGGTTGTCGGCGGCCTTCATGCGGGCCGGCTTCAAGTCGCCGGTGTCCCGCGACATCCGGGCCGAGCTGTGGGTCAAGCTCTGGGGCAACCTGAGCTTCAACCCGATCTCGGCGCTGACCCACGCCACGCTGGCCGACATCTGCCGGTTTGCGCCGACCCGTGCGCTGGTCGAGCGCATGATGACCGAGGCGCAGGCAGTGGCCGAGGCGCTGGGCGTCAGGTTCAAGATCACGCTGGCGCAGCGGCTGGCCGGTGCCGAGGCGGTGGGGGCGCACAAGACCTCGATGCTGCAGGACGTGGAGCAAGGTCGGGCGCTGGAGCTGGAGGCGCTGGTGGGGGCAGTGGTCGAACTGGGCCGGATCACCGGCACGCCAACGCCCCACATCGAGGCGATCTACGCCGTCACCAGCCTGCTGGGCCGCACCTTGGCGCAGCAAGACGGCCGGTTGGCCGTGCGGGCCCGCTGACCGGTCAAACCCGCCTCAGACCGAGGCCGCTGCGCCCGTCGGCATCGCGATAGCGGCACCCTGTGCAGCCACGAGGCTGTACCGCATCCGTTTCATCGCCCGTCCTCGGGTTTGCAGCGGACTGGCGGTTGTCAACGGCCGGCAAATGCCTGCCAGATCATGTACGTGGCCAAGCCGTACAGCAGCGTGGCAAACACCTTCTTGAGCTGGCGGGTGTCCATCGCGTGGGCCCGGCGCGCCCCCAGCGGCGCGGTGAGCACACTGGCCGCTGCGATCACGGCCAGCGCCGGCAGCATCAGGTAACCGAGCGCACCGGGGGCGGCGGGCGGCAGGTTCCAGCCGGCAATCAGGTAGCCCACGGTGTTGGCCAGCGCAATCGGGAAACCCAGCGCCGCACTGGTCGCCACCGCATTGGCCATCGCCACGTTGCACCAGGTCATGAACGGCACCGAAATGAAGGCGCCGCCCGCGCCCACCAGCCCCGACACCAGCCCGATCACACCGCCCGCAGCGCCTGCGCCCAGTGGGCCGGGCATCTGCCGGCTGGGCTTGGGCTTGCGGTTGATCAGCATCTGGGTGGCCGAGAAGCCCACGAACAGCGCAAACAGCACGGCCAACGCCGTGCCCTTGAGCAACGAAAACACGCCGGCGCCCGACACCAGCCCGCCGACCACGATGCCGGGCGCCAGCCGGCGCACCAAATCCCAGCGCACCGCGCCGCGGCGGTGGTGCGCACGCACGCTGGCGACCGAGGTGAACAAGATGGTGGTCATCGAGGTGGCGATCGCCATCTTCACGGCCAAGCCGGGCGCGATGCCTCGGTGGCTGAAGATCAGCGTCAAGAACGGCACCATCAACATGCCTCCGCCCACGCCGAGCAGCCCGGCCAGGTAGCCGGTGCAGGCCCCCAGCAACAACAGCTCCAGCACCAGCTGCGGATCGAGAAACGACATCAGGCTGCCGGGCTGTTCAGCAGGGCGGCAACGGCCGACCATTCAGCAGCGCTGACCGGCGTGATCGACAAGCGGTTGCCTGGTTTGAGTACCAGCATGCTGCTCAACGCGGGGCACAGCCGCATCTCGCGCAGGCTGAGCAGGCGGGTCTTGGCAACCAGCCGCACGTCCACATGGCACCAGCGGGGTGCAGCCGGGTCTGACTTGGGGTCGTGGTAGGCGCTGGCGGGGTCAAACTGTGTGGCGTCGGGGTAGGCCGGGCCAGCCACTTCGGCCAGCCCGGCAATGCCCGGCTCGGCGCAAGACGAGTGGTAAAACAGCACGCCGTCACCCGGCCGCATCGCGTCGCGCATGAAGTTGCGGGCCTGGTAGTTGCGCACGCCGATCCAGGGCACGGTTTGCTGGGGTGCATGGCCCAGGTCGTCGATCGAGCACTCGCCGGGCTCGCTTTTCATCAGCCAAAACTGGCCGGGTGCGCTGGGCATGCGGTCAAAAGGGGGGGGAGGGGGTGTCCGTCGTGGGCCGTGAACCGCATTCCTGATCCCAAAGGGAGGATCAAGTGGGCGAGGTCAGCGAGGCTTCGGGTTCATCTGACGCGAGACGATCACACCTGCTTCGCAATATCCCAAGCCCTGGCTCAGAGAGCATCGGATCAAGGAAATCAAGGCTCACAACACACAACGGACGGCTTCATTCTAAGCACGGCGATGGGGTGGCGGGGTGCGGAGTTTTTAACGGCTTTCACAGCAAGAGGCCGTCGTCACCGAGTGCGGTGTCGATGCGGCGGATCAACATGTCGAGGTCGATGGCGCCCGGCGTCTCGGTCGCCCGGTCCGCCGCAGCGGCCGACATGGCGGCCGAGGCCGTCGTGGTCAAAGCCATGACCCGGTTCTGTTCGGCCCGTTGGTAGGCCAGGTTCAGGGCGGTCAGCACGGCGATGCGCTCGCGTGCCTTGACCTTGCCGGCGTCGCGGATCGCGCTCATCTCGCGGTCGACGATGCCTACCGCCTCGTGCAGCAGGGCTTCGCCATCGGGCGGGCAGGCCAGCATGTAACTCTGGCCGAGGATGGTGGTTTCAACCTGCTTCATGCGGCGTCCCGGTCGGTGCTGCGGGCTTGCAGCAAGGCGGGGGCAACGGCCGGTGCGGCGCTACGCTCGGCCGGCAGGCGATCAAGCAGGGCATCGATGCGGGCACGCGCTGCGGCGAGCCGTGAGCGCAGGCTGTCGCGCTCGTTGCTGACGCTGCCGAGTTGTTGTTCGAGCAGCGCATTGGTGCGTTTGAGCTCCTCGTGCCGCAGCACCAGGCGTTCGATCCGCTCGGCGAGATCATCGAGTCTTGACATGGACTGCCGCCGCTTTCCTAGGAGAGGTAGGCATTGTAGGTGGCCGCTCTGGCGGGCGGCTCCGCCGGCGGCCGGGCTGCCGGCGGCCAGCCGCTCGGCCTGCGATAGCATCGGGTTGTTGGTGCTCTGGCCGCCTGTCACGGACGGCCAGGTTAAACGGGAAGCAGGAGGGCCGCCATCCGCCGGATGGCAAAGTATTCACCCCAGCGGTGCAAGACTTTGGGGCCCAACCTGCGCTGCCCCCGCAACGGTAAGCGGACGGAATGTCTCAGGCCTCTCGGCTTGGACTGTCCCGCTCCTGTGTCTGACGCCACTGACCGGTCCGCCGGTCGGGAAGGCCACAGGGGTTGTTTCCGCCAGCCCGGATACCGGCCAACAGAGTGGGCTGCCGCATGGCCAGATTGGCGCTGCGGCAACCCGTATGAGCCCGACGCTGCGGGGAAGCAGCAGGCGGGCGCCCTGTTCCGGTTCAATCCCATGATGAAGTTTTCTACCCTGGCGCTGCGTGCGCCTGCCGTCCATGCAGCTTGCTGGATGGTGTTTTGCGGTGCCCAGGCACCCAACGCGGTGGCCCAGGCGGTCGCTGCCTCCAGCCTGGCCAACCTGGCCAACCCGGCCAGCCCGCAGACCGTCACCGTGGCTGCCCGCGTGCCGATGGCCGCTGATCGCCTGACCGCCGATGTGGTGGTGATCGACAGCCAGCGCCTGCGCGACGCTGGCGGTGTGTCGCTGGCCGACGTGCTGCGGGCCGAGGCCGGCCTGCAACTCTCGCGCAACGGCGGGCCGGGCCAGCCGGCATCGATGTTTGTGCGCGGCGCCGGCGGTGGCAACACCCTGGTGCTGATGGACGGCGTGCGTCTGGGTTCGGCCACCCTCGGCCTGGTCGACTTTTCAGCACTGAGTCTGGCCCAGATCGAGCGGGTCGAGGTCTTGCGGGGCCCGGCGTCGAGCCTGTACGGTGCCGATGCGGTCGGCGGCGTGGTGTTGATCACCACCCGGCGCGGCCAGGCCGGTGCCCCGGCGTCGGCGATGGTTGCGGTGGGCGGCAACGGCTCCAGCGAGGCGGCGCTGGCTTTGGGTGGTGTGATCGTCGGTGCGCTCGGTGCCTGGGACTGGAGCGCCACCGCCGCGCGTGAAGCGAGTGACGGTGTCTCGGCGCTGCGCCCGGGCGACCGCTTCGGCAACTACAACCCCGACCGCGACGGTTTTGCC
This sequence comes from Betaproteobacteria bacterium, assembly GCA_025358155.1. Classification (GTDB taxonomy): domain Bacteria; phylum Pseudomonadota; class Gammaproteobacteria; order Burkholderiales; family Burkholderiaceae_C; genus Pseudaquabacterium. The sequence goes on from JANYKR010000150.1 coordinate 33,645, forward strand.
CGCCGCACCCTGCAGGCCCAGGTCGGCCTGACGCCGGCCGATGGGCACCGGTTGGGGCTGAGCCTGCAGGACAGTCGACTCGACAGCCAGTACGACGCCAGCCAGTTTCTGCCGCCCAACTACGCACAAGACGCCACACCTGATTTCCGCAGCAAGCAGGCCACCCGCCTGGCCGCGCTCGACTACAGCGGCCGCCTGGCGCCGGACTGGACAGTCAAGGCCGGCCTGTCGCGCAGCAAAGACGAGGTGCGCAGCGGCGGCAGCCTGGTTGAGCGCTTCGACACCCGCCGCGAACAGGCCTCGTTGCAGGCCGGCTGGATGCCGCTGCCGGGCCAGCAGTGGTCGCTTGGGGCGGATCAGCTGACCGAGCACGCCGAGGCCGACGCCTTTACAGCCCCGGTACGGCGGCGCAACACCGGCCTGGCGCTGGCCTACGTGGGCGAGTTTGCGAACGGACTGGGCGGCGTGCTGCGCGGCCTGAGCTTGCAGGCCGATCTTCGGCGCGATGACAACTCGGTCTACGGCGCGCAAAACACCGGCCGGGCCGGGCTGAGCTGGGCGCTGGTGCCGGGTTGGCGGGTTCGCGCGCTGGCCGGCAGTACCTTCCATGCGCCCAGTTTCAACGACTTGTTCTACCCGGGCTACGGAGTGGCCACGGTCAAGCCTGAGCAAGGCCGCAGTGCCGAGCTGGGCCTGAATTGGCAGCAGGCTCAGAGCACGGCGTCGCTGACCGTCTGGCGCAACCGCATCAGCAACCTGATCGCCTACGAGGCCGACAACACACGCTGTCCCAAAGACCCGGCGTACAGCTACGGCTGCGCCGCCAACATCGGCCAGGCCCGCCTGTCGGGCGCCACGCTGGCCGCCCAGCAGGGCTGGGATGGCTGGACCCTGCGCGGCGAGTACAACTACCTCGACGCACGTGACGACGCCACCGGTGCCCGGCTGGCGCGGCGGGCGCGGCACCAGCTCAGCCTGCATGCCGACTGGCGCAACGGCGATTGGACGCTGGGTGCCGCCTCGCTCTACACCAGCGCCCGGCCCGATGATGGTGTGGTGCTGCACGGGCAGCAGACACTCGACTTGACGGCGCGCTGGCAGCTGGCGCGCAGCTGGCAGTTGCAGGCCAAGCTGCTCAATGCCACCAATGCCGACATCGAGCCGGTGCGTGACTACCAGTCGCCGCGTCGCCAGGCCTGGCTCGGCCTGCGCTACGAAGGCCAGGCGCTGTAGGCGCGAGCCATGGTCAGCCCTGACAGCCCGGCGGGTGAGCGATGAGTTGCGGCGCGGTGCTTGACGCGCCCCGCAGTGCCGCTGCCAGGCTTCGCCTGGGTGCACAGGCGGTGCTGCTCGCCTTGCTCGCCGCGATGCTGGCCCAGGGCGTGCAGGCTGCAGGGGCGGTGGGTCTGCCCGCGCCGACGCCTGCCGCGTCGCTACCGCCTGCTGCGCCGCTTGCACTCACCGTGCTCGATGACCGCCAGCGCGCCGTCAGCCTGCCCGGCCCGGCGCGGCGCATCGTCTCGCTGTTGCCCTCGCTGACCGAGATGGTGTGTGCCCTGCAAGCCTGTGATCGGCTGGTCGGTGTGGACCGCTACAGCAACTGGCCGGCGGCGGTGCAGATGCTGCCCCGGCTCGGCGGGCTGGAGGACACCCTGGTCGAGCGCATCGTCCGCCTCAGGCCCGACCTGGTGCTGACGGCGGTGTCGTCACGCGCAGTCACCCGGCTGGAAGCCCTGGGCCTGAAGGTGCTGGCGCTGGAGCCTCGCACCCTGGCCGATACCCGCCGGGCGATGGCGGTGCTGTCCTCGGCCCTGGGCCAGCCGGGCCAGGGCGATGCGCTGTGGCTGCAGACCGAGCAGCGCATTGCCGCAGCGGCGGCGCGGGTGCCCCAGGCCTTGCGGGGCCAGCGGGTGTACTTCGAGGTGGCCTCGGTGCCCTACGCGGCCGGCGAGGCCAGTTTTGTCGGCGAGGTGCTGTTGCGGCTGGGCCTGGGCAATGTGGTGCCCGCGGCGCTGGGGCCGTTTCCCAAGCTCAACCCTGAGTTTGTGGTGCGGGCCCGGCCCGATCTGGTGATGGCCTCAACCCGCGGCCTGGCCGAAATGTCGAGCCGGCCGGGTTGGTCGGGTATGCCGGCTCTGCAGGGCCACCGCAGCTGCGGTTTCGATCCAGCCCAGTACGACGTGCTGGTGCGGCCCGGTCCGAGGCTGGCCGAGGGCGCGGAGTTGATCGCCGATTGCCTGGTGCGCTTGGGCCCGGCGCGGCCCTGACCCCATCCTCTCCCACCTTCAACGATGGTCAAGCCCCCGCCTGTTCCGGTTGCCCGCGAGGCTGAAGCACGCCCACCCCCGCAGACCAGCCCGGCGGGGCTTACCCCCTTGCAGCTGGGCGTTGTGCTGGTCGCGGCGATGCTGCTGATCCTGCTGACCGGCCTGGCGGCTGGCAGCGAGGGCTGGAGCCTGGCCTGGGCGGATGAGTTCGACCTGATCCGCGCCATCCGCGCCCCCCGCACTGCGGGTGCGCTGGCGGCCGGTGCGCTGCTGGGCCTGGCCGGCGCACTGGCGCAAGGCCTGTTCCGTAACCCCTTGGCCGACCCCTACCTGCTGGGCTCTGCCGCCGGTGCCGGCCTGGGCGTGGTGGCGGTGCTGGCTGCAGGCGGGCTGCTGCAGGCGGGCCTGGGGCTGGTGGCGGTGGGCTGGCTGCTGCGGCTGGGGCTGGCCGGGGCGGCTTTTGTCGGCGCGCTGCTGGGTGTCGGCCTGACCCTGGTGCTGGCCGGTGGCGCGGCGCGGCCGCTGCGCCTGTTGCTGTGCGGCGTGGTGGTCGGCGTGCTGATGGCGGCCCTGTCGGACCTGCTGGTGTTGCTGTCGCCCGAGGCGCTGCGGGGCAAGCAGGTGTTCTTGCTGGGCAGCACCGGGTTTTTGGGTTGGGACAGCGTCGTGCTGCTGGGCGCCACGCTGGCGCTGGCCTTGCCACTGGCGCTGCGCTTTGCACGCGCGCTGGACGCCCTGGTGCTGGGCGAAGCCAGCGCTGCAAGCCTGGGCCTCAACCTGGGCACGCTGCGCTTGCTGCTGGTGGTGCTGATGGCGCTGGCCACGGGCGGCGCGGTGTCCCAGGTCGGGCTGGTGGCATTTGTCGGGCTGGTCGCGCCGCATCTGGTGCGGCGCTGGGTGGTCGTCACCCATGGCCCGCTGCTGGCCTTGTCGGCAGCGGCCGGTGCCGTGCTGCTGGGTGTTGCCGACCTGGCGGTGCGCAGCCTGATCGCGCCGCAGGAACTGCCGGTGGGCGTGCTGACAGCGCTGCTGGGCGGCGTCTACCTGCTGTGGCTGCTGCGCCGCCAGAATGCCCGCACATGAAGGCCGCGCCATGACATCGCCATGCTGAGCAACGCGCTGTTGCAGGCCGAAGGCCTGGTGCTGCGCCTGGGCGGACGCCGGGTGGTGGACGGCGTTTCGCTGGGCCTTCACGCCGGTCAGTGGGCTGCGCTGGTCGGGCCCAACGGTGCGGGCAAAAGCAGCCTGCTGTCCTTGCTGGCCGGTCTGCGACTGCCCGAGGCGGGCCGCCTGCGCCTGGCCGGTCGGCCCCTGCAGGACTGGTCGGCCCGTGAGCGGGCCCAGCGCCTGGCCTGGCTGTCGCAGCAGGGCGAGGCCGAGGGGGACATCGCGGTGCTGGACGTGGTGCGGCTGGGCCGGCTGCCGCAGCAAGGCCTGTTTGGCGCGGCCAGCCCGGCTGACGAGGCGGCCGTGGCTGCGGCGATGGCCGAGACCGAATGCAGCCAATTTGCCCAGCGCCGGCTCAACGCCTTGTCTGGCGGTGAGCGGCAGCGGGTGCTGCTGGCCCGGGCCTTGGCAGTGGGCGCCCCCGTGCTGCTGCTCGACGAGCCCACCACCCACCTGGACGCACCGCACCAGCGCGCCCTGCTGCGCAGTCTTCGCCTGCGAGCAAGCGCCGGCGCGGCGGTGGCGGTGGTGCTGCACGACCTGAACCTGGCCTTGATGGCCGACCGCCTGCTGGTGATGGCCGGGGGCCGTCTGGTGGCCGACGGTGCGCCTGCGGAGCCGGCGGTGCGCCACTGCCTGGTCGAGGTGTTCGACCATGCCTTCACCATCGAGCCGCTGGGCCAAGGCATCCGGCAGCGCTGGATCGCCGTGCCAGTGCTGGATGCGCTGTGGAACGGATTGCAATGAAACGGGGCCGTTGATGTCCCAGCTGGCGTAGCCATGAACCCTGACACCGCTTTGCCCGCCGACCTGGCGACCCTGGTCGCTGCCATCAGCCCGCGTGGTGACGCGGCGTTGACCCAACGCCTGCGCCAGCGCCTGGACGGCCTGACCAAGCCGCTGGGCGCGCTGGGCCGGCTGGAGGCGCTGGCGCTGCAAGTGGGCCTGCTGCAAGGCCGGGCCGACCCGGCGCTGCACGCGCCGCAACTGCTGGTCTTTGCCGCCGACCACGGCCTGGCGCGGCAAGGCGTGTCGGCCTATCCGCAGGACGTGACCTGGCAGATGGTCGAGAACATGCTGGCGGGTGGCGCGGCGGTCAATGTGCTGGCGCTCCAGCACGGCCTGGCGCTGACCGTGGTGGACGCCGGTGTGGCGCACCATTTCGGCCCGCGCGCCGGTCTGGTCGATGCCAAGCTGGCTGCGGGCACCGCCGACGCCAGCCTGCAGCCGGCGATGAGCGTCGACCAGGCCGTGCAGGCGATGCGCTGCGGCGCCCGCCTGCTGCAGGGCTTGCCGGGCAACGCCGTGCTGTTGGGCGAGATGGGCATTGCCAACACCGCCAGCGCGGCGCTGCTGCTGGCCCGGCTGCACGGTGTGCCGCTGCACACGGCCACCGGTCGCGGCACCGGGCTGGACGACGCCGGCCTGGCCCACAAACAGGCGGTGCTGGCGCGGGCTCTGGCGCGTGCGCCCGAGGCCCGGCAACCGCTGGCGGTGCTGGCCGAGTTCGGCGGCTTCGAGATCGCGATGCTGGCCGGCGCCCTGCTGGCCGCTGCGGCCGAGCGGCGCACCATCCTGGTCGATGGGTTCATCGTCGGTGCGGCGCTGCTGGTGGCGCATCGCCTGGCGCCGGCCGTGCTGGACGCCTGCGTTTTTGCCCACTGCAGCGCCGAGGCCGGCCATGTCGCGCTGCTGGCCGCGCTGGGCGCCAAACCGATGCTGGACCTGGGCCTGCGGCTGGGCGAAGGCTCGGGCGCGGCGCTGGCCTGGCCGCTGCTGGCGTCGTCGCTGCAGTTGCTGGCGGGCATGGCCAGCTTCGAGTCGGCTGGTGTCAGCGGCCGGGGTTGATGGGCGACATGCTTGTGCCTGTGCCCAGACCCAAGCCCGAGCCCGAGCCCGAGCCCGAGCCCGAGCCGAGGCAAATGCCAACCCGCAAATCCGGGCTCAGCGCCCTGCGGCACGAGGCCCGCCTGGTCGCCGTGGCGCTGCAGTTTCTGACCCGGGTGCCGGTGCGCCTGGCGGCGTTTGATCCGCAGTGGCTGCACGACAGCGCCCGCCACTTTCCGCTGGTCGGCGCGATGGTGGGCGCCTTCGGTGCTGCGGTGTTGCTGGCCGCGGCCCAGGTCTGGCCACCGGTGCTGGCCGTGCTGCTGGCGATGGCCGCCACGGTCTGGCTGACCGGCGGGTTTCACGAGGACGGTCTGGCCGACACCTGCGACGGCCTGGGGGGTGCGGTCAGCCGCGAGCGGGCGCTGCTGATCATGAAGGACTCCCGGCTGGGCAGCTATGGCGCGCTGGGCCTGGTGCTGACGCTGGCACTGAAAGCCGCCGCACTCACGTTGCTGGCCAGCCGAGCGCCGCTGCTGGCCGCCGCAGCGCTGGTGCTGGCGCATGGCTTGTCACGCGGCGCGGCGGTGGCGCTGCTGGCGCTGCTGCCCTACGGCGGTGACGTTGAGCATGCCAAGGCCAAACCACTGGCCCAGCAAATCAGCCACGGCGGGTTGGCCGTGGCGCTGGGCGTGTGCGGGCTGTTGCTGGGTGCGGCGGCCTGGGGCGCTTGGGTGTCGCCCAGCCTGGCCGTGCTCACGCCGCTGCGCCTGGCCTGTGCCTTGTTGGCAGCAGCCGGCGTGGTGGCGGTTTGTGGCCGCTGGCTGCATCAGCGCTTGGGCGGCTACACCGGCGACGGCCTGGGTGCCACCCAGCAATGGACCGAACTGGCGGTCTACCTGGTGGTGGCCGCGCGGGTCGGTACGGTGGCTTGAATGGTCGGCACCGTGGCGCCAGCGCTTGCGTTGTGGATGTGGCGCCATCCACGCCCGGTCGGTGCGGTCGGGCGCTGCATCGGCCAGACCGACCTGGCGCTGGACCGCCGCCGCGCCAAACGTCTGGCGCACCGGATTCGCAGCGCCGCCCGCCGCCACGGCTTGCCGCACGAGGTCTGGACCTCGCCGCTGCGGCGCTGCGCCCAGGTCGGCCGCCAGCTGGCCCGCTGGGGCTGGGCTCACCACACCGACACGCGCCTGCTGGAGCTGGATTTCGGCCGCTGGGACGGTCAGCCCTGGTCGGCCGTCGCTCACGCCGAGGTGGCCGTCTGGGAGGCTGACTTTGCCCACCATGCCCCGGGTGGCGGTGAATCGCTGACGGCAATGGTCCGGCGCTGCCAGTCATTTCTGGCGCAGCGCTGTGCAGCCCGGGCGGCTTCGAGCGCTGACCCTGCGGCAGCGGGCGCCGGGCCTGCCGCGTTGCTGCTAGTGGCCCACGCCGGCTGGATCAACACCAGCGCGCTGCACGACCCGGCCACACTGCAGGCCGCCC
>JANYKR010000181.1 GCA_025358155.1 Betaproteobacteria bacterium
TGCGCGCCGATCTGGTAGGTGAAGAAAGGCGAGGCGACGAAGGGATAGAGCAGCACCGCAAGCAGCACGACGAGGTGGTGTGGGCGAACCTTCGCGAAGATTCGCGCCAGCAGGCGCGGCGCGGTGTCAGCACCGCCCTGACGCGTGGTCGATGGCTCGCGCGCCAGCGCAGGCGCTGGCGCCGCCGTACGGGCGGCGGCCGTCGCCGTCGAACTCATCGCCCTGCGCCATTGGGAGGCGCTCATGACTGCTTGCCCAGCAACCCGTGCGGCCGAAAGGCGAGCACCACCACCATGATGACGAAAGTGAAGACCACGCTGTAGGTTGGCGCGTAAGCGAGGCCGAACTGCTCGGCCAGACCGATCAGCAAAGCGCCTACCGCAGCGCCCACCACGCTGCCCATGCCGCCGACGATCACCACGACCAGCGAGGCCAGCAGGTAGCGGGTGTCTTCGCCCGGCGAGATCGACAGCGCCGAGCCGCCCACCACGCCGGCAAGCCCCGCCAGCCCGGCGCCCATCGCAAAGGTCGCGGCAAAGACAAGTTGCACGTTGACGCCCGATGCGGCCAGCATGCCGCGGTCATCGACGCCAGCGCGGATCATCATGCCGACGCGTGTCTTGGCGAGAAAGGTCCACAGGCCAATGCCGATGACGATGGCGCCGAACAACACCGCGATGCGGTAGGTCGGAAACCGCTCCACCACCGGCAGCAGCGTCGATCCGTAGATCAGGGCCGGCGGCTCGAAGGTGTAGATCTCGCCGCCGAAGGTCCAGAGCATCAGGTCGGCCAGCACAATCGAGAGCCCTATCGTCACCAGCGTCTGGCGCAGGTCCTGGCCCTCCATGTGGCGGAAGATCAGCACCTGGATCAGCAAGCCGACAACGGCAGCCGACAAGAAGCCCGCCGCCACCGCAAGCAGCCACGAGCCGGTGTGCTCGCCCGCCACCCAACCCACGTAGGCCCCCAGCAGGTACAGCGAGCCGTGCGCCAGGTTGACGTTGCGCATCAGCCCGAACACCAGCGTGAAGCCGCTGGCCACGATGAAGTAAAGCGAGGCCAGGGTCAGGCCATTGAGCAGCGTGGCCAGAAACAGGCGCGGGTTATCGACCAGGCCCCAGACCGAGAGTGCGGCCAGCGGGCCGCCGAGGAGCAGCCAAGGCAGCCGACGACGCAAGCTCATGCGGCCCGCCCCCAGGCCCGTTGCGAATCGATGTCAGGCTGCTTGGCAAACACGCCGTCCTTCATCACCGCCAGGATGCGTTTGGGGTCACGCAGGATAGCCAGGTTGGCCAGCGGGTCGCCATCCACCAGCAGCAGATCAGCCAGGTAGCCGTCCTTCACGGCGCCCAGCTCATGGCCCTGCAGCATGATCTGCCCACCGTGGACGGTGGTGGCGCGGATCGCCTCCATCGGCGTGAAGCCCAGGTACTTGACAAAAAACTCCAGGTCACGGGCGTTCTGGCAGTGCGGCGTGAAGGCAAAACCGTAGTCGCCGCCGGGCAGCACACGGATGCCGCGCTTGTGCATCCTGGACAACGACTCCAGCGCCGCGTCCCACTCTTGCTGGTAGCCCCAGCCGACGGCCGTCTCGTGCGAGATGCCAAACGGCTCGCTCTCGTTGAGCAGCGCGTAGAGGATGGCGATGCCCGGCGCGACGAAGATGCGTTCCTTGGCCGCTTCCATCATGTCCAGGGTTTCGGTGTCGGTGAAACTGGCGTGGTAGATCAGCTCGATGCCGTGGCGCAGCGCTTGCTGTACGCTGGCCTTGGACCTGGCGTGCACGATGATGCGCTTGCCGCGCATCTTGACTTCTTCAGCGGCCACGGCCACCTCGGCATCGGTCATCCAGGTGGTGTGCGAATCAGCGCCGGGTACAAAGTTGTCGCCCGACAGGTTGAGCTTGATGCTGTCCACGCCGTATTTCAAGAACATGCGCACCACCTTGCGCATGTCCTCGGCACCGTTGACATTGACGCCAAAGCTGAACTCCTGAAACGGCAGGTGCGGCAGCGTCTCATCGCCAAGGCCACCCGGCACGGTGATCTCCTGGCTGGCCGC
>JANYKR010000260.1 GCA_025358155.1 Betaproteobacteria bacterium
GCGCAAGCTGGCCGAGCGCAGCCAGGTCGCAGCGCAAGAAATTGGCCAGTTGGCCGGCAACAGCGTGCACCTGGCTGAGAAAGCCGGCCAGTTGCTGGGCCGCATGGTGCCCTCGATCCACAAGACCAGCGAGCTGGTGCAAGAGATCGCCGCCGCCTCGGGCGAGCAGAGCGACGGCGTCAACCAGATCACCGGCGCGATGAACCACCTCAACTCCACCACCCAGCAAACCGCTGCGGCGTCCGAGCAGCTGTCGGCCACCGCCGAGCAGCTCTCGGCCCAGGCCGGCCGGCTGCAGGACTTGATGGGGTTCTTCCGGCTGGCGGGCGACGACAGCGCAGGCACGGTGCATGGCGCGGGCCGGCCAGCGCAATCGCTGGCAGCGTCGCAAACCCTGCGCTTTGGCCAGGCCAGCGGCCACAGCGGTGGTGGCTCTGGCGGCCCTGGCGGCACTGGCGGCGCGCCAGGTGGCAGCCAGCGCAGCCGACCACCCGGCGCCAAGCTGCCCGTGTTGACCGATGTGGACGAAGCCTCATTCGGTCGCTTTTAAACCCGGGTCGAAGTTGCCCTGCCGCTGCCAGCAGTCCGTTTGCTCACCTGAGAACTCCCATGAACCGCAGCCCCGCTTCAAAAACCGCCACCGCCCGCCCTGCCGGCTTGCACTCGCCCGCCGGCCTGTGGGACCCGGGCGTGCGCCTGTTCATGCGGCTGAGCTTCAGCGCCAAGGCACTGCTGGCCACCAGCTTGCTGGTGCTGCCGCTGCTGTGCTTGCTGGGCTGGCAGGCCTGGAGCGAGTACGAGCGCGACATGCAGGCCCAGAAGCTGGCGGTGCAACACCATGTCGAGGTGGCGCACAAGGTGCTGGTCTGGGCCCATGGCCTGCAGACCTCGGGCGCCTTGACCCAGGATGCAGCGCAGGCACTGGCCAAGTCCAGCGTGGGGGCGCTGCGCTACGGCCAGGGCGACTATTTCTGGATCAACGACATGACGCCGACCATGGTCATGCACCCGCTCAAGCCGGCGATGAACGGCACCGATGTCAGCAACTTCAAGGACCCGAACGGGGTGGCCTTGTTCAAGCGGGCGGTGGAGGTGGCGCGCGGCCCCGGCGCCGGCCTGGTGGCCTACCAGTGGCCCAAGCCGGGCACCGAGCTGCCGCAGGACAAGATCTCCTACGTCATGGCCTTTGCGCCCTGGGGCTGGGTGATCGGCTCGGGCATTTACGTGGACAACGTGCTGGCCGAGGCCAAGGTGTTCTGGATCAAGGGCGGCACGGTGATCGCGCTGGCCTTGCTGCTGGGCTTGTACGCCTTCCGCAGCTTCAACACCGCGATGCGCAACGGCCTGCAGGCCGCGATGAACGCCGCCGATGCGGTCGGCAGCGGTTCGCTCGACTACGCCATCCCGGCCAGCAGCGCCCGCAACGAAGAAAGCCGCCTGCTCGACGCGCTGCGCACGATGCAGCACAAGCTGCGCGAGCGCAAGCATGCCGACGACCTGAGCCAGGCCGCCGCGCAGGCCGAACACCTGGCCGCGCAGCAGACCGCCCAGGAGATCAACGCCGCAGTGGACGGCGCCACCCAGGGCGACTTCACCCACCGCATCGCGCTGGCCGGCAAGGCCGAGTTCCATGCCGTGTTGTGCGGCAAGTTCAACCAGTTGATCAACACCATCAGCGGCACCATCGCCGAGGTGCGCACCGCCGCCAACCAGCTCAGCGCCGCGTCCGACCAGGTCTCGCAGACCTCGCAGTCGCTCGCGCATTCGGCCTCGCAGCAGGCCGCCGGGGTTGAAGAGACCACCGCCTCGCTGCACGAGATCCTGGCCTCGGTGCGGCAAAACGCCGAGAGCGCCACCGTCACCGACGGCATTGCCACCCAGGCAGCCGGCGAGGCGCTCGAAGGCGGCAAGGCCGTGGGCCAGACGGTGGACGCGATGAAGTCCATCGCCACCAAGATCGGCATCATCGACGACATCGCCTACCAGACCAACCTGCTGGCGCTCAACGCCGCCATCGAGGCGGCCCGGGCGGGCGAACACGGCAAGGGCTTTGCCGTGGTGGCCGCCGAGGTGCGCAAGCTGGCCGAACGCAGCCAGGTCGCGGCCCGCGACATCGGCGGCCTGGCCGGCTCCAGCGTGCGGCTGGCCGAGCAGGCCGGCCAGATGCTGGGGCGCATGGTGCCGTCGATCAACCGCACCAGCGAGCTGGTGCAGGAGATTGCCGCCGCCTCGGGCGAACAAAACGACGGCGTCAACCAGATCACCGGCGCCATGAACCACCTCAACACCACCACCCAGGAGACCGCCGCCGCGTCCGAAGAGCTGTCGGCCACGGCCGAAGAGCTGTCCGCCCAGGCCAACCGGCTGCAAGAGCTGATGAGCTTCTTCCGGATCGATGGGGACGCTGATCCGGCCGGGCTTGGCACTGCATCGCCCAGGCGGCACGCGCCAGCAGCGCCTGCGGCCACGGCACTGCGCTTTGGCCAGGGCCCGCGCCAGAGCCGCCCCGCGTTGGCCGGCGCCGACCAGCCGGGTTTTGGCCACTTCTGACCGCACCGGACAACCGCCATCATGATCAAGCCCCAACCCTCCACTGGCCCGCAGCCCGCCGCCGGCCTGCAGGCCAGCCCCCCCAGTTCACTGTTGCGCATGGCCGTGGGCGGCGTGGCGATGGCCGTGCCTATCGACGATGTGCGCGAGATCCTGGAGGTGGGCCGCCTCACCGCCCTGCCGCGCACCCCCGAGTTTGTGCGCGGCGTGATGAACTTGCGCGGCGCAGTGGTGCCGGTGATCGACCTGGCGGCGCGGGTGGGCATGGCCGCCATCAGCATCGGCCGGCGCAGTTGCGTGGTGGTGGTGGAGGCTGAACCGCTGATCATCGAGGGCGATCTGGCCGCCGGCGAGGCCGCTGGCGAAGCGCTGCACGGCGCGCTGGTGGTGGGCCTGCTGGTGGACGCGGTCTACGAGGTGTTTGACGTGTTGGCCGACGGCATCGAGCCGCCACCGGCGCTGGGCACCCGCATCGCCGCTGAATTCTTGCGCGGCATGACCCGGGCCCACGGTGACGTGATCGGCGTGCTGGCACTCGACCGGGTACTGGCCCAGCAAGAGCTGAGCGCACTGATCGCCAACCACAAGCCGCACTGAGCCCCGCCTTGCCCTTCAACACCTTGGCCACCCAGGTAGATCCGATGACCCCACACCCCACGCTGCACCCGATCAATCCCGGCTCGGCCCGGCCGGCCGCCAAGGCTGGCAACGCTGGCACCGCAAGCGCTGCCGAGACCCGCAGCCCGGTGTTGCCGGGCCTGGCCCTGGCCGTGCTGGGCCTGGCCACGTTGGCGGGCACCGCGCTGGTCGCCGCGCTGGCCGCCTGGTGGTGGACAGCGCTGCCGGCAGCGGGCGCGGCCGGGCTGCTGTGGGGCACGGCGCGGCTGCTGCAAAGCGCTCGCGACGCGGCCGGGCTGCAGGCCGCCGACGCCGAGCAGGCGATGCGCATCCGCACCGCACTCGAGTCAATTGCGTCACCCGTGCGTATTGCCGACGCCGACGGCCGCATCGTCTACATCAACCCGGCGCTGGCCGAGGTGCTGCACCGCGACGCCGCCGCCTTTGCCCGCGAGTTGCCGGGCTTTGACGCCGACCAGGTGCTGGGTGGCTCGGTCGGCATCTTCTACGCCGACCCCGAGGCTGCGCTGGGCCGCCTGCGGGCGCTCAAGGCCCGGGCCCACACCGCGCTGGTGCTCGGCGGCCGCGACTACGACGTGGTGACCACACCGATCTTCACCACCAGCGGCGCGCTGCTGGGCACGGTAGGCCAGTGGCATGACATGAGCCAGCAGCGGCTGGCCGAGCGAGAGCTCGACACCGCCATCGACGCGGCCCAGCAAGGCGACCTGACCGCGCGCATGAACGGCGAGGCCTTGCACGGCGTCTACCGCCAGGTGGCCAGCAAGCTCAACGGCCTGATCGAGTCTTTTGCCCAGACGCTGCGCCAGGTTGACGCCACCTCCAACGGCCTGCTGAGTGCGGCCGCGCAGGTCTCGCAGACGGCGCAATCGTTGGCGCACCTGGCCTCGCAACAGGCCGCCAGCGTCGAGGAGACGAGTGCGTCGCTGCACGAGATTTCGGCCTCGGTCAAGCAAAACGCCCAGAGCGCCACCGTCACCGACGGCATCGCCACCCAGGCCGCCAGCGAGGCCATCGAAGGCGGCAAGGCGGTGGGCCAGACGGTGGACGCGATGAGCTCGATCGCCAGCAAGATCCGGGTGATCGACGACATCGCCTACCAGACCAACCTGCTGGCGCTCAATGCCGCGATCGAGGCGGCCCGCGCCGGCGAGCACGGCAAAGGTTTTGCG
>JANYKR010000316.1 GCA_025358155.1 Betaproteobacteria bacterium
TCGTTTTTTCAGGAGCAAGACCATGGCAGACCCGATGCGCATCCGCGCCCAAGCCGCCGGTGACAAGACCACCGTGCGGGTGCTGATGGCCCACGAGATGGAGACCGGCCAGCGCAAGGACTCAGCCGGCAAAACGATCCCTGCCTGGTTCATCCAGGAGGTCAGCGCCAGCCACAACGGCAAGCCGGTACTCACCGCCCAGTGGGGTCCGTCAATCGCCAAGAACCCGTTTTTGCAGTTTGTCGTCAAGGGCGCCAAGGCCGGTGACAAGATCGCGGTGTCCTGGACCGACAACAAGGGCGACAAACGCAGCGATGAAGCGACGGTCAGCTGACCCGCTTTTGCACCGCCCGTGACCCGGACCCCAAGGACTCCCATGAAGCTTCTGCTGCTTGCCGCCACCGGGCTGATCGGCGCCGCCCTGTTGTCCGTGGCGGTGGCCCAGACCGCCGCCAAATCTGGCCTAAAAACCGCGGCCGAGGGCATTGCCGAGTACCGCAAGATGCTCGAAGACGGCAACCCGGCCGAGCTGTTCGAGGCCAAGGGCCAAGACCTGTGGAAGACGCCGCGCGGCCCCGCCAAGGCCACGCTGCAGCGCTGCGATCTGGGCCTGGGGCCGGGCGTGGTCGCAGGCGCATGGGTGCAACTGCCGCGCTGGTTTGCCGACACCGGCCGGGTGCAGGACCTGGAGTCGCGCCTGCTCACCTGCATGGCCACGCTGCAAGGCTTCAACGCCGCCGAGATCGCCGCCACCCCGTTCGACAAGGGCGAGCAGGCCACGCTGGCGGCGCTGGCGGCCTGGATATCGGCCGAATCGCGTGGCCAGAAAATGGCCTTGCCGCAGGCCCATGCCGAAGAGCAGCGCTTCTACCAACTGGGCAAGCGGGCGTTTTTCTACCGCGGCGGGCCGATGGATTTCTCCTGCGCCAGCTGCCACGGTGAAGCCGGCAAGCGCATCCGGCTGCAAGAACTCCCCGACCTGACCCAAAACCCGGGTGACGGCATCGGTTTTGCCGCCTGGCCGGCCTACCGGGTGTCCAGCGGCGAGCTGTGGAGCATGCAGCGCCGGCTCAACGACTGCTACCGCCAGCAGCGCTTTCCGTACCCCGGCTTTGCGTCCGACGTGACGGTGGCGCTGGGGGTTTACATGGGCGTCAACGCCAAAGGCGCCGAGTCGATCGCGCCGGCCTTGAAGCGCTGATCCGGCCGCCACATCCCAGCCACCCTGGAAGCCCCAGCCCATGAAAACCCAACACTTGTTGCTGTTTGCCGCCGTGATGTCCGCAGCGGCACTGGTCGCTGGTTGCGCCGGCAGCCCCGTACCCGCGCCGCCGTCGCCCGCCGAGCTGGACCGCCAGGCGCTGGCGATGATCCAGGCCTCGTTCCGCGAGCAAGGCATTGCCAAGCTCGACCGCCTCGACAGGACCTGGGTCAGCAGGCCTGCTCCAGCAGCCAGCCACCCACCGCGGCCGTGGCCCGGCAGATCGAGGCCGAGGCCGCCGCCACTGTGCGCTGGCCCGCAGGCGGCCAGTACCTGGGCGACTGGCGCGAGGGTGAAAAGCTGGCCCAGAACGGCCGAGGCATGACCTGGACCGACACCAGCGCCGCACCCTCCGCCAACGGTGCCCAGTGCTACAACTGCCACCAGATCAGCCCGGCCGAGGTGAGTTTTGGCACCATCGGTCCCAGCCTGTACAACTACGGCAAGCTGCGCGGCGTCACCAACCCGGCCGATCCGGCCAGCGCGGCCATCTTGCAGTACACCTGGGGCAAGCTGTGGAACAGCAAGGCCTACGCCGCCTGCTCCAACATGCCGCGTTTTGGCCATGCCAAGCTGCTGAACGAGGCCCAGATCCAGCACCTGATGGCGCTGCTGCTCGACCCCAAGTCGCCCGTCAACCAGTGACCGGCAGGGCGACGGGTGGCACCGCCGCTCGCCCGGCCCGCTGCGGCGGGCTTTTTCAGCCCCCAAACATAAGTGAATACTGAACCATGAGCCTGAGCAAACGCGAGTTTTTGCAGGTGTTGGGCGCGGCATCGGTGGCCGGCATGGCGCTGGGCCGCCATGCCCAGTCAGACGCCGCCACCGCAGCCGCCGGGCTCTACGACATCGCGCCCTTTGGCAATGTCTCGCTGCTGCACATGACCGACTGCCATGCGCAGCTCTTGCCCATCCATTTCCGCGAGCCCAGCGTCAACCTGGGTGTGGGCAACATGCAGGGCCAGTGGCCGCACCGGGTGGGCGAGCACCTGCTCAAGGCGGCGGGTATCAGCAGCGGATCGGCGCTGGCCCATGCCTTCACCCCGCTTGATTTCGAGCAAGCGGCGCGGCGCTACGGCAAGGTGGGCGGTTTTGCGCACCTGGCCACGCTGGTCAAGCAGCTCAAGGCCAGCCGGCCGGGCGCGCTGCTGCTGGACGGCGGCGACACCTGGCAAGGCAGCGCCACCGCGCTCTGGACCCAAGGCCAGGACATGGTCGACGCGGCCAAGCTGCTGGGCGTGGACGTGATGACCGGGCATTGGGAGTTCACCCTCGGCATGGACCGGGTCAAGCAGATCGTCGAACGCGATTTCAAAGGCAACATCGAATTC
>JANYKR010000317.1 GCA_025358155.1 Betaproteobacteria bacterium
TCGTTTTTTCAGGAGCAAGACCATGGCAGACCCGATGCGCATCCGCGCCCAAGCCGCCGGTGACAAGACCACCGTGCGGGTGCTGATGGCCCACGAGATGGAGACCGGCCAGCGCAAGGACTCAGCCGGCAAAACGATCCCCGCCTGGTTCATCCAGGAGGTCAGCGCCAGCCACAACGGCAAGCCGGTGCTCACCGCCCAGTGGGGTCCGTCAATCGCCAAGAACCCGTTTTTGCAGTTTGTCGTCAAGGGCGCCAAGGCCGGTGACAAGATCAGCGTTGCCTGGACCGACAACCGGGGCGACAAGCGCAGCGACGAAGCCACGGTCAGCTGAGCCCCTGTTGCACCGCCCGTAATCCGGACCTCAAGGATGCCCATGAAGTTGCTGCTGCTTGCTGCCACTGGCTTGACAAGTGCCGCCGCGTTGTCGGTGGCGGTGGCCCAGACCACCCCCAAACCCGTCCCAAAATCCGCCGCCGAAGGCATTGCCGAATACCGCAAGATGCTCGAGGACGGCAACCCGGCCGAGTTGTTCGAGGCCAAGGGCGAGGACTTGTGGAAGACCGCGCGCGGGCCGGCCAAGGCCACGCTGCAGCGCTGCGACCTGGGCCTGGGGGCGGGGGTGGTCAAAGGGGCCTGGGTGCAGCTGCCACGCTGGTTTGCCGACACGGGCCGGGTGCAAGACCTGGAGTCGCGTCTGCTCACCTGCATGGAAGCACTGCAGGGCTTCAACGCCGCCGAGATCTCTGCCACCCCGTTCGACAAGGGCGAGCAGGCCACGCTGGCGGCGCTGGCGGCCTGGATCTCGGCCGAGTCGCGCGGCCAGAAGATGGCCTTGCCGCAAGCCCATGCCGAGGAGCAGCGCTTTTACCAACTCGGCAAGCGGGCATTTTTCTTTCGCGGCGGGCCGATGGATTTTTCTTGCGCCAGCTGCCACGGTGAAGCTGGCAAGCGCATCCGCCTGCAAGACCTGCCCGACCTGACCCAAAACCCCGGTGACGGCATCGGTTTTGCCGCCTGGCCGGCCTACCGGGTGTCGAGCGGTGAGATGTGGAGCATGCAGCGCCGGCTCAACGACTGCTACCGCCAGCAGCGCTTTCCGTACCCCGGCTTTGCCTCCGACGTGACGGTGGCGCTGGGCGTGTACATGGGCGTCAACGCCCGTGGCGCCGAGTCGATTGCACCGGGCCTGAAGCGCTGATCCGGACGCCACACGCCAGACACCCCGGAAGCCCCAGCCCATGAAAACCCATCACCTGTTGCTGCCTGCCGCCGCGCTGGCCGCCGCCATGCTGGTCGCCGGTTGCGCCGGCAGCGCCGCACCTGCGCCGCCATCGGCGGCCGAGCTGGACCGCCAGGCGCTGGCGATGATCCAGGCCTCGTTCCGCGAGCAAGGTATCGCCAAGCTCGACCGCCTCAACCAGGACCTGGGCCAGAAGGCCTGCTCCAGCGGCCAGCCGCCCACCGAGGCGGTGGCCCGGCAGATCGAGGCCGAGGCCGCCGCCACCGTGCGCTGGCCTGGGGGCGGCCAGTACCTGGGCGACTGGCGCGAGGGTGAAAAGCTGGCCCAGAACGGCCGTGGCATGACCTGGACCGACACCAGCGCCGCACCCACCGCCAATGGCGCCCAGTGCTACAACTGTCACCAGATCAGCCCTGCCGAGGTGAGTTTTGGCACCATCGGCCCCAGCCTGTACCGCTACGGCAAGCTGCGCGGCGTCACCGACCCTGCCGACCCCGCCAGTGCCGCCATCGTGCAGTACACCTGGGGCAAGCTCTGGAACAGCAAGGCCTACGCTGCCTGCTCCAACATGCCGCGATTCGGCCATGCCAGGCTGCTGGACGAGGCGCAGATCCGGCACCTGATGGCGCTGCTGCTCGACCCGAAGTCACCCGTCAACCAGTGACCGGCACGCTGACCCGTCGCGCCGCTGCACGGCCGGCCGGCTGCGGCGGGCTGTTTCAGATCTCCAACCCGAGCCCCCACTGAGCCATGAGCCTGAGCAAGCGCGAGTTTTTGCAGGTGCTGGGCGCGGCCTCGGTGGCCGGCATGGCGCTGGGCCGCCATGCCCAGTCGGATGCCGCCACCGCAGCCGCTGGGCTCTACGACATCGCGCCCTTTGGCAATGTCTCGCTGCTGCACATGACCGACTGCCATGCGCAGCTCTTGCCCATCCACTTTCGCGAGCCCAGTGTCAACCTGGGTGTGGGCAACATGCAGGGCCAGTGGCCGCACCGGGTGGGCGAGCACCTGCTCAAGGCGGCGGGCATCAGTGGCGGCTCGGCGCTGGCCCATGCCTTCACGCCGCTGGCCTTTGAGCAAGCGGCGCAGCGCTACGGCAAGGTGGGCGGTTTTGCGCACTTGGCCACGCTGGTCAAGCAGCTCAAGGCCAGCCGGCCGGGCGCGCTGCTGCTGGACGGCGGCGACACCTGGCAAGGCAGCGCCACCGCACTCTGGACCCAAGGCCAGGACATGGTCGACGCGGCCAAGCTGCTGGGCGTGGACGTGATGACCGGGCATTGGGAGTTCACCCTCGGCATGGACCGGGTCAAGCAGATCGTCGAACGCGATTTCAAAGGCAACATCGAATTC
>JANYKR010000072.1 GCA_025358155.1 Betaproteobacteria bacterium
CTCTGATCCGTGCGCGCCCGCTGCCGCTCCACCCCGTCTCTCACGCGCCACCGCGCCAGCACATCAGGCAGGTTGTTCTTCGCATGCTCTGTCTCGCTCAAGGCCCGCGCCGGGTTCACGCTCAGCAGCTCGTCGGCCAGCAACGGCGCCCGCTTGTCGTCCAGGCTCCAGCCGTCAGCGCGCATGTCGTAGAACCACACGCTGTCGGTGCCGCCGGAATTGGTCTTGGTGAAGAACAGGATGGCGGTGGACACCCCCGCGTAGGGCTTGAACACGCCCGAGGGCAGCGACACCACGGCATCAAGCTTGTGGTCTTCGACGATCAGGCGGCGCAGTTCCTTGTGCGCGTTGCTGCTGCCGAACAGCACGCCGTCGGGCACGATCACCGCCGCCCGGCCGCCGGGCTTGAGCAGGCGGATGAACAGCGCCAGAAACAGCAGCTCGGTCTTCTTCGTCTTGACGATGGCCAGCAGGTCTTTGGCGGTGTTCTCGTAGTCCAGGCTGCCGGCAAACGGCGGGTTGGCGTGGATCAGCGTGTAGGCCTCTTCATCGTCGGCGTGGTCTTGCGACAGCGCGTCTTTGTAGCGGATGTCGGGGTTGTCCACCCCGTGCAGCGCCAGGTTCATGCTGCCGATGCGCAGCATGGTGTTGTCGAAGTCGTAGCCGTGGAACATGCGGTGGTGAAAGTGCTCGCGCAGCGCGGCGTCCCGGAAGATCTCGGGGTGCTTGTCGCGCAGGTACTCACCCGCCACCACCAAAAAGCCGCAGGTGCCGGCGGCCGGGTCGCACATCACGTCTTTCGGCGTGGGCGCGGTCATCTCGATCATCAGCCGGATGATGTGGCGCGGCGTGCGGAACTGGCCGTTCTGGCCGGCGCTGGCAATCTTGCCCAACATGTATTCGTAGAGGTCACCCTTGGTGTCGCGGTCATCCATCGGCACCTGGTCGATCATGTCCACCACCTTGGCCAGCAGCGCGGGCGTGGGGATGGTGAAGCGCGCGTCCTTCATGTGGTGCGCAAAGGTGCTGCCGTCGCCACCCAGGCTGCGCATGAAGGGGAACACATGCTCGCCCACCACGGTGTACATCTCTGCAGGGGCGAAGTTCTTGAAGCGCGACCAGCGCATGTCCTGGTAGTCACGCCCCTTGGCGTCGGCACCCGGCGGGTAGACGCGGCGCTCGATCGGCTTGCCCAGGCGAATGGCCTTATTTTCTTCGAGCGTGTGCAGATCATCGAGCCGGCGCTGGAACAGCAGGTAGGTGATCTGCTCGATCACCTCGATCGGGTTGGCAATGCCGCCGGACCAGAAGGCGTTCCAGATGGCATCGACCTGGCTGCGGAGTTCGCCTGTGAGCATGGAGGGGGTTCTGCGGTTCAGTTAGAAGAATTGCAACGCATGCCCGATGCGGCGACGGCATTCACCGGGGTGGAATGCCTTGCCGGCCCGAAGCGCGGCCCAGTGCGGTCAGGCCTAGAGGATAAGGGCACTTGCGGGATGATGGCGGCGCACAGCCTGGCAGCGTTGCAGCACCGCTGTGGCGGCGGGCATCGCGCTGGGTGTGCAACATCGGCGCCGTTTGCGAAACAGATTCACCGCCACGAGGCGGCCGCGACCTCGATGTCGTCGAGTTGGCCCCGCAGTAGCCCCAGCTTCCTGGCCATGCCGGCCAGGGACACGCCGACGAAATTGTCGTGTTGTGCCAGGAGCTGCTCGTAGGTGCGCCAGTGCATGCCCTTGGGCTTGCCGCCCGGCCCGTTGAAGATGCCGGCCGGCCAACCCAGCTGCTTTCTGATTCGATCCGCGCGCCGTGCAGCACGGTCGTCGCAGGACTCGCCCTGGCTGGTATAGGCAAGTCCCTTGCACCGCCGGCAGGCAAACAGGCGGCCCCTGCCGTAGAGCACCGCCACCCGCCTGGAACAGGTTGGACAGCAAAACCACTGCCGACCGCCACCCAGCTTGCAGGGTGTCGCCTCCAGCATGATGGCCTGGTGGATGGTTTCGGCTGCCCCCCGCGGGGGGTGTAGCTGTAGATCAA
>JANYKR010000093.1 GCA_025358155.1 Betaproteobacteria bacterium
GGACCAGGCGGTAAGTGGCGTAGGGCTCGCCCGAGATGCGATTGCGGGTCTGGGTGCGGCGAATGAACATGCACGAGATGGTGCACGAAAAGCAAGCCTTTTGACCAACAAAGCTAAAATATTATGGCACTACATTTCGCCAACGAAACGAAAGTCAATGCTGACAAGGGTTTACGGTGGACGTGGGCCGGAAATGGGCGGGAGGGTGACAAAGTCGGGCTAAGTATGCGGAACGGTACGTCAACGAACTGAAGACCCAAGGGGGGCGAACGTCCGTCGACAAGGACCGCCTGTTCGACCACCTCCTTGCCTTCCTGCATGTCAATCACCCCGAGATGGGTGACGACCCGTTTGTGCACGAAATCGACGCCTCACACCTCAGCGCATTCTTGGCCGAGCAAGCCAAGCGTGCCGGCAAGCGTGTTGATGCGGATGGCGAACCCAAGGGCGCTGCGCCGAAGACGATGCTGAAGAAATTCAGTGACCTGAGCCATCTGTTCAGCTATTTCCGCTCCATCTTGAAAGCAACGCTCGAAGACCCTACTGCTGACATGGCCGAGTCGGCCGAGGCGTGGAGAGAGCGCGCAAATGCAGAGGACGTGCACTATGAGCCCTTTCAAGACTGCCACATCAAAGCGATTTTCAACCCCGAGACTCTCCTCGCCGGAAGTCGCGATCCCGATCATTTCTGGGGGCCGATCCTCGGCGTCCACCTCGGCCCGCGCTTGGGCGAATTCGTAGCGGCGAAGGTCGCGGACATTGGCCACATCGCGGAGATCGATGTTTGGTACATCGACGTCACGGACGAAACAGCCAAGAACAAGAACTCAATCCGGCGACTGCCGATCACCGAGCCCCTGATCAGGCTCGGGTTCCTGCGCTACGTGGAACACGTCCGCAGCCTCGGGGCAGAGTACCTGTTTCCGCACCGGAACTGGACCTGCTCCACAGCACTGCGCGACCGGTCGAAGTGCCAAAGCGGTCGGTTCGGGAGCTATCTGGATGTCCTCGACATCCGCGAGCGCTGCTACGTCTTTCACAGCTTTCGCCACACCGTGGTCAACGCGATGCAGGACGCCGGTGTGCCGCTTTCACACGCGATGCAAATCGCGGGTCATCAGGCGCAGGAACATGCAGTCAAGACGAGGCGGATCACCGAAGAGCAAGCACGCAGCGTGCACGTGACGGTCTACACGCGGGCGGACCTCGCGCGAATGGGCCAGGAGTACCCGATCCTTGCGCTGAAGGAGGCCCTGGAGCGCAGCGTGAACCCGCGGTTGGACTACGACAGGCTCGCCAAGGCGGCTGAGATCGTGCGCGATCACGTCAAGAAAGTCGGGGGCGAGTTCCGGACGGGATGGCCTGCACAGCGGGTCAAGCAGACCGCGGCGCTGGTGGCAAAGCTCAATGCCCGATGAAGACCTGCTGCCTGCCGTCGCCGCCACGTCCGCTCGATCCGTGACCAGCGCTTGGCCACGTTCGATGCGGCGCGTGACTGTCGGCACTGTCGGATCACTGTCGGGACTGTCGGAAAGACGGAGACCCAGCTGAACAACGCATTTGGAGAACCGAAGATGTCTAAAGCCATTGCAACCAAGGCGGCCGTGTACGCCGCCGCAGATGCGCTCAGGGCGCGCGGGGTCGACCCGACCTACGAACTCATCGTCGCGGCGCTGGGAGAAGGGAGCAATGCCACCGTTGGACCGCATCTCAAAGTGGAGTTGGAGTTGCCTGCATTTCGCGGACACTATTCCGAGCGGAAGAAGGAGTCCTCGTATGCCCAAGTCAAAAGCGCCGTACCCGGCGCAGTTTCGCCAGCAAATGGTCGAGCTGGTCCACGCTGGGCGCAAGCCCAGAGACCTGGCCAAGGAGTTTGGCTGCCACGCCGACAGCATCAATACGTGGGTCAGTCAGCACGGTGAGTCCAAGAGCGGAACGGTTACAGGCGTCAAGCCGTTGAACGCGGCCGAACGCCAAGAGTTGGTTGATTTGAGGCGCAAGTACCGCCAGGTCCAGCAAGAGCGAGACATTCTTGCAAAGGCTACGGCCTGGTTTGCTCACAACGGCGTGCCGACGTCCACAACGTCTACACGCTGATTCAAGCAAATCAGGCCGAACTACCCGTGCAAGCGATGTGCAAGACCTTGCGTGTTTCCACCAGTGGCTACTACGCCTGGAGCGACCGCGTGCCCAGCGCTCGGGCAGCGGCCAACGTGACGCTGGTGGGGCAGATCCGCGAGGTATTTGACGCCAGCGATCAGACCTACGGCATGCCGCGCGTACGCGCCGCGCTGGCCGAAGAGGGTGTGGCGGTCAGCCGCAAACGCGTCGCGCGGTTGATGCGCAACAGTGCGATGCGCGGTGTCAGCCGGCGCCGTGGCTACGTGCGTACTACGCAAAGCGATGCTGCTGCTGCCAAGGCACCAGATTTGGTCAAACGTGCATTCACTGCCACGGGCATCAACCAGCTATGGGTGGCTGACATGACCTACATCCCCACCTGGGCAGGCTTCCTGTATTTGGCCGTAGTCATTGACGTCTACAGCCGCAAAGTAGTGGGTTGGGCGTTTGGCCAGCGCATGGTGGCCGAGCTGGTGGTGTCGGCGCTGAACATGGCGCTGTTCACCCGCAAACCTGGCACGACAGGGCCGGGGGTGATCCACCACTCGGACCAAGGTAGCCAGTACACCAGCGTGGCTTTTGGCAAGCGCTGCGAAGAGATGAATGTGCGCACCTCGATGGGCACGGTGGGCGATGCGTACGACAACGCCATGGCCGAGAGTTTCTTCGCCAGCTTGGAGTGCGAACTCATCGACCGGCGCGTGTGGAAGACGCTGACCGAGGCGCGCATGGCCGTGTTCACCTGGATCGAGAGTTGGTACAACCCGCGCCGGCTGCATTCAAGCCTGGGCTATCAATCACCCAACAACTTTGAAAGGAAGATTCAACAAACCAAAAGCATCCTTGAAGCGCGAGAACACGGGTTACCCACCGGGTGCTTCGCACCTGTGGACAGCCCGCTCTGTGCACTGGATGGTGCAGCGAGCTGTCCACAGGCAAGCCCCGTGGATAACTCTGCACCTGAGGTACGCGAAGTGAGAAAAGTCGAAACCTAAACCGTCCGCGGAAGTGGGGTAAGTCCATCGTGATCGGCAGCGGCATGCTGGCGAACGGCAACATCGCGATCAAGATCAACGGTGTCCATCAAGCCCTTGACCGGCAGTACGAGCGGGGCCGGCAGCGTTGAAGCTGTCGGCGCCCGGTGTTGAACGGTCACGGGTTC
>JANYKR010000120.1 GCA_025358155.1 Betaproteobacteria bacterium
AAGCGGGCTTTTCAGGCACGAGCTGCCTTGATCAGACTTGCTTGCGGCGGGTCAAGCCCAGGCCCAGCAGGCTCAATGCGACCAGCGCCAACGAAGTGGGTTCGGGAACCGTGACGTTGCCGCCACCACCGCCCAGATCGACAGCGCTGAAGTTGAACTGGATGTTGCTTTCAATCACCGTCCAGTGGGCGGAACAGGCGTTGCAGATGTAGTCGAAGTTGTAGATACCCGGTGTCATCAAGCCAGAAATCGTGACCCCCTCCCAAGAGTTGAGCGCTCGGGTACAGACGGAGGAAGTGGCCGCAGTGCACCCTTCGACGTTGACGGCCAGCAGATTGGCCGGCAGGGCACCGCTGGGATAGGCGGTAGTGAAGGCCGCCAGCACGTCAAAGCCACCAGGGCCTGTCAGGTGCGCAGCGCCTTCGATATTGGGGCCGTCGCCGACGTTGTCAGAATGGTAGGTGCCCATGAACAGGTTGACCTGGCCGGCGGCGGCGCCGTTGCTCCAGCCGATGCGGGTGGAGTGGGCCGAGGCTTCATTGACTGCACCGAGCATCATCAGCGCGGCAGCGGTGACGGACAGGGCGGACGCAAATTTACGATTGAGCAGGGAGTTCATGATGGGGAATTTTTAGGTTGATGATCAGAGTTGTTGCGAGCTCGGAGTGAACACCTTCAGCAGTCCAGCTCCTATGCAACTTTTAGCACTTTTCGGGCCAGCTAAACTTTATCGTTACAAATCAATCACTTAACGATTTCTCGCCGCGCAACCCGAGGATGTATGTAAATGTTTTCGACATTCCTGACGTGCTGAGTGCAGGCAGGCTGTGTCAGGTTTTTTGGCTCAGGCGCTACCAGCCGGCAACGCATCGTTTCAGGCGCGCTGAGAGCGCAAAGCACTCAAGCGCCCGAACGGGTGCCGACTCAGGCGCTCAGTTGGCGGGCGTGATGGCGTAAGTGCTCGTCCACGACACTGGCAATGAAGTAATAGCCGTGGTCGTACCCGGCGTGGCGGCGCAACGTCAGCGGCTGGCCAGCGGTGGCACAGGCCGACTCAAAGGCCTCGAGATACAACTGCTCGGCCAAGAATTTGTCGGCCTTGCCCTGGTCGATCAAGATGCCCTGCGGGTAGGGCGCGCTGGCCTGCGCCTGCATCAGCGCACTGGCGTCATGCGCTGCCCAGGCCGATTCATCGTTGCCCAGGTAGCCGCCAAAGGCCTTGCGACCCCAGGGGCAGCGGGTGGGTGCGCAGATCGGCGCCAACGCTGACAGGCTCTTGAACACGCCGGGATGGCGCAACGCCAGCGTCAAGGCCCCGTGCCCGCCCATCGAATGGCCGAGGATGCCGGTGGCGCCGCGCTGCACCGGCGCCTGAGCCCAGACCTGCGGCAGCAGCTCGGCGAGCAGGTAGCTCTCCATGCGCCAGTGCGCTGCCCAGGGCGCCTGGGTGGCGTCGAGGTAAAAGCCCGCGCCCACGCCAAAGTCCCAGCTGTCGGCCTCGCCCGCCACGCCGGCGCCGCGTGGGCTGGTGTCGGGCATCAGCAGCGCCAGGCCCAGCGCCGAGGCCAGCCGTTGGGCACCGGCCTTGACCGCAAAGGTCTCTTCGGTGCAGGTGAGTCCGGCCAGGTAGACCAGCAGCGGCACCTGGGCCCCGGCCAGCGCCTGCGGTGGCAGGTACAGCCCAAAGCGCATCGGCAAGCCGATCAGGGCCGAATCGTGGCGGTGAAACCGCTGCACACCGCCAAAGCAGGCATGCTCAGACAGCGTCTGCCAGACAGCGCCCGGCGCGGCAGGCGCCAGCTGGGTCAAAACACCACCACCGACCGGATCGACTCGCCCGCCTTCATCAGATCGAAGCCCTCGTTGATGCGCTCGAGCGGCAATTTGTGGGTGATCAGGTCGTCGATGTTGAGCTTGCCGTCCATGTACCAATCGACGATCTTGGGCACGTCGGTACGGCCGCGCGCGCCGCCAAAGGCCGAGCCCTCCCACTTGCGGCCGGTGACGAGTTGAAAGGGTCGTGTACTGATCTCGGCGCCGGCTTCAGCCACGCCGATGATGATGCTGCGGCCCCAGCCCTTGTGGGTGCATTCCAGCGCGTCGCGCATCACCTTGGCGTTGCCAATGCACTCGAAGCTGTAGTCGGCGCCGCCGTCGGTCAGCTGCACGATGCTGTCGACCACGTTGGCATGTTCTTTGGGGTTGATGAAGTGCGTCATGCCGAACTTGCGCGCCATCGCCTCGCGTGCCGGGTTCAGGTCGACGCCGATGATCTTGTCGGCACCCACCATCTTGGCGCCCTGGATCACGTTGAGGCCGATGCCGCCCAGGCCGAACACCACCACGTTGGCACCCGCCTCGACCTTGGCGGTGAACAGCACCGCGCCAACGCCGGTGGTGACACCACAGCCGATGTAGCAGATCTTGTCAAAGGGCGCGTCCGGCCGCACCTTAGCCAGCGCGATGCCAGGCACCACGATGTGGTTGGCAAAGGTGCTGGTGCCCATGTAGTGCAGGATCGGCTTGCCGCCGATCGAAAACCGCGAGCTGCCATCGGGCATCAGGCCCTTGCCCTGGGTCGAGCGGATCGCCTGGCACAGGTTGGTCTTGCGTGACAGGCAGAACTTGCAGTTGCGGCACTCGGGCGTGTAGAGCGGGATCACATGGTCGCCGGCTTTGAGCCAGGGCACGTTGGCACCCACCTCCAGCACCACGCCCGCGCCTTCGTGGCCCAGGATGGCGGGGAACAAGCCCTCGGGGTCGGCGCCCGAGAGCGTGTAGTAGTCGGTGTGGCAGATGCCGGTGGCCTTGACCTCGACCAGCACCTCGCCGTCGCGCGGGCCGGCCAGGTCCACCTCTTCAATCGTGAGCGGGGCGCCAGCCCTCCAGGCGACGGCGGCTTTGGTCTTCATGCTGCAAGTTCCTTTTCCAAGGCTGTGATGAACATTGCGGCCACGTCGAAGCCGGTCTGGTCGGTGATTTCTTGAAAGCAGGTCGGGCTGGTGTCGTTGATCTCGGTCAGGCTGTCGCCGATCACGTCCAGGCCCACCAGCAACAAGCCCCGGGCGGCCAGCACCGGGCCCAGCGCGCGGGCAATCTCCCAGTCGCGGTCGGACAGCGGCTGGGCCACGCCCTTGCCACCGGCTGCCAAATTACCGCGAATCTCGCTGCCCTGCGGGATGCGGGCCAGGCAGTAGGGAACCGGTTCGCCGCCGATCACCAAGATTCTTTTGTCACCCCGAACGATCTCGGGCAGGTACTTTTGCACCATCAGCGTCTGCGCGCCGCCCTGGTTCAGGGTCTCGGTGATCGAGCCCAGGTTCAGCCCGTCCGGCCCGACCCGGAAGATGCCCATGCCGCCCATGCCGTCGAGCGGCTTGAGGATGATGTCGTGGTGCTCGGCATGGAAGCGCCGCACATCGGCAGCATCCCGGGTGACCAGGGTCGGCCCGATGAACTGCGCAAACTCCAGGATCGCCAGCTTCTCGGGGTGCTCGCGCAGCGCCGCCGGGTCGTTGAACACCCGGGCGCCCTCGCGCTGGGCCTGGCTGAGCAAGTGGGTGGCGTAAAAGTATTCGGCATCAAACGGCGGGTCTTTGCGCATCAGTACCGCGTCCACCTCGGCCAGCACCTGGGGCCGCTCATCGGGTGTCTGCTGCTCGGCGATGAACCAATCCCGGGCGTCGCCTGTGAGGCGGATGTCGCGCACAAAGCCGGTCACCTTTTCGCCGCGCTGCCAGCGCAGGTCTTGCGGCGTGCAGGCCATCAGCGTGTGACCGCGCCGCACCGCCTCGCGCATCATCGAGAAAGTGGTGTCCTTGTAGGTCTGGAACGTCTCAAGCGGGTCGGCAACAAACAGCAGTTTCATGGCGTGGCTTTCTGGCGGAATCACTTTCTCCAGTGTTGCACAGCGAGCGTGACGCCGCCGGCGACCACGCCCCAGAAGGCCGCGCCGATGCCGGCCACCGATAGGCCTGACAACGTGACCAGAAAAGTCAGGGCAGCGGCGTCGCGGTGGCGCTCGTCCTTGAAGGCCACGGCCAGCCCGCCGGCAATCGTGCCCAGCAGCGCCAGCCCGGCCACTGCGGCTACCAGCTCTTTCGGAAACGCCGCCAGCAGCCCCACCACCGCACCGCCCGCCAGGCCCAGCGCGGTGTAGAAGATGCCGGCCATCACCGGCGCGGTGTAGCGCTTGGCGGGGTCGGCATGGGCCTCCGGGCTCATGCAGATAGCCGCCGTGATGGCGGCCAGGTTGATCGCAAACGCGCCAAACGGCGCCAGCACCAAGGTCACCAGGCCGGTGACGGTGGTGACCGGCGACACAGGGATGTTGTAACCCGCTGCCCTTTGCGCCGCCACGCCCGGCAGGTTCTGCGAGGCCATCGTGACGATGAACAGCGGCAGCGCCACGCCCACCACCGCCGCCAGCGTGAAGTGCGGCATCACCAGCACCGGCACCGCCCAGGCCCACTGCACCGCGCCCAGCGCCAGCCGGCCTTGCAGTGCTGCCACCACGATGCCGGCCACCAGCACCCCGGGCACAGCAAAGCGCGGCCACCAACGCCGGCCGGCCAGAAAAGCCAGCGCCATGCACAGCACCAGGCCGGGCGAGGAGCGCACCGACAACACCGCGTCCAGCCCGAAGCGGGTCAGCACCCCGGCCAGCAGCGCGGCGGCCACCGCCATCGGCAGCTTGTCCATCACCCGCTCGAACGCCCGGGTGGCCCCCGCCAACACGATCAACCCGGCGCAGACGATGAACGCACCGGTGGCCTCGGCCAGGCTGACACCTTGTGTTGCGGCCAGCAGCGCAGCGCCGGGCGTGCACCAGGCCGTGAGCACCGGCAGCCGGTAGTGCAGCGACAGGCCGATGCAGCTCAGGCCCATGGCCAGGCCCAGCGCCCACATCCACGACGCGGTCTGCGCCGGCGTGGCGCCCAGCGCCTGTGCCGCCTGGAACACGATCGCCACCGAGCTGCTGTAGCCCACCAGCACCGCCACAAAGCCGGCCACCACGGCCGACACGGACAGGTCCTGCCACCAGGCGGGTCTGGGCGGCTTCATGGGCATCGGAGTTTCACGGGCTTGAGGACAGATCCAGTCAGGGCGCCGAGCATAACGAGCGGGCTCAAGCCCCTGCCGCCGCGGCCGATAAACCGATCATCCTTGTTTGCCTCCACCTCATGTGCCGCCTCGTTGCCTACCTCGGTGAACCGATCTACCTGGACGCGGTGGTCTGCGCGCCGCGCCACTCGCTGGTGCGCCAGGCCTTGCGGGCCGAGGAGGCGCGCACGGTGACCAACGGCGACGGCTTCGGGGTGGGCTGGTACGGTGAGCGCGCCGAGCCCGGCGTCTACCGCGAGGTGATGCCGGCCTGGTCGGACGAAAACCTGCTGGCGCTGTGCAGCACCGTGCGCTCGCGGCTGTTTTTTGCCCATGTGCGGGCCGCAACCGGCGGCGGCATTGCACGGCACAACTGCCACCCGTTCCGGCACGGCAAGTGGCTGTTCATGCACAACGGCCAGATCGGCGGCTATGCCGGCGTGCGCCGTGCACTGGAGGCGCAACTGCCCGATGCGCTGTTCGCCGTCCGGCGCGGCGCCACTGACTCGGAACTGCTGTTCTTGCTGGCGCTGGCCCGCATCGAAGCCGGTCAGCCGCCCGAGTCCGCGATGCACGCGGTGCTGGAACACACCCAGGCGCTGATGGATCAGCTCGGCATTGCCGAGCCGCTGCGCTTTGCAGCGGCGCTGTCGGACGGCGAGCAGTTGCTGGCGTTCCGCTTTTCCAGCGACGACAGGCCGCCGACGCTGTACGTGGGCGGCAGCCCCCAGGGCAGCATCGTCGCCTCTGAGCCGCTGGACGCCCACCCCGAGCAATGGCAGGCCGTGCCAGCCAACACCTGGGTTCGGATGGACCGCGCCGGCGCGACGCTGCAGTCCTGAGGCCGGACTTGCCAGTGGCGGGTCGCGCTGGGGTCAGCCTGAGCCTGAGTTCGGCTTGTTGCTGCTGTTCATCGCAGGTGTTTTGAGCGCACGCTTTGCTGGGTGTTGCCGTCGTTTGATATTCGGCGCCGGGTATTCGCCCCGGCGGGCGCCTAACTTTCTTTTCTAGAAAAGAAAGTCAGCAAAGAAAAGTCTGGAAAAACAGTTTCCATGTCGATATACACGACGTCAACCATCGCGGGGAGTATCGACTCGCCCGCCGGGCGGGCTCAAACAGGCGCCACCTGGCAAGCGGCGTGATGACCGGTCAGCGGCGCGGCAAAGGCGGCTGCTGGATTGGCGGCGAACGGCGCACGGCGAACGGCGGGCGGCGGGCGGCGGACGCTTTTGCACCTGCCACGTGGCCTGCCGTTTGCACCAGCAGCCGCCTGAGTCGGCAAATCGACGGCGCGTTCTGGGCCTTCAAATACGCCTCTGTTTGAGCCCGCCGGGCGGGCGAGTGAGTCAACAAGGGCGTGATCGAAGACGTGTATACGACCATGGTATTGCGTTGAAGCGCTTTCTTTGCCTTCTTTCTTTTCGCCAAAAGAAAGAATGGTC
>JANYKR010000087.1 GCA_025358155.1 Betaproteobacteria bacterium
CTTCGGTGTTGATGTCGAGCCGACCGACCGACTGCCATTTGCCATGCTGCAGGCGGGGCAGCCGGCGGAACACGGTGGGCCGGTTCTGCGGATCATCGTGCGTGACGACCTCGCCGACCGGCTTGTGGTAAGCAATGACACGCGGCGGCGGCGGTGCGATGCGCACCTTGACCAGCTTGCCGGCGACCACGATCTTGTCGCCAAACGAGATGCGCTGACCGGTGTGGGCGGGCTGGCCGTTGACCAGCACCTGGCCCTCGGCAATCAACTCCTCCATGTCTCGGCGCGAACCGATACCGGCCTGGGCCAGCACCTTGTGCAGCTTGGGCGCGTCGGGTTCGGCGGCCAGCACACGGCGTTCGGGCTCTGCGGGTGCGCCGGCGACAGCCTCGGCGTGCGTCGGCTCGGCGTCGTAGTCGCCTGACAGGACAGCGGCAAAAGTCTCCGCAGCGTCCAGCGGCGCGGCCCTTGGCACGCTGGCTGCGCGCTCGGCGGCCTGCGCATCGGCGAGTTCGTCATCGTCGTCGCTGCCGGTGGCGGCAGCGGCAGCGGCACCGGATACTGAGGCCCCAGCACCAGACTCGTCGGCGACGCTGCCGTCCTCGCGCAAGGCCCGGTCGGCGCCACTGCGGCGGCCACGGCGGCGATTGCGATTGCGTCGGCGCGGGCCGTCGGCCTCGGCCTCGCCGGCCTCGACCTCGCCGGCGTCTGTACCGGTCTCGGCTGCGTCGCCAGCGGCAGGCGCTGACGTCACCGCGTCGGCCGAAGCCCGCGCCAATTCAGCGGCGGGGGCGACGGGGGACGGCGCTGCGGGCGCTGCCAGCTCCACCCGGGTCTCGATCTGCACCAGCTCCACTGCCGCCGCCAACGGGGCAACAGCAGCCGCCACGCGCTTGCGGGGCTTGGCCGGCTTGAGGGCAGCCGTGTCGTCTCCCGCTGCGTCTGGCAATGATGCCGGCAATGATGCTGGCAGTGACCCGGCCTCGACCACGGCCGGCGCCAGCGCTGCGACCACCGTCGGTTCGTCAGCAACGGGTTTGCGCCGGCTGCGCTTGGGTTTGAACACCTCGTCCGCCGTGGGCGCATCGACCGGCACCGCAGCCGGGAGGTCTGCGGCAATATCGGCTTCAGAAGCGGCTTCTGAAGCGGCTTCAGCCACCGGTGCTGCGACAGCCGCCGGCTTGCGCTTGCGCCGAACCTTGGGCGCAGGCGTGTCGGGCGACCCGCCGTCGGGCAGGTCGGACGGAATGGGATTTTGATCTTGCGAGTTCATGCGTGTGCGGCGGGGGGGGAATCTTGTGGACCCGGCATGACCGCCGGCGTGTGGGCACCGGCTGCCACCAGGATCGGCGGGCCGGAGATGGGGTTGCCGGTGGGAGCGGCGGGGATCAAATGCGCGGCGGTGCCACGGGGCTGCGCCTCGGCTGTGTCGTCAAACTCGGCCGGGGTGTCGGGCGCCAGCGGCAGGCGGGCCTGCACGCCGGGCTCGTCGCCGAGCAAGGAGGGCTGACCCGCCGACCCGTGGTCGAACACTGCCGCCGTGGGCGGACCGTCGAGCACCGGCAGTTGGTCGAGGCTGGCCAAACCGAGGTCATCGAGAAACTGGCGTGTGGTGGCGTAGAGCGCGGGCCGGCCGGGTGCTTCGCGGTAGCCAATGGCCTCGATCCAGCTGCGCTCTTCGAGTTGCTTGACGATGGGCCCGCTGACAGTGACGCCGCGAATGTCTTCAATGTCGCCGCGGGTCACGGGCTGGCGGTAGGCAATGATGGCCAAGGTTTCCAGGGTGGCGCGGGAGTAGCGCGGGGGTTTTTCAGGGTGCAGTCGGTCAAGAAATGGCCGCATCTCGGGCCGGCTCTGGAAGCGCCAACCGGTGGCCACGGCCACCAGCTCAACGCCTTTGTGGTCCCAGTCACGCACCAGCTCATCGAGCAGGGTGCGCAAGGTATCTGGGCCGATCTGGTCATCAAACAGCCGGCCCAACTCGCGCAGCGGCAAGGGCTGCTGCGCGCAGATCAGCGCGGTCTCGAGGACCCGTTTGGCCTCTTGTGTGTTCATGAACCCCTGTTCATTGCTGCCGTGGACGGTCAACGGCACTGGTGCATCGCAATTTGCTGGATGACTCGGAACCAGCTTCGGGCTGGGGGTGGGCGGCCCACCGGCAGCTTGAATTGTCTTTGGGTGGTGTCAACGGAAATCTTCCGCTGTACTCCGGGTTACCCGGCCGCATGTCGCTGCAGGCCTGGGCGGTTCGGCTGACCGCAGGTGCCAGCCTGTTTGGCGGCGCCGTGAGGCTGGGGATTGACATCCCCTCGCCAAAGGCCGCTCACTTGGGCGCCGATTGTAACCTGACTTTGCCTCGCCGCAATCGTCAGGCCAGGCACCCGGGCTTCAAGCGGGCAGGGTCAGGGCCCAGGCCGCCGCCAGGTCGGCCGGCAAGGGCGCGGTGAAGGTCAGCCCGCGAGCGTCCGCCGGATGCACAAAGGCCAGTTCGGCCGCATGCAGGGCCTGACGCGACAGGCCCAGCGCGGGCTTGCCGCCGTACAGCACATCCCCCACCAGCGCATGGCCGCGCCAGGACAGATGCACCCGGATCTGGTGGGTACGGCCGGTGTGCAGGCGGCAACGCAGTGCCGTGACGCCCTCACGCCCGCCCAGGCGCACCACGTCGGTGCGGGCCGGCTTGCCGGTGGCCACCACCGCCATGCGCAGCCGATTGGCAGGATCCCGACCGATAGGCGCATCGATCGAGGCCTCGGCCCAGTCGACCCGGCCCTGGGCCAGCGCCAGGTAGATGCGTCGCACATCGCGCGCGGCGATCTGGCGCACCAGCGATGTCATGGCCTGCAGGGTCTTGGCCACCACCATCAGGCCGGTGGTGTCCTTGTCGAGCCGGTGCACGATGCCGGCGCGCGGCAAGGTGGCTGCTGCTGGATGGTGGGCCAGCAGGCCATTCAGCAAGGTGCCTGACCAGTGCCCTGCGGCGGGATGCACCACCAGCCCGGCGGGCTTGTTGACCACCAGCAGGTGGGCGTCCTCGTAGACGATAGCCAGGGCCATGGGCTCAGGGCGAAAGGCCAGGCTCTCGGCGGTGGGCACCAGCGCCAGCCGGATGCGCTGCCCTGACTTGAGCTTGCGCGACGCGGTGTCTTGCGCCAGACCGTCAAGCTGAACATGGCCGCGCGTGATGAGCTGCTGCAACCAGCTGCGCGAAAACTCGGGCGCCAAGGCCACCAGCGCCTTGTCCAGCCGTTGGCCGTGCTGCAGCCGGTGCACTGCGGCTTCCCGCACCTCGACCTCCTGGTCGTCGGGCGAATCGGGCGCCTCGGGCGCATCCGGCACATCCGGCACATCCGGCACATCCGGCCCGTCCAGCGCTAGGAGCGAACCGGCTGCGTCGGCTGCGTCGGCTGCGTCGGCTGCATCGGCTGCGTCGGGCGCTGCGGCGGTCAGGGGCACAGAAGATGGGCACATTAGAATCACGGGGTTCGCTTACCTGCCTGGAAGGACGCCGGCCGCAACGCGGCTGACGACACCGATGAGTTTGTTCAAGGATTTGCGCATGCAAGCGCCCGTGCCCTCCGGTTCTGCCTTGGCTGTTGTGCCAGCGGCAGCTGGCTCGCCTCCGTCCGAGCCCCGCAACCGGCCGCAGAACTGGTTGCGCAGCGCGCCGTTGATGATCGCCGTACTGGCCGCTCTGGCAGGCTGTGGCACCACTTCGCGCGACGAAGAATTGCGCAACTCGCCCGAGAAATTGTATGCACAGGCCAAGGAAGACCTGGGTGCGGGCAGTTACGAAGCGGCGATCAAGGCGCTGGAGAGGGTTGAAGGCCGCGCATCCGGCACTTTGCTGGCGCAACAGGCCACGCTCGATCTGGCCTATGCCCAGTGGCGCACCGGCGAGCGGGTGCTGGCAATCGCCACACTCGACCGGTTCATCAAGCTGCACCCGTCCAGCCCGGGCATGGACTACGCGCTCTACCTCAAGGGCCTGGTCAATTTCAACGACAACATGGGGTTTCTGAGCAGCTTCTCGCGCCAGAACATCGCCGAGCGGGACCAGCAAGCCTCAAGAGACGCGTTCCAGGCCTTCAGCCAGCTGGTCGAGCAGTACCCCGAGTCAAAGTACGCGGCCGATGGCCGGGCCCGCATGGACTACATCGTCAACGCGCTGGCCGACTACGAGGTGCATGTGGCGCGCTACTACTTCCGTCGCGCCGCCTACCTGGCCGCTGCCAACCGGGCAATGCTCACGGTGCGCGACTACCAGCGAGCGCCCGCCACCGAAGAAGCGCTCTA
Organism: Betaproteobacteria bacterium; assembly: GCA_025358155.1. GTDB lineage: Bacteria > Pseudomonadota > Gammaproteobacteria > Burkholderiales > Burkholderiaceae_C > Pseudaquabacterium. The sequence goes on from JANYKR010000087.1 coordinate 4,297, forward strand.
CATCATGGCCGCCAGCTACGAGCGGCTCGGCCTGCAGACCTTGCGTGACGATGCCGAGCGGGTGCTCAAGACCAACTTTCCGCAGAGCCTGTACTTTAAGGACGGGGTGCGCCAGCCTGACCGGGCCTGGTGGCAGTTCTGGTAAATCGCCCGAATTGATCTGATGGCCCCGCCTGTTTGACTAAAACGGGTGCGAGGCGGCGATCTGATCCAGCCAGGCCAGCGCGTCGGCCTCGGTGTCGAGTGTGCCCATCGGGGGCAGCGCAGCGCGCAGCTTGCGGCCGTAGGGCATCTGGCGCAGCCGGGGGTCGGTGATCACGAGCAGGCCCAGGTCGGTCTCGCTGCGGATCAAGCGGCCGGCGCCTTGTTTGAGCGAGATCGCGGCCTCGGACAGGTAGTAGTCGTTGAAGGGGTCGCGCCCGCGTGATTCGAGTTCTTTGCTGCGCGCCTGCACCAGCGGGTCGTGCGGCGGCGGGAACGGCAGCTTGTCGATGATCACGCACTGCAGCGCATCGCCCGGCACGTCGATGCCCTCCCAGAAGCTGGCTGATCCCACCAGCACACTGCCCGGCGTGTCGATGAAGCGCTGCAGCAGGGTGCGCTTCGGGTGGCTGCCCTGTACCAGCACGTTCAGGGGCGCGCCGCTCTCGGCCGCCGCCTCGCTCAGGGCCTGGGCGATCAGCGGCAACACCCGCAGCGTGGTGGTCAGCACAAAGGTGCGACCGCCCAGCCGACCGGCCAGGCGTGCCGCCAGCGCGCCCACCGCCGCCGGGTGGCCGGGCTCGGCCGGCTTGGGGAAACGCGGCGGCACCCAGGTGCGGGCATGGGCGGCGTAGTCGAAGGGGCTGCCCACCCGCAGCTTGCGCGCATCCTCCAGCGCCGCTGATTCAGTGAACCAGCTCAGATCATCGTCACTGCCCAGGGTGGCCGAGGTGAAGATCCAGGCCCGTGCCGCGCTGGCGCGCTGCTCGGTGAACAAATCGCGGATGTGCAAAGGGGACTCAACCAGCCGGGCGTCCCTGGGACCGATGTCGATCCAGCGCACCCGGTCAGTGGCGGCTGGCCGCACAAAACCATGCACCAGTTCGGCAATGCGGCGGCCGCGCTCGACCAGCCGGGTGAAATCGGGTGAGCTGGCCTCCACCAAAAGCGCGGCGTCGCGGGCTGCATCGGCGGCAGCGGCGAGTCCGGCCAGGGCCTCGGCAAAGTCTGGCCCGTTGGCGCGTTCGTCCCAGCGCAGCTTGAGGATGCCCTTCAACTCGCGCAGCGGGCCGGCGCAAGCAAGCCGCATCTCCCGTGCGGCGCGCTCCAGACCAGCAGCCAGGGTCTGCCAGTCGGCCAGGCCACGGGCGTTGGTCAGACCGGCGGCCAGCAGGTCGCGGCCAAAGTCGATGGCCTGGTTGCTCGACAGCATCGTGCCGAGAAACTGCAGGCCGGTTTCCACCAGCTGGTGGGCTTCGTCAAACACCGCCGCGTCCACCGTCGGCAACAATTCGGCCACACCACTGTCGCGCAGCGACAGGTCGGCAAAAAACAGGTGGTGGTTCACGACCACCAGGTCGGCCGCCATCGCCTCGCGTCGGGCTTTGACCACGTGGCAGTCGCGAAACTGCGGGCACTCGCTGCCCAGGCAGTTGTCGCGGGTGGAGGTGACCAGCGGGATCACCGGCGAGCGGTCGTCCAGGCCGTCGATCTCGGCCAGATCGCCAGTCTGGGTCCCCTGGGCCCAGGTCTCGACCCGGGCCAGCGCTCGCACCGCAAACCGGTCGGGCAGCGTGCCGCTCTCGCGCGCCATTTGCAGCCGGTGCAGGCAGAGGTAGCTGCTCCGGCCCTTGAGCAAGGCGATGCGCACCGGCAAGGCCAGTGCGTCACGCAGGCGTGGCAGGTCGCGCAGGAAGAGCTGGTCTTGCAGGTTCTTGGTGGCCGTGCTGACCAGCGCACGCCGGCCCGACAGCAGCAGCGGCACCAGGTAGGCGAAGGTCTTGCCCACGCCGGTGCCGGCCTCGGCGACCAGGGTGGCGCGGTCCTCGATGGCGCGCGCCATCGCGTCGGCCAGGCGCAATTGCGGTTCTCGCTCGACAAAGCCAGGGTCGGCCTGGGCCAGCGCGCCGCCCGGGCCAAGCGCGTCGCGGGTGGCGTTGGCCAGCGCACTGCAAAAACGCTCAGGCGCGGCGCCATCGAGCGCGGCTGCAAGCTCGGCCCGACCGTTGTCGGACGCGCGCGCGCCTGGGCCGGTGGGCAGCGTGGTCACGCCGGTTCCGGCGGGTCAAGCTCAAGCGCCAGCTGAACCATCCGGTCGCGCAGCAACAGCCTTCGCTTCTTGAAGCGGCGCAGCGCCAGGTCATCCACCGGGGTTTGCTCGGCAGCGCGGTCGATCAGGCTGTCAAGATCGGCATGTTCCATGCGCAATTCGATCAGCTGGCGCTGGGTCGAGTGCAGGTTCAGGTCGGCAGTGAAGTCAGAAGTCATCAGCGGCCTGAGTTTATAGTCTGTCGCCATGAACGCGTCTGCACCCCTGGCCTACCGGTTGCTGGCCGCCACCGCCTTGCACAAGGGCGATCGACCTTACCAGCAAGACCAGGTTGAGATCCAGCGCCACGGCCGCAACAAGGACTGCCTGCTCGCCGTACTGGCTGACGGCATGGGGGGCAAGAGCGGAGGCCGCAAGGCCGCCGATCAGGTGGTGTTGACGGCGCGCCAGCTGTTTGACCGCTACGTGCCGGCCAAGGACGATGCCTTCGACACGCTGCGCCAGCTGGCCACCGAAGCCCATCTGATGATCAAGCTCACGGCCATCACCGCCGAAGAGGAGCCGCACAGCACGATGGCGGCTTTTCTGCTGGGGCCGGGCATGAACTGCGTGATTGCCCATGCCGGCGACTCGCGGGTGTACCACTTCCGGGGCGCTGAGCTGGTCGTGCGCACGATCGACCACTCCTACGTTCAACGCCTGATCGACGAAGGCAAGATCGATGAAGAGCAGGCCAACGTGCACCCACAGGGCAACCTGCTGACTGGCTGCCTGGGCACCCATTCCGATCCGCCGACGGCGGTGCAACAGGTCGACGCGCTGCAGCCGGGCGACACCCTGCTGGCTTGCAGCGACGGGCTCTGGCACTACTTCACGACGCGTGAACTGGGCCTGATCGTCAACAGCCTGCCGCCGCGCGAGGCCAGTGAAATGCTGGTGGCCAGGGCCCGCCAGCGCGCACGCCAGCAGGGTGACAACGTGTCGCTGGCGATCGTGCGGGTCGAGGCGATCACCTGAGCCTGGCGGCTCAGGGCGCGGCTGAGGCGGCGGTTTTGGGCGCAGCAGGCACGGGCAGCCCCGCAGCGGGTCGGCGGTCTGCGTCCTGGCGCTGATTGCGCGCCAGCACGGCGGCGCGGTGGGCATCGGCTTCTTGCTGGCGTCGCTGAAAATCGGCTTGGCTGCGCTGGGCCCGCTGAGCGGCTGAAGCAGCGACCGCCGCACCCAGCGCGGGACGGGCAGCGGCTGGCTTGGTGGCTGACCTGGACTCTGGCTCGGTACGGGTTCGCGGCCGGGTGATGAGCCGAACCGGCGCAGATGCCGGCTGGGACTGGGCCGCCAGCCCGGGCTCGGGCCCGGATGCCGGTGCAGCCATCGGTGCAGCAACCGCGCCTGAGGCCGTCCCAGCGGCCGTCCCGGCGGCGGTCACTCCGGCCGCAACACGCTGCTGCAAGGCCTGCAGGCGCTGCGCAGACCGCTCGCGCCGCGCCAGGTCGTCAATCTCCAACTGCCGGCGCTGCAGGCTGTCCATCGCCAGGCGTCGCTGCTCACGGGCCTGGTCAAGGCACTGGGTCAGCAAGAAGCGCGATTGGCAGGCAGTCTGGGCGGCATTGAAAGTGGCCTCTACCTCGCGACGCTCGGCAGCAATGCGCTCGCGCTCCGGTGGCGCTTGCGCCTGGACCGGGCTTGCCGGGCCAGCGAGACCGGCCAGGCCGACCAGCCCAAGCCTACCGATGGACAATGCCAAGCCCAGCACAGCCCGGCGGGCCACGGCGCAAAGCACGGTCTGCGGCCGGAGGGGCGCGAGGCTCATGTGATCCCGGTGTCCACCTCGCGCCGTTGCAGCGCCAGGTATTCGGTGGAGCGCATCTCCTGCAGCCGCGACACCGTGCGCGGGAACTCGTGCGACAGCGGCCCCTCGGTGTAGATCTGGTCGGCCGGCACCGCTGCCGACAGGACCAGCTTGACCCGCCGGTCGTACAGCACGTCCACCAGCAGGGTGAAGCGCCTGGCCTCGCTGGCGAGCCGAGGCGGCAATTGCGGCACGCCGGACAGCAGCACGGTGTGGAATTGCTGGGCAATCTCCAGGTAGTCGTTTTGCGAGCGCGGCCCGCCGCACAGCGTGCGGAAGTCGAACCACACTACACCACCGGCGCGGCGCAGCGCCCTCAATTCGCGGTGCTCGATGTGCAGCAGCGGGTTTTCGTCACGCGCCTCGGCCAGGCTGTTGAAGGTGGCGGACAGCGCAGCGTCGGCGGCTGGCCCCAGCGGCATCAGGTACAGCTCGGCCTGCTCGAGCGTGCGCTGGCGGTAGTCGGTGCCGTGGTCGACGTTGATGACTTCAAGTTTGTCCTTGAGTAGCTCGATGGCCGGCAGGATGCGGTCGCGGTGCAAGCCGTTCGGGTAGAGGCCGTCGGGGTGAAAGTTGGACGTGGTGACAATCGAGACCCGGTTGGCGAACAGCGCGTCGAGCAGCCGATGCAAGATCATTGCGTCGGTGACGTCGGCGACATGAAACTCGTCGAAGCAGATCAAGCGGAAGCGCCGGGCAATGCGCTTGCCCAGCTCGTCCAGCGGATTGACCGTGCCCTTGAGCTCCAGAAGCTCGCGATGCACCTCGCGCATGAACTCGTGGAAGTGCAGCCGGGTCTTGCGCGTCAGCGGCACGGCCTGGAAAAAGCAGTCCATCAAGAAGCTCTTGCCGCGCCCTACCCCGCCGAACATGTAGACGCCGCGCGGAATCGGTGGGCGAACCAGCAGCTTGGTCACCGCGTTGCCGCGCCTGGCTTTGTAGGCTGCCCATTCGTCCTGGCAGCGCTGCAACGCCGCCACCGCATGCAACTGAGCGGGGTCGGCGGTGTAGCCCCGCTCGATGAGCGTCTGGTGGTAGAGGTCGGTGACAGAGGTCATGCGATGCGGGCGGCCAAGCAAAAAGGGGCAGCTTACGCGGCCCCCCGGGGGTGGGATCGTCCCGTCGGTGACGGGCGTCGGGTGGTTCAGCCCGTCAGAAGTTCAGCGTGCGCTTGTCCACCGCCAGCGCAGCTTCCTTGGTGGCTTCGCTCAGGCTCGGGTGGGCATGGCAGATGCGGGCGATGTCCTCGGCCGACGCCTTGAAGGCCATCGCCACCACCGCCTCGGCAACCAACTCGCTGGCCATCGGGCCGACGATGTGCACGCCCAGGATCTCGTCGGTCTTGGCATCGGCCAGGAACTTGACGAACCCGGTGGTGTCGCCGAGCGCCCGGGCCCGGCCGTTGGCCAGGAACGGAAACTGTCCTGCTTTGTAGGCAACACCCTCGGCCTTGAGCTGCTGCTCGGTTCGGCCCACCCAGGCGATTTCGGGCGAGGTGTAGATCACCCAGGGGACGAGGTTGAAATCGACATGGCCGTGCTGGCCGGCAATGCGCTCGGCCACCGCCACGCCTTCTTCCTCGGCCTTGTGCGCCAGCATCGGGCCCCGCACCGCGTCGCCCACCGCCCACACATTCGGCAGGTTGGTCTTGCAGTCAGCGTCTACGGTGATCGCGCCACGCTCGTCGAGTTGCAGGCCGACGGCTTCGGGGTTCAATCCGACGGTGTTGGCGACCCGCCCGATCGAGACGATCAGCCGCTCAACCTCCAAGGTCAAAGCCTCGCCCTTGGCGTTGGCATAGGCCACGGTCACGCTCTTCTTGCCGGTCTTGACCTCGGAGATCTTGGCACCGAATTCAAACCTCAGGCCTTGCTTGGTGAAGGCCTTGAGCGCCTCCTTGGCCACGCCCTCGTCGGCCGCGCCCAGAAAATTGGGCAGCGCCTCCAGGATCGTGACCTCGGCGCCCAGCCGGCGCCAGACCGAGCCCATCTCCAGGCCGATCACACCCGAGCCGATAACGCCCAGGGTCTTGGGTACGGCGGCGATACGCAGCGCGCCGTCGTTGGACAGGATGCGCTCTTCATCAAACGCCGCACCCGGCAGTGCCCGGGCGCTGGACCCGGTGGCCACGACCACGTGCTTGGCGGTCAGGGACTCTTTGACCGCACCGGTCACGCTGACCTCGTACAGCCCGTCGGCGGCGTTGACAAACGCGCCCCGGCCGTGAAAGAAGCTGACCTTGTTCTTCTTGAACAGGTAGAGGATGCCGTCGTTGTTCTGCTTGACGACACTGTCCTTGCGGCCCACCATCTTGGCCACATCGATCTTGAGGTTGGACAGGCCGATGCCGTGCTCGGCAAACTGGTGGCCGGCATGGTCAAAGTGCTCGCTCGACTGCAGCAGCGCCTTGCTGGGGATGCAGCCCACATTGGTGCAGGTGCCGCCCGGCGCGGGGCCGCCTTTGTCGTTTTTCCATTCGTCGATGCAGGCGACGTTGAAACCGAGTTGCGCAGCGCGGATGGCGGCGATGTAGCCGCCAGGGCCGGCGCCGATGACGATGACGTCGAAAATCTTGGACATGGTGTTTTGGGAGGGGTTGGTGGTCGGCGTGCGGCGCGGTTGAGGCAGGCTCACTCGGTCGGCACGAAGATCCACAGCAGGATGTAGAGCAGCGCCCCGGTGCCGCCGAACAGCAGCAGCACGGTGAGGATCAAACGCCAGGCCCAGCTCTCGATGCCGGTCAGGCGCGCCAAGCCGCCGCAAACGCCGCCAATCCACTTGTCGGTGGACGAGCGGCGGAAGTTGTTGAGTGCAGCCACCACTGGCACTTCGCTGGCCGGGTGCGCTGCAGCGCCGTCCAGCAACCGCTGCTTGGCGCGCTCAAACTCCGCGTCCGTCAGCACCCCACGGGCGCGCAACTCATCGAGCTTGTGCAGTTCGTCAGCGAGCGACATGGCGGGCTTTTAGCGTGGTGGCAGGGATTTGCCGGTCGACCTGAGGTCGGATCGGATATCGGATCGGATATCGGATCAGATGTCGAACAGCAGGCGCGACGGGTCTTCCAGCGCTTCTTTCATCGTCACCAGGCCGAGCACGGCCTCGCGGCCATCGATGATGCGGTGGTCGTAGCTCATCGCCAGGTAGTTGATCGGGCGCACCACGACCTGACCGTTTTCAACCACTGGGCGGTCCTTGGTGGCATGCACGCCCAGGATTGCCGATTGCGGTGGGTTGATGATGGGCGTGGACAGCATCGAGCCGAAGGTGCCGCCGTTGGAGATCGAGAACGTGCCGCCGGTCAAATCGTCGATGCCGAGCTTGCCGTCCTTGGCCTTCTGGCCAAACTCGGCGATCTTTTTCTCGATGTCGGCAAAGCTCATCTGGTCGACATTGCGCAGCACCGGCACCACCAGGCCACGCGGTGAGCCCACCGCGATGCCGATGTCGAAATAGCCGTGGTAGACGATGTCGTTGCCATCGACGCTGGCATTGATGATCGGGTACTTCTTGAGCGCCGCCACCGCTGCCTTGACAAAGAAGCTCATGAAGCCGAGCTTGACGCCGTGCTCCTTTTCGAACTTGTCCTGGAAGCGCTTGCGCATCTCCATCACCGGGGCCATGTTGACCTCGTTGAAGGTGGTCAGGATGGCGTTGGTCGACTGCGACTGCACCAGCCGCTCGGCGATACGGGCGCGCAAGCGCGACATCGGCACCCGCTGCTCAGGGCGCTCGCCCAGGTTGGGGCCGGCCGGGGCGGTGACGCTGGGCAACAAGCGTGCGGGCGCGGGGGCCGCAGCGACGGCTTTGGGCGCAGCGGCTGGCGCCGGGGCCGGGGCTGCTGCGGCGCTTGCCAGTGCGCCCAGCACATCACCCTTGGTGACTCGGCCGTCCTTGCCGGAGCCAGCCACCGAGCCGGCGGCCAGCGC
>JANYKR010000187.1 GCA_025358155.1 Betaproteobacteria bacterium
ACGTTGCCGTGAAGAGGGACGTGAACCCGGCCCATCGGACCTCTATGGCGCCGTGATGGAAGGTGCGGTCGAGCGCGTGCGTCCCAAGATGATGACCGTCGTGGCCATCATGGCCGGGTTGCTGCCGATCATGTGGGGCACCGGAACCGGCTCCGAGGTAATGAGCCGCATCGCGGCGCCGATGGTCGGCGGGATGATCTCGTCGACGGTGCTGACGCTCGGCGTGATTCCAGCGCTTTACGCCCTGGTCAAACAGTGGCAGTTAGGGCGCAGTCCGCGCAACGCATCCGCGCCCCTGGCGGATGGGGCGCACACCACGGCCGAGGCCGCATGAAGCCAGCCGTTTCTTTGCACTTTGTCCATTTAGGAGAAACACCATGAGCATGAAAATGACAGTCTCGCGGCGCATCGCGTCGGCGTTGCTGCTGAGCGTTGTCTTGACCGGCTGCGCCTCGGGTCCGAGCGCGCCCTCGCCGGAGTTGCAACAGCGGATCGAATCCGCGCGCACGCGCTCTGATCACGAAGGATTGGTCACCTACTACAACCAGGAAGCCGCTGCGGTCCGTGCCAAAGCGGCCGAGCATCGCAAGCTGGCCAAGAGCTATCAAGGGATGGCCGTGAGCGGTAAGGGCGGCGGCAGCATGCAATCCCACTGCAATGCGATCGTCAGCAGCTACGAGGGTATGGCGGTGGAATATGACGGTTTGGCTGCCAGTCACCGGCAAATGGCGGAGCAGGCAACGCCCTGAGTGCGACTACAGGGCCACTGCCTGGGCGCTTGACGCGCCCGTGCCAGCGGCGTCATTGGCGACTTCGCTGGCCAACAAAGAATGGGCCATCCCATGTAGCGGCGACTTTTCCTCGGCAGCGTTGGGGCGCTTACCGTGTTTTCGGCTCAGCCTTCTCTTGCGGTCGTGCCCGCCAGGGAGGTGCAGGTCTTCAAGAGCCCTTACTGCGGCTGCTGCGGCGCCTGGGTCGAACATATGTGCGCTGCTGGTCTCGCGGTGAGAGTGGTCGAAGTCCACAGTGCCGCCGTCGAACGCAAGCGTCTGGGCATGCCTGATCGTTTTGGCAGCTGCCAAACGGCAACCATCGATGGCTACGTGCTCGAGGGGCACGTGCCGGCCGCTGAGGTGAAGCGGTTGCTGGCGACGACCCACAGGCATCGGCCTGGCCGTCCCAAGCATGCCACCCGGCTCACCTGGCATGGAGATGGGTGCACGCAAAGATCCGTATCACGTCTTGCTCATCGACATCTCTGGGCGAGCGAGCGTCTATGCGAGCTATCTACAGTAAGTTCAGGCGTCCTGCAGCTTGTGCCCGCCGGGGCAAATACCCGGCGCCGAATATCGTGTGACGGCGGGCCGGGACAAAGCGGTCGGACAAATCGGCGACCACGAACGACCGCAACGGGCCGCAGCCTGAAGCAATGACTGGCGGCGAGGCGGAATGTCCGCGGCTACTGGAAGTGCGTCAGCATGCGCACCAGCGCCATTGCAAATGGTTGCTCCAGCAGCGGCAAGGTCAGCAGCATGCCGATCAGGCCGACTGACAAGGTCAGCGGGAAGCCTACCGAAAACACGCTGATCTGTGGCGCTACCCGTGAGATCACGCCGAGCACCAGGTTGACAAACAGCAGCATGCCCACCAGCGGCAGCGCGATCCATAGGCCGAGCCTGAAGACTTCGCTGCCCCAGCGCTGCGGCTGGGTCTGGCGCAGGAATGCAAAGGGCTCGTCGCCCACGGCAAACAACTCGAAGCTGTGGACCAGTGCGGCGATGACTGCCAGATGGCTGTTGGACAGCACAAACAAAAATGCCACCAGCGTGCCAAAAAATCGCCCGCTGGCGGTTCCTTGGGAAGCGGTAGCGGGGTCGAAGAAGCCAGCAAAGTTCAGGCCCATCTGCAAGCCGATCAGCTCGCCGCCCATCTCGACCGCCGCAAACACCACACGTACCGCAAAGCCCAGCGTGAAGCCGACCAGCAATTGCTGCACCAGCACCATCAGGGCTTGCGGGCTGTCGAGCGCAATCAGCGGCATCGCGGGCAGCGAGGGCTGGGCGGCCAGCGAGATGAACAGCGCCAGGCCGATCTTCACCCGCATCGGCACGGCGCGCTGGCTGAACACCGGCAGCGCGGTGAACAAGGCCAGCGCGCGCAGAAACGGCCACAGCACGGGCGTGAGCCAGGCCAGGAGCTGGGTCTCGGTGAAGGAGATCACGGCAAGCCGAGGTCAGGGCAGGCGCAGCGCCGCGGCGCCGCGCTCAACCAATCGCGGTGGGGATCGACAGCAGCGTGCGCTGGATGTACTCCACCAGCATCGTCAACATCCAGGGCCCGGCAATCGCCAGCACCGCCACCGCCGCCAGCACTTTGGGCACAAAGCTCAGCGTGGCCTCGTTGATCTGGGTCGCGGCCTGGAAGATGCTGACCACCAGGCCCACCACCAGCACCGACAGCAGGATCGGTGCCGAGACCAGCAGCAGCATGTAGAGGCCTTGCTGGCCGAGGTGAAATGCTTGTTGGCTGTCCATGTCGATGGCGGGTATTGTTCAGTTGGCGAAGCTGGCCGCCAGGGACCCCAACAACAGGTTCCAGCCATCGGCCAGCACAAACAGCATCAGCTTGAAGGGCAGCGACACCAGCACCGGGCTCAGCATCATCATGCCCAGGCTCATCAACACGCTGGCCACGATCATGTCGATGATCAGGAAGGGGATGAAGATCAGAAAGCCGATCTGGAAGGCGCTTTTCAGCTCGCTGGTGACAAAGGCCGGTACCAGCACGGTGAACGGCATGGCCTCGCCCGGTACCTCGGGTGCGACCTTGGCGAGCTTGGCAAACAGCTGCATGTCGCTGTGCCGGGTCTGCTTGAGCATGAACTCGCGCATCGGTTTGCCGGCTTTCTCCACCGCCTCGGCAAACTCGATCTTTTGCGCCGAGTACGGCAGCCAGGCCTCGGTGTAGACCTTGTCCAGCGTGGGCGACATGACAAAGAAGGTCAGGAACAGCGACAGCCCGACGATCACCTGGTTGGGCGGTGCAGCCTGTGTGCCCAGCGCCTGACGCAACAGAGAGAGCACGATCACGATGCGGGTAAAGCCGGTCATCATCAGCAGGATGGCCGGCAGGAACGACAGTGCGGTAAAGAACAGCAAGGTCTGGATCGGCACCGAGTAGGCGGTGCCGCCTGCAGCCTGGCCGATCAGCAGCGGCAGGCCGGGGCCAGCGGCGCTGCCGGTGGCTTGCGCTAAAGCCGCTGCAGGCAGCGCCGATAACACCGACAAGCCCAGGAATTGAGCCGTTCGGCGGGCGAGACCGCTGAAAACAAGTCGGGTTTCAGCGCGCATCGGGGCTCTCGGCATCGGGCGGTGTGGTGGTGCCGCGCTGCTGACGTGCCAGCAGTTGCGCAAACATCGGCAGCGTGCCCGGGCTGGCAGCAGCGGGCTCCGGCTGAGGTGGCAGCGTGTGCAGGACCTGGATGCCGGCCGCTGTGACGCCCAGCACCAGCCAGCGGCGCTCGTCGCCCGAGCCCACCTCGACGGTGACGATGCGCTGGTTGGGTGCCAGGCCGAGGGTGGCCACCACCCGCATCGAGGCCGTGGCGCCCCCCGCGCTGAACTTGCCGAGCCCTGAACGCTTGAGCAGCCAGAGCGCAGCCGGGATCAGCGCCAGGATCAACAAAAAGGCGGCCAGCGGGCCGATCAGGGACGTGGAGGTTGGCATCGGGACTGTTGCAGGATCAAGTTCTGCTCAGGCGGCGCATGCGCTCGCTCGGGGTGACGATGTCGGTCAGGCGGATGCCGAACTTGTCGTTGACCACCACCACCTCGCCTTGGGCGATCAGGTAGCCGTTGACCAGCACGTCCATCGGCTCGCCGGCCAGTGCCTCCAGCTCCACCACCGAGCCTTGCGCGAGCTGCAGGATGTGCTTGATCGGTATGCGGGTGCGGCCCAGCTCCACCGTCAGCTGGACGGGGATGTCGAGGATCATGTTGAGGTCGTTGCCGGCGGCATTGACCCCACCCGGCGTGGCCGAGAAGTTGGTGAACGACGCGGCCGCCACCGACTCGGTCGGCATCGACACCGCGCTGGTCGCCTCGGGCTTGGACTCGTCGAGCGCGGCCGCCCATTCGGCGGCCATGCGGTCTTCTTCCGACATCGTTTCGGCTTCTTCACTCATGGTGGTCTCCCAACCAGCCGGCGTCGGTGCCGGTCAACAAACGGTCGATCTTGATGGCGTTCTTGCCGTTGGACGTGCCGTAATGGCAGTCGAACACCGGCACACCATCTACCTTGGCCTGGATCATTTTCTTGAGATCGAGCTCGATGAAGTCGCCCGGCTTGAAGCTCAGCAACTGCTCCACCGTGGCGCGTGCGGTGGCCAGTTCGGCCACCACCGGCACGTCGGCCGACTGGATCTGGGTGCGCAGCAGCCGGATCCAGCGCCGGTCTGGCTCGGCGTCACCTTGCATCGCCGAATACAGCACGTCGCGGATCGGTTCGAGCGTGCTGTAGGGGATGCAGAAGTGCACCGTACCGGTGGTGTCGCCAATCTCCAGCGTGTAGCTGGTGGCCACTACCACCTCGCTGGGCGTGGCGATGTTGCAGAACTGAGGCTGCATCTCCGACCGCTGGTACTCCAGCTCCACCGGGTAGATGCCGGCCCAGGCCTTTTTGTACTCGACGATGATGACCTCGATCAGCCTCTGAATCACCCGCTGCTCGGTGGCCGAAAAGTCCCGGCCTTCGATCCGGGTGTGGTACTTGCCGTTGCCGCCATACAGCGCGTCGATCACCGCAAACACCAGTGACGGGTCGCAGACGATCAGCCCGCTGCCGCGCAGCGGTTTGACCGAGACGATGTTGAAGTTGGTCGGCACCACGATCTCGCGCAAGAAAGCGCTGTACTTGATGACCTTGGCTCCGCCGATCGAGACTTCGGGACTTTTGCGGATCAGGTTGAACAGGCCGAGCCGGATGTTGCGGGCAAAGCGTTCGCCGATGATCTCCATCGTGGGCATGCGCCCACGCACGATGCGTTCCTGGCTCGCGATGTTGTAGTCGCGGATGCCCTCGGTCTTGATCTCCTCGGCTTCGAGCTTCTGGCTCTCGCCAGTGATGCCCTGCAGCAGCGCATCGACCTCGTCCTGCGACAGGATCTGCTGGTTCATGCCGGCGCCTCGGGTCGCATCTGATGGGCCATTGGGGCCTGAGTCACTGGATGATGAAGTTGGAGAAGTGCACAGCACTCACCGGCAGGGCGGGTCGGGCGGCCTTTTTCTTCTTCTTCTTTTTCTTGGCGGCGTCGGCGGCAGGCGCTTCGGGCTCGTCCTCTTCTTCATCGACCTCGTAGCCCAAGGGGCGCACGGCGGCGTAGAGGATGGCCTTGGACAGCTTCTCCTTGCCCTCGCGGGTCAGAATTTCAGCGGCAGTCTTGTGCGCCAGCACCATCAGGATGTTGTTGCGGATGGCTGGCATGTAGAGCTTGAGCTCGTCAGCGGTCTTGGCGTCGTCGATTTCGAGCGTGATGCCGATCTGGGCGTAGCGCTCTGACTCCTTGTCGGCCAGATTGACCGTGAACGGGTCGAGCGGCACGAAGGTGGGGGGGTGTTTGGGGTCGTGCTTGGGTTTGGACTTGACCGGCTCGCTGGTCTCGGCCTTGCCGTGGCCGTCAGCGGCATCTTCTTCGCCGTCGGCCGGCTTCTTTTTCAGCAGCAGCATGGCAGCGCCACCACCGCCGAGAACCAGCACCAGCACGGCGGCGATGATGATGATCAGCTTTTTCTTGCCACCTTTGGCGGGGGCGTCGTCAGCGGTTGCGGCGGGTGCGGCGGCCATGCAGATCTCCTGGGCGAAGGCGGGCGGCGCACACCGACTGCGTGCGGCGATCCCCTCAGTCCATTATTCGGACCCGGGCTGCCCGGCGATGCCGAAAATAGCGGTGCAAAGCGCCGTGATTTGCTGGCCCGGTGGGCTCAGGCCACCAGGTCGACCAGGCCACGCGGCGTGCGTTGCCGGCTGGCGGCAGCCAGGCTGCCGGCCACCGCGTCAAGCCCGGTACCGGTGGCTGGCAAACGCGCAGCGGCGGGGGCGGGGCCGGGCTCGGGCGGTGCCTGCCGGCCGGGATGTTGCTGGAACACCCCGCCGCCGGTCAGGGTGAGGCCGGCATCCTGCAGCGCGCCGGCCAGCGCGGGTAGCGAGGCTTCAATCACCTCGCGGGTAGCGGCCCGGTCAGCCTGGAAATCAATGCGCGCGGCATTGCCGTCCACCGCGATCTGCACGGCGATCGGGCCCATCTCGGCCGGGTTGAGCTGCAGCCGGGCGGTTTGTACGCCGTCGCGCGCAAACAAGCTGATCTGGGCGCCGAGAGCCGGCGCAAAGCCCGGGCTGTCCAGCGGCAGGGCGATACGGGCCTCGACCGGTGCGGTACTGGGGCCGGTTGCATCGCTGCGGTGGGGGGCCAGAGCAGGGGCAGCGGCCGGGATTGGGGTGGCCGGCCCTGCCGCACCCCCGTCGCTGGCAGCGACGCTCTGGCCGGGATGCCGGCTCAGGCCGTTGTCGAGCCCGGCGCCGTTGGCGGCAGCGGAGCTGGCCGGCAAGCTGACGAGCTCGTCCGAGGCCAGTGGCGCGGCGATCTTGGCGGGCTCGGCGGCGCGGCGATTGGCGGGCAGCGCTGCGGGATCGGTCGCCTCGGTGTTGGCGACTTCGTGGCCCAGGGTGGCCACCCGCTCGGCGCCGGCTGGCCGGAGGCTGACCGCTGCGCCATCGGGCCCAGCCGCTGTGGCCAGGGCGCGGCGTGGGTCGACGCCGGCGACCGGGCCGGCGCGCTGCGCCGCGCTGGTTGAGGCGTTGGAGAATTCGCTGGCTGATGCGCTGCTGTCGGTCGGCGCGCTGGCCGGGTTGCTGGCCAGCGGCGGGCCCGCCACTGGCGATGGGCTGGTGGGCACCGAGGTCGCGGCGCCGGCGCCGGTGCGGGCCGGGGCCTGGCTGGAGCGGGCGGGTGGGGCTACGCCGTCGCGATCACCGGGCACCGCAACGTCGCCGGCCTGCCTGATACCTGGCCCCGGCAGACTGTCGGCGCCTGCTGTCTCAACCGACCGCTGGCCTGCCAACTGGCCGGCGCCCGAAGCGGCGAGGGTGCTGACCTTGACGCCTGAGTTGACCGCTGCAGGCTCGTCGGCCCGGCGGGCGGCCTGGTCGCCGCCTGCCCCGGCGACAGCTTCGGCCGGGACGGTGGCTGGCGGTTCGGTGACGCTGCCCTTCACGGTGCGGCTGTCGGTATTGCTGCCGGTGTTGTCGCCCGAGTCGATCAGGTGGGCGCTTTGGCTGACGCTGGCGCTGTCATCGATCAGCGCATCCGCAGCACGGGTCGGCATGCCGCCAGGGGTCAGGGCTGCGCGGGTTGTCGGGTCTGCAGCCGGGCTCACGGGTCGGGCGGCTGGCGAGACTGTGCTGGCTCGACGCCAACCACTGCCAGCGTTGGCCTGATCGGGTTGGCCGGGCAGGTCGGGTGCGCGGTTCGACGCAGCGCCGGAGCGGCGGGTGTTGGCCGCGTCTTGCGGCCCGCTGCCCCCGGGCGTACCGGGCAGCGCTGCGCCGCGCTGGCGTACGCCGGCGTCTGCCGGCGCTGCGGTGGGGGCAGCGGCTGTGCCCGCCAGCGCGCCTGCCTGGACGTCGCCGGGCACTGTGCCGGGCAGAGCGGACCGGCTGGTCCCGGCCGGGGCCGGTGCCAGCAAGTCGGCCGCCAATGCGGCGTCGCTGGTGGTCGGCTGGCCTGCGGCGGGGTCTGGCGCAGTGGTCACCTGCTCGGCCAAACCTGCGTCGTTCGGGGCAGCCGGCCGGCTGGTGCCTGCACCTCGCAGGCGTTGCTGGTCGGCCACCCAGCCGGCAGTGGAGCGGCCGCTGCCGGACGGGCCGGCCACCTCGGCTGCGCCGCTGGCCACCGGCAGGCGCACCAGGCTGACGCGACCCGGCGCAGACAGGCTGTCGCTGCGCTGGATCATGTTCTGCGCATCCGGCACGGCGGCCGTGGGCAAGGGCGAGGTGGCGGCCGCCGCGGCTGTCGGATCAGGCAATGGCTCGTCCGGACGATTGGCGCCCGCAGCTGCGCTGCCGCTGTCTTGCTCCGCTGCTGCGTTTGCGGCGTCCCTGGCACCGGCACGCGGCGGGGTTGCTGCGGCCGCCGTCTGCCGGGTGGCGTCTGGTGTTGCGCTGCGGGCCCGCTGCAGCTTGCCGTTGAGCGACTGGCTGGCGGCGGTGCGGTTTTCCGTGCTGTTGTCCAGTGTTCTGGGGCCAGCCGATGAGGGCGCGCTGCGGGTGTTTGTGGTGCCGGTGCCGGCGTTGAGTCTGGCCGTGTCATCGGGCGCCGCGCTGCGACTCCCAAGGATGTTCGTGTCGCCACTGGCGTGTTCAGCGCCGTCGCCCGAACCAGGCGGCTTGCCAGGCCCGTTCTGCAACGCGATGCTGGCATGCAACTCGGCGGCGCCGGGCTCGGCTTGGCGCAGCTGGCTTTGGCGTTGTTCGGCCAGTCGCTGTTCGGTGGAATGCAGACCGGACAGGCGCAGGTCGGACAGGCGCAGGTCGGACACACGAAGCTCAGACTGGCGTTGCATCAGGGCGGCAAAGCCGCCGCTGCCCTCGGAGCTGCTGCGCGGGGCGGTGCCCAGGCTGTCGGCTGCGGCGAGGGCGGAGGGGGTCAGGACCTGTGGCAGGGCGTTGAGCATGGGGCAAGTCCTCGGGGTCAGTTGTGCAGGGCTGATTGCGCCGCCTGGGCCAGGGCGGCGCCATGGCTGCGCTGAGCGGCTTCATCGGTGCTGCGCTGGTCGCGGCGGGCGGTGATCTTGGCCAGTTCGTCGCTGCGGCGCTCGATCAGCTTGCGCACGGCAGCCACCCGCTGTTCCCGTGCTTGCAGGTGGTCGCGGCTGCGTTGTACCCGGTTGCCGAGTTGGGCGGCGTTGGTGCTTTGCACCGCAATCGCCTGGTCCAGGCGCTGGCCAAAGCCCCGGTGGCAGTGCAGAAGCTCTGGCGTGCCCGACTGCTGAAACCGCGCCACCCAGCGCTGGTCGTATTCACCTCGGTAGTCCTGCAAGTGGCGTGCCTGGGTTTGCGCCTGGGCCTCCAGCGCCTCGGCCTGGCGCAGTGCGGTCAGGGCGTTGTCGCGCTCACCCTCGGCGCGTTGCAGCAAGGCCTGGAGCAGGTGGAGGGAGTTCATGGGCATCGAGGCGGCGCCAGGTTGGGGTGGGTTGTGGGGGGCAGTGGTCCAGCAGCCGACAGTCTGCCGCGCATCAGCCGCGTATCAGCCGCGCATCAGCCGGCCATCAGCCGGCACAGCTGCTGGCGGCTCTGCACCATCGGGGCGCGCTCGTGCATGTCTTGCTGCAGCAGGCTGATGAGCTGAGGATGCAGCGTCAGGGCCAGGTCGAGCTCGGGGTCGTGGCCGGTCTGGTAGGCGCCGAGCTGGATCAGGTCGCGCGCCTTGTTGACCCGGGCCAGCAGGGCACGGGCGCGGCGTGCCGCGTCGAGCTGTTCACGCGGGGCCACCGCATTCATCACCCGTGAGACCGAGCGCTCGACATCGATGGCCGGGTAGTGGCCGGCCTCGGCCAACTCGCGCGAAAGCACGATGTGGCCGTCGAGAATGCCGCGTGCAGCGTCGGCAATCGGGTCTTGCGGGTCGTCGCCCTCGCTCAGCACGGTATAAAATGCAGTGATCGAGCCCAAGCCGTCCTGGCCATTGCCCGAGCGCTCGACCAGCTGGGGCAGCTTGGCAAAGCAGCTCGGCGGGTAGCCCTTGGTGGCCGGTGGCTCGCCGATGGCCAGGGCGATCTCGCGCTGGGCCATGGCAAATCGGGTCAGGCTGTCCATCAGCAGCAGCACATGGCGGCCCTGGTCACGAAAGTGCTCGGCAATCGCGGTGGCATAGGTGGCACCTTGCATCCGCACCAGTGGCGGCGAGTCGGCGGGTGCGGCCACCACCACGCTGCGCGCCAGGCCCTCGGCACCCAGGATGTCCTCGATGAACTCCTTGACCTCGCGGCCGCGCTCGCCGATCAGACCGACCACGATCACGTCGGCCTCGGTGTAGCGCGCCATCATGCCCAGCAGCACTGATTTGCCCACGCCGGTGCCGGCAAACAGGCCAAGGCGCTGGCCTCGGCCCACGGTGAGCAAGGCGTTGATGGCCCGCACACCGGTGTCGAGCGGGGTGCGCACCGGGTCGCGCTCCATCGCGTTGATCGGCCGGCGCAGCATCGGCTCGTTGCGCACATGGGGCAGCGGTCCGAGCCGGTCCATCGGCATGCCCATCGCGTCTACCACCCGGCCGAGCAGGCCGTCGCCCATCGGCAGGTGCAGGCCGCGGTCTTCGGTGCGGCGCCAGAGTTGGTTGTCGCGGCCCAGCATCGGCGGCGCATGCGGCGTGACCCGCGGGCTGACCCGCGCACCGCTCGACAGGCCGTGCAGCTCGCCGGTGGGCATCAGCAGCGCGCGGTCGCCGTTGAAGCCCACCACCTCGGCCTGTACTGGCTGCGGTGCATCGCCGTGGACCTCGTAGACCGCGCCCACCGGCGCCCGCACGCCGGCGGCTTCGAGCACCAGGCCGGTCACCCGCACCAGGGTGCCGTGGGTCTGCAGCGGCGCACGTACAGCGGCATAGGCCTGCAAGTCGTCGAGAAAGTGGCTCCAGCGCTGTTGCCGGGCGGTCGGCGGGGCGGGTGGCTGGGTGGAAGTTGCCGGCGGGCTGCCGGCCAAAGCCACCGGGGCTGCAGAGGCGCCGGGATCGGGTTCAAACCCCAGGCTCGCAGACGGGTTGATGGCGGCGTCGAGGTCGAGGTCGGCGTCGATGTCGGGCTCGACATCGGCATCGGTCAGGATGTCCAGGCTCAGCGTCATCAGGCGTCTCCGCCGATGGAGGCTTGGCCGGCCTCGGCTTCGGCGTCATCCCACTGCAGGCCGGTGCCCAAGGCGTGCGTGGCCTGGGCCCAGCGGGCCTGGATGCGGGCGTCGATCACGCCGGCATCCGACTCCACCCGGCAGCCGCCGCGCGCGATCGACGGCTGGCTCAGCAGCCGGGCGCCCCGCGCGCTCAAGGCTTCTTCGCAGCCAGCAGCCACCAGCGCATGGTCGTCGGGGTTGAGCATCACGGTGATCTGGCGGGCGCTCATCAACACCGCATTGACCGCCTCGCGCGCCACTTGCGCCACCAGGGCCGGGCGCATGCTCAATTCGCTGCGTACCACCTGGCGTGCCAGTTCGGTGGCCACCCGTGCCACGCTGCTGGCGAGCTGTTGCTCCAGCGCGCCCAGTTCGGTGTCGAGTGCGAGCACCACCTGGCCGACCTGGTGGCTGGTCTGGCTGGCAAAGCTCTGCTTGAAGCTCTCCAACGCGACCAGGCCGTCGCGGTAACCGTCCTGGTAGCCCTGGGCGCGGGCTGCGGCCACCTGGGCCTTGATCTCGGTCTGGTAGCTGGCAGCCAGCGTGGCCCGCAAGGTCTCCAGCGCGGCATCGGCCTGCGCCGCTGCTGCGGTGGCGCCGGCGCTGGCGCTGGCGCTGGCGCCATCGGCCAACGGGTGGGCCAACGGGTGGACCAACGGGTGGGCCGACGGGTGCGTCGATGGGTTGGACGCAGCCGCGCTGGACTCGGACAAATCGCCCCAGGGGCGGCCAGCCTGTGCCGTGTCGGGCCCAAAACTCTCGGGCAGCCAGGCCGCAAAACCTTGCAGTTCCTCGCGCGGGATGAAGCGGGTGTAGGGCGAGCCGGCGCGTGAATTGGGCGGTGGCGGCACCTGGCGCGGTGAGGTCTCGCGTCTAGAGGAATTCATCTGCACCTCCGGTGGCGATCACGATCTGGCCTTCGTCGACCAGGCGGCGCACGATCTTGAGCATCTCTTTCTGCTCGGCCTCGACGTCGGACACCCGCACCGGGCCACGGCTGTCGAGGTCTTCCTTGAGGGTTTCGGCCGCGCGGCTGGACATGTTGCGGAAGACCTTCTCGCGCATCTCCGGCGTCGCGCCCTTGAGTGCCAGCACCAGCGACTCGCTCTGCACCTCCTTCAAGATCGCCTGCACACCCTTGTCGTCGAGCTTGATCAGGTCGTCGAAGCCGAACATGTTGTCCATCAGCTTTTGCGCCAGGTCGGCATCGGACTCGCGCACGTAGTCGAGCACGCTGGTCTCCAGCGCACTGCCGAGCTGGTTGATGATCTCGGCGGCGGTCTTGACGCCGCCCAGCGAGGCCTTGCGCATCTTGTCGCCACCGGCCAGCGCGTTGCTCATCACCTCGTTCAAATCCTTGAGCGCAGCGGGCTGGATGCCGTCGAGCGTGGCGATGCGCACCATCACCTCGTTGCGCTGGCGCTCGGTAAAGCACTTCATGACCTCGGCGGCCTGGTCGTGTTCCAGGTGCACCAGGATGGCGGCGACGATCTGCGGGTGCTCGTTGCGCAGCAGTTCTGCCACGGTGGTCGGGTCCATCCACTTCAGACCCTCGATGCCCGTCACGTCGCTGCCTTGCAGGATGCGGTCGATCAGCAGGTTGGCCTTGTCCTCGCCCAGCGCCTTGCGCAACACGCTCTTGACGTACTCGTCGGTGTCGGCCACCAGGGTGTGCTGTTCAATGGCCTCGACCGCAAACTTGTCGAGCACCCGGTTCAGCCGCTCCCTGGGCACCACCTTGAGGCGGGCGATGGTCTCACCCAGCTTTTGCACCTCCTTGGGCGCGAGGTGCTTGAAGACCTCGGCCGCCTCCACCTCGCCCAGCGACATCAGCAGGATTGCGGCTTCTTCTACACCTGTGTCGTCCATGCGGGGCTCAGTGGGTGGTCGGTCGGTGGGTGCAGAGACAGGAGGCCCGGCTGCGGCCCAGACTGCGTGTCAGGAGGCAGGGCATCAGGCGTCTCCGCCGCTGACCCAGCCGCGCAGGATGCCGGCCACAGCGGCCGGGTTTTCCATCGCCATCAACCGGGCATCGGCGAGTTGCTTGTCAAGCTTGGGGCCTTCGAGCGCCAGCTGGGCCTCGGCCTCGCTCAGCGGCAGGGCCTGGGCGTCATTGACTACGGCGTCGAGCCTGGCTTCGACCGGTGGCGTATCGACCACTTCTTTCCGGAGCGCCGGGCGCACCACGCCAAACAGCAGCATCACGGCCATCAGGGTCAGCGCGGCGGGCACCCCCCCGACCTTGAGCAGGTCGATCAGCCAGGGCTGGCGGTAGACCGGCACAGCCTCGGGCTCGACCTTGGGTTCGGCATGGAACGGGATGTTGACCACCCGCACCGAGTCGCCGCGCTCCTTCTTGAAGCCGACTGCCTCCTGCACCAGTGCGGTGAGCTTTTCGATCTCCTCGGGCGGCAGCGCCAGGCTGGTGGGCTTGCCCTTGGCGTCGGTGCCAGACCGGTGGTTGACCAGCACCGCAACGTTGATGCGCTTGATGTTGCCCACGGCGTTGCGCCGCATCTCGACCTGCTTGTCAAGCTCGTAGTTGACGGCGGTTTCGCGTTTGAGCCCGCTGTTGCTGGCGCCGGCCTGCGCCGCCTGCAAGGGCGAGGAGGCGCCAGCGACCGGCGCGGTGGCGGCCGTGGCGGGCTGGTTGCTGGCCGCGCCGGGCACGCCGCTGGGTTGGCTGCTGCTGCTGGGGCCGGCCTCGGCGCTGCGTTCGCTGCGCACGCTGGTCTTCTGGTCCGCACCCTTGTTGGCACCGTAGGCTTCGCTGGTGGACTCGACCTGGTTGAAGTCGAGCTCGGCGGTGACGGTGGCGCGCAAGTTGCCGGGACCGAGCGCGGGCTCCAGCACCTCCTTGACGTTCTTCAGCAGCCGGGCTTCGGTGTCACGCAGGTGGGCGCGCTGCTGCTGGGTCAGGTCGCTGCGGCCCTCGCCGTCAGGCTGGGTCAGCCAGTTGCCATCCTGGTCGGTGATGGTCACCGCCTTGGGCGACAGCCCGGGTACGGCCATCGCCGTCATGTGCACGATGCCGGCAATCTGGCCCCGGTCCAGCGTGCGGCCCGGCTGCAGCGTCAGCGCCACCGAGGCCGAGTTCTTGTCCTGGTCACGGAAGTAGCCGTTTTGCCCGGTCAGCGCCACCATCACCTTGACCGACTGCACGGCCGAGATGGTGGCGATCTGCTGCTCCAGCCGGCCGCCCAGCGCGCGCTGCAGGTTGGTGCGCTCTTGCAGTTGCGACTGGCCGAAGCTCTGCTTGTCCATCAGCTCATAGCCGCTGGGGGCCGAGCGGGGCAGGCCCTGGGTGGCGAGCTTCATGCGCAACTCGTTGACACGCTCGGTGGGCACCATGATCAGGCTGCCCACCGTGCCGAGCTGGTAGGTCTCGCCCAGCTTGGTGAGCTGCTCGATCACCGCGCCGGCTTCGTTCTCGGGCAGGGTGTGGGCAAACAGCGGCGTCATGGGCACCTGCCGGCTCCACAGCGACAGCGCCACGGCCAGGGCCAGCAGACCGGCCGTGCCGATGCCCAGCATCGTCCGCTGGCGCAGCGGCAAGGCTTGCAGGCGCGACAGCGGGCCTGAAGTCGCCGTCGGCGAGTTGGGCGTGACCGATGCCAGCAGGGCGGCCTCGTTGGCGGGGGTCAGAGCGGTGACTGCAGCATCCATGGGCGGGGAGCAAAAGATCGGTTGCGGCGGCGACTCGGGTCGGGGGTGTCAGGCTGTCACGGTGCTGCAGGGGTGCAAAGTCCCGGGCACAGACACAGCGCTGTTCGGTCTCGATTGTTGGACTGCGGGCTGCGCCGCCATGGTGTGAACAGCCCGCATTTGTGGCTTCAGTTCGCGCCATCGCGGCCGAGGGTGGGGCCTACAGTGCAAGCTGTGTCGCAGGTGCCCAGGGCCAGAACCCGCCCGGGTGACCTACCCGCGCCGCACCGCAGACTCCGCCTACGCCATGAAACTAGAGCTCAAACCGTTCGACTTTGCCCAGGCTGTGGCCCGGGCGGGCCTGCGACCGGACGGGCATCCGGTGGGCGGCGCGGCGCCAGCGGCTGCGGGCTCGCCTGGCAGCTTTGGCGTTGCGATGACGCAGGCCTTGCGGGCGGTGAGCGACTCGCAGCGCGACGCCGGCTCGCTGCAGCGCGAGTTGCAGCTCGACAACCCCACGGTCAGCCTGGAGCAGACGATGATTGCGATGAACAAGTCGCAGATCGGCTTCACCGCGGCGCTGACGGTTCGCAACCGGCTGGTGCAGGCTTACAGCGACATCATGAACATGCAGGTCTAGGAGGCTGTCGGGCTTGGGGACGCAGGCCCGTCCCCAAGCCCGACTGCCTCCTGGGAGCGTGGGGCAGGTGTGCCTGGTCAGGCCGGCAGGGGCTCGGGCGGGCAGGCGGGCGTGCCGTCCACCGGTGCGCCGGGTGCGCAAAGGCTGGCCCGGCCCAGCAGGCCCAGCACCAGCCGCAGCTGCAAGCCGGCGTGTGAGCTGAAGTTGGCCTGGCTGCGGCGCGGCGCGAGCGCACTGCCACGGCCGACCAGCCCGCCCGGGCCGGCAGCGTCCATCACCATCAAATCGGCTTGGCGCAACGTGATCCCCGGAAACTCGCGGCCATTCACCACCCGGATCACGCCGCTGGCGGTGATGAGGTCGGGCTGGCGGCAATCGTTCTGCGTGCCGGTGCTCAGGCTGTAGCACCAGGTCGCAGCGGCATGTGAGGCCGGCTGGAATTGGATTTGCACCGGCAGACCCCGGCGGCCCGACTCCTGGCGCGCCAGTGCGATGTCGGCTTGCAGGTGGCGCACCGCTGAATGCAGGCGCTGGCGGTCGATCAGCGCGGTGAAGCTGGGCAGGCTGATCGCCCCCAGCATGGCCATGATGGCCAGCACGATCATCAGCTCCAGCAGCGTGAACCCGATCAGGCGCGGCGTGCGGCGCATGGCCGATCAGTCCAGCGACAGCAAGCGTCGGCGCTTCTGGGTCTGGTCGATGTAGCGCTGCAGGCTGCGCTGGGTGGTCGCGTCGAGTTGCAGCAGTTCGCAACCCAGGCGCAGCCCGGGCGCGCCGGACATGATGGAGCTGGCGTGTTGCAGGCGCAGCGTCACCTCCAGCAAGGTGTCGGCGTCGAGTTCCAGCCGCACACCGCGCAAGGTGATGCCCAGCGGGATGGCGGGCACCTTGTCGGGCAGCAGCAGGGCGCAGCCACCGATGCTGAGGTCGAGCACCCGCAGCGCAAGCTGCATGTCGGGCAGGGCAGGGTGGCGCAGTTTCGCGGCGGGTGCAACCCGGTCGAGCGTGCGCACCCGAAAACTGCTCCGACGCTGGAAACGGTAGACGCAGCGCGGCAAGCGGGCCTGCAGCGCGGTGGCGCGTGGGCTGCGCACCAGCACCATGTCGTGCAGATCAAACTGCAGCTTGACCGCGTCCAGGTAGGCCACCGCGGTGGCCTCGTTGGCCTCGACCAGGCCTTGGAGTTGGCTGTCGCGCGGCTCGACGTCAAAGGCCAGGCGCTGGCGATCGCCATCCACCGTCCAGACCGTGGCGCCCAGGTTGGCGCCTGACGGGCCGGACAGCGAAACCGGCGCGGCGCCGTCGCGCAGGCTGCGCAGCAGGGACACCACCTCGCGCGGATGGTCGCAGCGAAACTGTGCAAAAGGGTCGGCGCTGTCGTGCTCTTTGACTGGCGCCGGCTGGGTGTCCATGAAGCGCATGGCGGGAATCCTGCAGTCGGTCGGGCGTTGGGGCGACGGGCGTGTGTGGGTCGAAAAGGAGGGGGCTGGGCGCGAACCGGCGCTCAATGCAGCGTTTTGGGCCGACCGCCGATCATCTGGTCCAGGTCTTCGATCCAGGGCTCGGCCAGGTGGCGGATCTCGGCGTCATTGACCAGCACCCGCTTCATGATGCGCGACTTGAGCTGGCTCTCTTCGCCGCTCAGTGCATTGCCACGCGCGGCGTTCTTGAGCTGGCTGATCAGCAGCACGCAGGCACCCTCCAGCTTGATGACATGGTCCCAGTTGCCGGTGCGGGCGGCGTCGAGCATGTCCGCACTGGCCCGCTCGATGGCCTCGTAGTAGCTCAGGAGATTGCTGTTCATGGTGGGCTCGCTCATGGCTGGTGCGGTCAGTTGGGGGCGGGCGCATCGACCCGGGATCCGATGGCCGCCCAGGCTTCGCGCAGGGGCGACACCAGGGCCACGCACTCGTCCAGCGCGGCCTCGTCGTTGCGCAGGTTGGCCTGGGTCAGGCGCATGCAGACATAGCTGTAGAGGTCGGACAGGTCGGCCGCCAGCTTGCCGCCCCCCTGGTGATCCAAAGCCGCCTTCAGGCCCTCGTCGACGATGCGCACGGCTTGCCCGATCGCCAGCCCCTTGGCGCGCACGTCCTGCGACCGCAACGCACCCCTGGCGCGTTGCACCGCTGCCATGAAGCCGTCAAACAGCAGCATCACCAGGCCATGCGGCGTGGCCGACGCCACCTGGGTTTGCACCCCCACCTGGTGGTAGGTGCCGGCAAACTGTTGTGAGCGTGAAGTGAGCTTGGCGTGCGGTGCGCTGAACATGGTTTGTTGTGGCTGGCTGGCTGGCGGTCTGGGTAGTGGATTTATCGGACCGCCAGGGCCGGACTTGAGCAGCATGGCGTCTGGGCTGTGACGGTGTGTGACGGCAAAGCCGCCGCCGCGCCGCCGTGCCGATACGGCCCGCGCAGCGCTGCGGGGCGCTTGCAGGCGATGTGGGTGTCCGGAGTTGGGACCCGGCAGGCGCTGCGCCTCAAGACGCGCGAGGCGCCAGATGGCTGCGGGCTGTACCGGGACAGGGGCGTGCCGTCGTGGTGTGGCCAAGGCCCCGTGACCCGGCTCAAGCGCGCCGGGCAGCACTGCCGGGTCAGCCAGGCATGACTGTCAAGCGGCCAAGCTGGCGCTGATCAGGCCGAGGACTTGTTGTACTGCGTGATCTGCTGCGTCATGTAGGTGCTCAGGTTGCTCAGGCTGGCCATCTTGGTGTCGAGCGCTGAATACTGGGCGCGCAGCCGGGCCTCGGTCTGGCTCAATCGGTGCTGCAAGGCATCTTGCGACTTGGTGTTGCGGGTCACGCTGGCGTTGATGCTCTCGGTGCGGCTCTGGAACATGCCGTCGGTGCCCAACGCTGCATCTGCCAGGCGCTTGAAACGCCGCACAAAGCCGGAGTCAGCCGCGGCGCTGCCATCGAAGGTCAACAGTTTTTTCAGCTCGCCCAGATTGCCCAAGGCGTTGTCGAGCTTGGTAGCGTCGGTGTTGAGGGTGCCATCGGCCTTGAGCGCGAGGCCGATCTCCGACAGCCTCGACCAGGTGGACGAGGCGCTGCTGCCCTGGTTGAGCACCGAGCGCAGCTGGCTTTGCAACGACAACGTGGCCTGGTCACCTTGCAAGTTGCCGGCGACTTTGCTGTCAGCGTTGTAGGCGGTCTGGCTCTGGATGAAAGCAGCCAGGGTGTTGAACGACGCGGCAAAGTTGCTGACTGCCGTCTTGACCGACGCGGTGTCGGTGGCCACGGTCACCGCCACGTCACTGGTGCCGGTGGTCTTCATCAGGTTCAAGGTCAAGCCGTCCACCACGTTGTTGAGGGTGTTGCTGGCCGAACTCAAGTCAATGCCGTTGACGGTCAGCGCGGCATTGCCGGCGTTGGTGCTGCGTGTCATCGGCGAGCCCGCAACAGTGGCGTCAAACGCCAGCGCTGACAGCCCGGTGGCGGGGTTGCCATCGTCCACGGTCTCTGAGGCACCGATGCGGAAGGCATTTTCGGCTCCTGTTTCCTTGGAGCGCAGGCTGAGCCGGGCACCTGAGGCATCGCTGACGATGGTGGCAGTGATGCCGGCGCCGGCCGCGTTGATCTTGTCGCGCAGCGCGGCCAGGCTGGTGTCGCCGCTGCCGATGTTCAGGGTGATGGCCGTGCTGCCGCTCTTGGGCGTGAAACTGGTCGGTGGGCTGGTGGCGCTGTCGTAGCTGCCGAGCTCGATGGTGAGGCTGCCCGCACTCAGGGTGTCACTGCTGCTGGCCAGTGTGGCGCTGGTGATGGTCTGGCCCACGGCCAGGCGGCTCACCGCCACACTGTAGCTGCCGGCTACAGCATTGCTGCCGGTCGAGACTTTTACCGCCGAGCTGTCCGACGAGTCGGCGATGGTGCTGCTCCACAGCGTGGGCGAAGTCAGGGCGTTTGATTTGGTCTGCAGATCGGCAAAGTAGCCCTGCAGCTTGCCCACCGTTGACAGCCGCGTGCTCAGGGTGGTGGCCTGGTTCTGCAGCAAGGTGAGCGGGCGCTGCTCGACCGCCATCAGCCCGCTGACGATGCCGTTGACATCGAGTCCGCTGCCTATGCCGGCCGAACTGATGGAGCCGGTGCCATTGACGGATGTAGCCATGGGGAAACACTCCTTGTTGCTCGCTTATTCGGCCGCGCTGTGCTCGACTTGAGGACCTGCCAAAACGCGCACGGCCCGGGAAGACCGGGCCGCGCTGGGGTGTGAGGCAAACCGGACGGGCTGCTGAGCCACGGTACCGGACTGCGCGCGAAGCTCAACCTTGCAGCAGCTTGAGCACCTGTTGGGGCAGCGCGTTGGCCTGCGCCACCATCGCGTTGCCGGCCTGTTGCAGGATTTGCGAGCGGCTCAAGTTGGCGGTTTCTGCAGCGAAATCGGTGTCCATGATGCGGCTCCTGGCGGCGGTCTGGTTCTCGACCGAAACCTGCAGGTTGGCAATCACCGAGTCAAAGCGCGACTGCGTGGCACCCATCGCCGCACGCTGCGAGTTCACGGTGTTGATCGCAAAATCGATGTTGTTGATCACGCCCTGGACCGCGACGGTGTTTGTGGTCGAGTCGATCAGGGCCCGGGCAGCACCGGTGTTGTCGGTGCCGGCGACAGCAGTGATCGTGGTGTCGACCGTCAGGTCGGTGGTTGACACATCGATGGTGTCGCTGCTGGTGGTGTTGGCGCCGACCTGAAAGGTCATCGGGCCCGCCTCCGAACCCAGCACATGCTTGCCGTTGAAGGACACACCGCCCAGCACCCGCTGGACCTCCTTGGCCAGTTCGCCGAACTCCTTGTCCAGTGAATCCTTGTCGCTGCCGGAGTTGGTGGCGTTGGCCGACTGCACCGCCAACTCGCGCATCCGCTGCAGCGAGTCAGCCACCTTGCCGAGCGCGCCTTCTGCGGTCTGCGCCATCGAGATGCCGTCGTTGGCGTTGCGAACAGCCGCATTCATGCCGCGAACCTGGGTGGTCATGCGCTCGGCAATCGCCAGGCCGGCGGCATCGTCCTTGGCCGAGTTGACCCGCAGGCCCGATGACAGACGCTGCATCGAGGTCGCCAGCGACATCTGTGATGACCCCAGGCTGCGCTGGGCGTTGAGCGAGTTCAGATTGGTATTGATGGTCTGGGGCATGGTGGCCATTCCTCAAATTAGGACGAACCCCGGCGGGATGGACCGGTGATCAAAAGCGACGTCGGCGCGCTGGCCGCCTGCCGCCCTCGAACCCAGCTAGGCCCGGCCCTGTAGCGGGTCGGGTGCTTGCTCCGGATGGTGCTTGTGCGGCAGCTCAAGCATGGGGTTCATTGTGAGAATTGGCGCCGCTGCCAAAGCCCCGATATGTGGTGACAAGTCCGGCCAATTCGGCCCCACCCTCGGCCCTGACGCAAACAGGCCCCGCCGGTGAGATGCCGGCGAGGCCTGTTGGGTTGGCACGCCCGCAAGCGCGGGCCGGAGCTTGAGCGGATGCCCTCAGCGCAGCAACTGCATCACCTGCTGGGGTAACTGGTTGGCCTGGGCCACCATGGCGTTGCCGGCCTGCTGCAGGATCTGGGCCCGGCTCAGGCGTGCGGTCTCGGCCGCAAAGTCGGTGTCGGTGATGCGGCTGCGCGCGGCCGACTGGTTCTCGACCGAGATCTGCAGGTTGGACACCGCCGCGTCGAAGCGCGACTGCGAGGCGCCCAGTACCGCCCGCTGCGCGTTGATCGTGTCGAGCGCGGTGTCGATGTTGTTGATCACACCCTGGATCGTGCTGGCGTTGGCGGTGGAGTCGATCACTGCGCGGCCGTTGCCCGCGTTGTCGGTGCCGGCCACGGCGGTGATCGTGGAGTCGGCCGTCATGTCGGTGGTGGTGATGCTGATGGTGTCGTTGCTGCTGGTGTTGGCGCCGATCTGGAAGGTCAGCGCGCCCGCATTGCTGCCCAGCACATGCATGCCATTGAAGGTGGTGCCGCCAAGCACCCGCTGCACCTCTTTGGCCAACTCGCCAAACTCCTTGTCCAGCGAGTCTTTGTCGCTGCCAGAGTTTGTGGCATTGGCCGACTGCACCGACAACTCACGCATGCGCTGCAGCGAGTCCGACACCTTGCCCAGCGTGCCCTCGGCGGTCTGCGCCAGCGAGATGCCGTCATTGGCGTTGCGTGCGGCCACGTTCATGCCGCGTATCTGGGCGGTCATGCGCTCCGAGATGGCCAGGCCGGCCGCATCGTCTTTGGCCGAATTGACCCGCAGGCCGGAGGATAGCCGTTGCATCGAGGTGGCTAACGCGGCCTGCGATCCGTTGAGGTTGCGCTGCGCGTTCAACGAGACAATGTTGGTGTTGATGGTTTGCGGCACAAAAGCCTCCTTCGATGGACCGGAACGGTGGGTGATCGGCGGAACTGGCCGCCTGCTGCTGGGCTTATCGACCGATCAAATCCGGGCTTGATGGTGAGCGCAATGGATTTGTGAAAAAAGCAACGCGCCAGGCCCGGGGGCGTTGGCGCGTTGTCATGGGGCGGTGGGCGCTGGGGGTGCGCGGGCTTGCCCGCTTTCCGCCGGCCGCGCGATCAGGCCGATTGCGACTTCATCGAAGCAGCGTCATGACCTGGTTTGGTAGCTGGTTGGCCTGCGCCACCATCGCATTGCCCGCCTGCTGCAGGATTTGGGCGCGGCTCAGGTTGGCAGTTTCCGCCGCGAAGTCGGTGTCCATGATCCGGCTCTTGGCGGCAGTCTGGTTCTCGACCGAGGTCTGCAAGTTGGTGATTACCGAGTCAAAGCGCGACTGCGAGGCGCCCATCACGGCGCGCTTGTCGTTGATCGTGCTGATGGCGGTGTCGATGTTGTTGATCACGCCCTGGATGGTGGCGGCGGTGGCGGTCGAGTCGATTACCGCGCGGCCCGCACCTGTGTTGTCGGTGCCCGCCACGGCGGTGATGGTGGCGTCGGCCGTCAGGTCGGTGGTGGTGATGTCGATGGTGTCATTGCTGGTGGTGTTGGCACCCACCTGGAAGGTGAAGGCCTTGGCGTCGGTGCCCAGCATGTGCTGGCCATTGAAGCTGGTGCCACCCAGCACGCGCTGGATCTCCTTGCCGAGCTCGCCAAATTCCTTGTCCAGCGAGTCCTTGTCGCTGTTGGAGTTGGTGGCGTTGGCCGCCTGGACGGACAACTCACGCATGCGCTGCAGCGAGTCGGCCACTTTGCCGAGCGCGCCTTCAGCGGTCTGCGCCATCGAGATGCCGTCGTTGGCATTGCGGATCGACACATTCATGCCGCGCACCTGGGAGGTCATGCGTTCGGCAATTGCCAGGCCGGCGGCGTCGTCCTTGGCCGAGTTGACACGCAGGCCGGATGACAGCCGTTGCATCGACATCGCCAGCGACGACTGCGACGTGCTGAGGTTGCGCTGCGCGTTGAGCGAGTTGAGATTGGTGTTGATGGTCTGGGGCACGGTAATTTCCTTTCAGCTGCATGAATCCCGGCGAAAGCGCCGGGCGTTGTTCGGGTGGCGGCGATACAGGCCCGTCACCACCTTCGCACGCCAGACAGGGGCTACTCACCTCTGTCCGACACGCCCGCACTAGTCGCCTCTGTTTTCCGGACACCTGCGTGGCCTTCATCCATTGGCCGGCTAACCGGACCGCGAGGGTCTTGTAGACCGCCCGTTGGTTTGGGTATCGGCGGTTGACATTCGCAACTTGAGGGCTTCTCGCAAAGCAATTTTCAAAGGTGTCAATACGGCGCCGGTTGAAGAATGAGTGGTCTTTCACGCTTTGATCTGGTGCTGGGCCTCAAGTGTGGATTTGGAGAATCTCCAGACCCTTTCTCAGCCCAGCCTGGAGCGCTCCATGCCGATGTCGACCCCTGCCTCGCCCCACACAAAAGGGCGGCCCAGCCATGCCCGATCGCCCCTGCAGCGGGTGCGTCAGGCGGGCGACCGTGCAGCCGGCCATGGCAGTGCAGCGGCCCATGGCAGTGCGGCGGCCCGGCGCGACTGGTCTGAAGGGGTTGGCTGGCAGCGCCAGGGCAATCCGGCCGAGGCGGCAAGGTGCTTCGAGCAGGCTTGCCGCGCCTCGCCCCAGGTGTCGTTGTACTGGCTCAATCTGGCCAATGCTCAACGCCGGCTGCAGCGGGTGGATGCCGCGTTGGCCAGCGCCCAGCGGGCGTTTGCTCTCGACCCGTCATGCCGCATCAGTTGCCATTTGGCGGTTGAGTTGCTGCGGGGCCTGGAGCGCCACGCCGAGGCCCTGAGCTTGTTGACCAAGCTGCGGGCTGATACCTCGCGCGATGTCCAGCACGGCCTGCTGCTGGGGGCCTTGCTGGCAGCACTGGGTCAGCCCCAGGAGGCGGCTGGTGTGTTCTTGCAGGTGCTGGCGCTGCAACCGTGTGAGCATGAGGCCTACCTGCAGCTCGGCTTTGCGCTGGCCGCACTGCGCCAGTTCGACGGCGCGGCGGAGTGCTTTCGAACCGTGGCGCTGCTGGACCCCGCTCATTTTTCAGCAGCGGTTTATGCCGCTCACTACGCTGCCTGGGCCTGCGACTGGCAGCAAACCGGCGCCGACTTGCAACGCCTGCTGGCCGCGCTGGCGTTGCAGGGAGCCGGCCCGGGCGCCCGGCCCTTCAGCCCGTTTTGCCTGCTGGCGATGAACGATGAAGTGGGCTTGCACCGGCAAGCCGCGCAGCTGGAGGCGAAGCGCCTGGCCCTGGAGATTCGCGACTTGGCAGGCTGGACAGACGCCTCGGGTCCGGTGCCGGGTCATCCCAAGGCGGCGGCGCAGATGCAGATGGGGCGCTGCCGCGTCGGGCTGATGTCGGCCGACTTCCGCACCCATGCCACCGGCCTGCTGCTGGTGCAGACGCTGGAGAACCTGGACCGCGAGCGCTTCGAATTGTTTCTCTACAGCCACGGTGCCGACGACGGCACGCCCTTGCAGCGGCGCATCCGGGCCGCTGCCGATCACCTGGTCGACTGCCGCAAGCTGGGGCTGTTGGCGCAGGCCCAGCGCATCCGCGACGATGCGGTGACGGTGTTGATCGACATGAGCGGCTACACCACCGGCTCGCGCCTGCAGCTGATGGCCTTGCGGCCGGCGCCGGTGCAGGCCCTCTGGCTGGCCTACCCCGGCACCACGGGCGCCGACTGGGTCGACTACCTGTTGGGCGATCCGGTCATGACCCCACTGGCCCACGCGGCCGATTTTGATGAGCACCTGGTGCAGTTGCCGGTCTGCTACGAGCCCACCGATGAGCGCCGTGAGCATCCCGAGACCAATATCAGCCGCAGCGACGTAGGTTTGCCCGAAGCGGCTTTTGTCTATGCCTGTTTCAACCAGAGCTACAAGATTACCGAGGAGATGTTCTCGCGCTGGTGCCGCATCCTGCACCGGGTGCCCGGCAGCGTGCTGTGGCTGCTGGTGCCGCAGCCTGCGATTCAGCTCGCGCTGAGCCGACAAGCCGCTGCGCGCGGCATCGACAGCAGCCGCCTGGTGTTTGCGCCCTTTGTGCCCACCACCGACCACCTGGCCCGGCTCCCGCTGGCCGATGTGTTTCTTGACACCTTTCCGTACGGTGCCCACACCACCTGCAGCGACGCGTTGTGGATGGGCTTGCCGGTGCTGACCCAGGTTGGGCGCAGCGTGGCCTCACGCGTGGCCGCCAGCCTGCTGGGCGCCGTGGGCCTGCCAACGCTGGCGGTTGACAATGCCGAAGACTACGAAGAACTGGCCGTGATGTTGTCTTGCGATGGCGAGGCGCTGTGCGATATCCGTGACCACCTCTGGGACAACCGACGCGATCTGCCGCTGTTCGACAACCAACGCTTTGCCGCAGAACTGGGTGATGCCCTGGCCGGAATGGCCCAGCGCTGGCTGGCCGGCAAGGCGCCGGCGCATTGGCCTGCGGGACAGGATTGGACGGCGTCTTGAGGCCAAGACTGGGCTGTATCCCGCACCGGCATAGTCCGGCTGATGCGCAAGGCGGCTGCCCGGTCCCCCCGGGAGGATCGGGAGGATCGGGACACGCGAGCTGAATGGGCCTCAGCGCTGCCGAGGAGGGCGCGGCGCCGGCGGCATGGCAACGGCCAACCCGTGGATCAGCCCACGCAGGTCGTCCTCAGGCATCGACAACTGCAGGCGCTTCATGCAGTTGAGCAGCCACCCCTCTCGCTCGAGCATGTTGGTGCGGGCCTTCTCGAAGTCGACAAGCACGCTGCGGTCATGGGCCCCCACGGCGGCCACGACACCGGCCGGATCGGCCGTCTGGCCATT
>JANYKR010000229.1 GCA_025358155.1 Betaproteobacteria bacterium
ACCCGGCTGCTGATGGACCTGGGCCGGGACTGAGCCCGCGCGTGCATCGCCACGCGGGCCCTGGCACTGACCCGGCTGGCTACTTCGTCAGGCGGTAGAACGTGCCGCCGCCACTGTTGTCGCAAAAGGTCACTGCGGCCGTCTAGCCGTCGGCCGACAGCACCACACCCGGCGCACCGAAACTGTTGTCGGTGGTGTCGTGCCCACCGGCGCAGCCGTTGGTGTCGCGGGCCACGCTCAAGAACCGCAGCCGGCCCGCCGCCTTGTCATAGCTGTAGGTGCCCAGCTCGATGCCAGGCCCGCCGCACAGGCTGGGCTCGGTGTCACCCACCGGGTCGGCCATCACGTACTGGCCGTCAGCGAAAAACACAAACACTTGCGTTCTGGGATCGGCGGCGTCGTCCAGCGTCCAGGCACCGACTATGCCGGCCGGGTCGTTGTCCAGCAGCGCCAGGCTGTTGCGGTTCAGCGTGCCCGCGCCACCGGACCCGATGTAGCGGTCCAGCAGCAGCGTGGGCGTCAGCTTGGCCGGCGCGGCCTGGGGTGCAGGCATGCCCAGCGCATCGAACAGCGCCTGGCTGGCGGGGCCGTTGAGCCGCAACTGGTGTGTCAACGCCAGCTTGGACCGCGAGCCGTAGAACACCGTGCCGCCGCGCTGCACCATGATCCGGTTGTAGCTCAGGTTGCCGGCCACAGCCGGCAGGCCGGCCAGGCGCAGCACCCGTGCGTCGCCCAGGGTGTCGATACTGTAGCTGCCGCTGCCGGCGGCGCTGCAGTTGCGCGGCGAGTTGTCGCTGGCGCGCCGCAGGCACAGCCAGTAGTTCACCACATTGCCGGCGCCAAACGAGGCCCGCAAGTCTTTCAGGCCCACCTTGTAAAAGCCGGTGGCATTGGCATAGGGCGTGGTGACGTCACCAATGTTGAGGGTCGAGTTGCCCCACCACTCGTTCTTGGTCTCACCCGTGTTGTTGCCCACGCCGAACACACAGGGCTGGCCCACGGCGGCCGCCACCATCGCCTCCAGCGTGGCCGCCTCGGTCTGGAACAGCACGCTGTTGCTGCCGGTCACCTTGTTGCACTCGGCTGCCACGCCGCTCGCCACCGCTGTGTTGTAGGGGAGGTAGACGTCGCTTGCTGCGGTGTTGTAGGTGTCCGGGTTGGCGGTGTCGCTGCCGGTGTAGTAGTGCAGCTTGGACCCCGCCGGGAAGCTTGCCGCCAGTGCCGCCGCGTTGGCCGCCGGGTCGGGGCCCCAGGCGGCAAACTTGCCGGCGTTGTCTGCCAGCGGGTAGGCGCGTATCTCCTTGACCAGGTCGGCCATGACCACGCCAGCAATGTTGCGCTCGGTGCGTTGGTTGCTGGTCTTGAAGGCCTTGCAGTACAGCGAGTCCGACTTGCCCATGGCGTCCCAGGGCGTGGCCTCGTGCACCTGGTCGGTCGGGCAATCGAACCAATCGCTGCCGGTCCACACCGTCTGGTTACGGGCCCAGTTGTTCAGGCCCTCGCCCCACTGCTGGTAGAACGTGACCTTGCCGTTGCTGGCAGCCGATTGCTCGCGGTACTCGGTGAGCTGGCGCTTGCCGTTGACGACGGTGCTCTGGGCTGCAGTGCTCTTGAACAGCCGCAGGTTGTAGTTGCCCGCACTGGCGTAGCTGAACCAGCGCAGCGTTGCGCCAGCGGTGGGCACATCGGTGCTGCTGTCGGGCGCGGCCGGCAGTTTGGCTTGCGCCACCACGGCGGCGATGTTGGCGCCGGTCAAGCCGGCCGCAGCGCTGACCGCCACGGCGGCGGCTTTCAATGCAGCGTCGCGCTCGGTTGCACTGGTCGCGCCGGTCACGGCCGGGTCGGTGGCCGCGCTCACCACCGCAGGCAGCACGGCCATCAGGCTGTTGCGCAGGGCCGCTGTCAGGTCGGCGTTTGCCAAGGCCTTGCCACCGCTGTCCACTGCGCCCTGGGTGTCGCGGGTCTGCTGCTGGCTGGTGAGTACCACCAACCGGGCCACGGTAGCGGCGTGTTGGCTGGCGGCGTCTGTCTGTTTGCTGAAGTCGGCAAACAGCGAGCTGCTGATGCCCAGCTTGTCCTGCAGGGCTTTCTCGGCGTCGGCCGAGCTGCCACCGGCGGCGGCCAGCTGCGCGACCACCAGCGTGGTCAACGGGCTCACGACTGCCGGCTTGTCAGCGGGCGCCCTCAGCACAAAGGCGGTGGTGACCGGCCCGTTGGCCGCATCGACAGCGTCGGTGCCCACCAGCGCCAGCACCGGGTACTTGCCGGCATCGGCGCTGGGCACCTGCAGGGTCACGCTGCCGTCAGCGGCGGTGGTGCCCTGGGTCTCGTCGGCGTCGCAGGCGCCGTTGTCGTTCTTGTCCACGCAGACCAGCGCGCCCTTGATCGGGCCGTCCACCACCATCACCGCCTGGGACACGGTGGTGGGTGGCAGGACCACAGGGACGTCTGTGCTGTCGCTGCTGCTGCCGCCGCAGGCGGACAGCAGGGCGGCGCTGCCGCACAGGCAGCCGATCAGGGCGCTGAGCGGGCGAAGGCGGAGGTGCAGATGGTCGTGGCGCATGAAGGGCTCCTGGCGTGATGTTGGACGTCAGTGCGCGGTGTCTTGCGCACTGGTGCTTGACCTTGCCGGCCAAGACAACACCACTCTAGGTTTGACTGCCGATTGGCGCGTCATCACGTCTTACGACAGGTTCTCACCGATCCAAACAGCGCCTGCATTGCAGGTCAGCACGCAGAACGCTAACCTTCGAAATGAGCGATTTGATGTGCGCCGGCCGGCCACTGACCTGAACCGCGCAGGCCATCAAGTTGCCAGCGCAGTTGATCGTTAGCGAGATCGCTCCACCCAGCAGTATGGGGTGTCGTGGCCGGCGTACTCGCCCAACCGACCCGCCACCCTTTTCGGGCTTGCCGAACTGCTGAGAAGCCGGGCTCGACGCCCATCGCCGACCTCAGGGTTGCCAGCCAATGTCGCCGTGCCAGCGATCAATCCCAGGCCGCACCCAGCCGCAGCGGCGCGGTGCCGGCGGGCGGCAGCGGGGGCTGTTCGGGCAGCGGCTCGGAATCAGAGGCTGCCGCCTGCGCGGTCACCCGCTCGAACTGGGCTGCCACCGCCGGCGGGATGAACCGGCTCAGCCCGCCGTACAGGTGGCGGTCGCCATGGTGGTGCTGCTGGCTGACATGAAATCGCAGGGGCACCATCAGCGCCAGGTGCTGTTTGGCGCGGGTCATGGCGACGTACAGCAGGCGCCGTTCTTCGGCCACCGCAGCGGCCGAGCCGGTGGCCAGGTCGGCCGGCATGCAGCCATCCACCACATTGAGGATCGTCACCGCATTCCACTCCTGGCCCTTGGCCGAATGGATGGTGGACAGGATCAGGGTGTCCTCGTCCAGGTGCGGCGGGCCGGATTCGTCGCTGGTGGCCTCGGGCGGGTCGAGCGTCAGCTCGGTCAGAAAGCGCTCGCGGCTGGCCGTGCCGGCGGCCAGGCGCTGCAGCTGGTCGAGGTCGAGCTGGCGCACCGCCGCGTCTTCGCCGTAGAGCCGCTGCAAATGCGGCGCGTACCAGGCCAGCACGGAGGCCAGCTCGGCGGGCCAGCGGCGGGCTTGCTCGGCGGTCTGCGCAGGGGCCTGCAACTCGGCCAGCAGCGCGGCCAGCGCTTGCCAATCGGTGCGGGCCGCCGGCGGCGGCATAAAGTGCTGGATCGCCTGGGCTGGATGCTCGGCAGCGGCCACCGCATCCAGCAGGCGCCGGGCCTGGGCAGGTCCAAAACCCGGCAGCAATTGCGCCACCCGAAAGCCGGCCAACCGGCAACGCGGGTTTTGCGCCCAGCGCAGCAGCGCCAGAAAGTCTTTGACATGCGCTGCCTCCAGAAACTTGAGCCCACCGAACTTGACAAACGGGATGTTGCGGCGTGCCAGCTCCAGCTCCAGCGCGGCACTGTGGTGGCCGCTGCGGAACAGCACCGCCTGCTGCTTGAGCCGCAAGCCGGCCTCGCGCTGCGTCAGCACATGGTCCGCCACCCAGCGCGCCTGGGCCAGCTCGTCCTGCACCGTCACCAGCAGCGGGCGCTGGGCACTTGGGCGGTCGCACCACAGCGTCTTGGCATGGCGCTCGGGCGCCAGCGCGATCACCGCGTTGCTGGCGTCCAGGATCGGCTGGGTCGAGCGGTAGTTGCGGTCTAGCGTGATGACCCGGCTGGCCGCGCCGAACTGCGCCGCAAAGCCCAGGATGTTGCCGACTTCGGCGGCCCGAAAACTGTAGATCGATTGCGCATCGTCGCCCACCACGGTCAGGCCTTGCCCGTCGGGTTTGAGGCGCTGCAGGATGCCGGCCTGCAACCGGTTGGTGTCCTGGTACTCGTCGACCAGCACTTGGTCAAAGCGGCTGCCCAGGTGTGCCGCCAGCCCGGCATCGCCGAGCATCTGGTGCCAGGCCAGCAGCAAATCGTCGTAGTCCAGCGTGTGCTGGCCTTGTTTCTCGGTGGCGTAGGCGCGAAACAGGGCTTTCAGGTCGTCGTGCCACTCGGCGCACCACGGAAAGTCCTCGCGCAGCACCTCGGCCAGCGGCACTTGCCGGTTCACGCAGCGGCTGTAGATCGACAGGCAGGTGGCCTTGAGCGGAAAGCGCTTGTGCGTGGCCGCCAGCCCCTGCTGCTGGCGCATCCAG
Organism: Betaproteobacteria bacterium; assembly: GCA_025358155.1. Taxonomy (GTDB): domain Bacteria; phylum Pseudomonadota; class Gammaproteobacteria; order Burkholderiales; family Burkholderiaceae_C; genus Pseudaquabacterium. The sequence goes on from JANYKR010000229.1 coordinate 4,670, forward strand.
GCCATCAGGTCCTCGGCATCACTGCGGTCGATGATGCTGAAGTGCGCGGGCAGGCCGATGGAGGGCGCGTACTCGCGCAGCAGCCGGGCGCCGATGGCGTGAAAGGTGCCCGCCCAAGGCAGCACCGGGGCCGGCTGGGTGGCCCGCAGCCCCAGCGCCTGGTGCAGCACCCGGCCGGCGCGCTGGGCCATCTCTTGCGAAGCCCGGCGTGAAAACGTCAACAACAGCAGCCGGTTCGGGTCGGCACCGTCCAGCACCAGCCGGGCCACGCGGGCGGCCAGCGTCAGGGTCTTGCCCGAGCCTGCGCCCGCCAAGACCAGCAGGGGCGCGCTGCCATGGGCAACGGCGGCCTGTTGCTGTGGGTTGAGGGTGGCGAACGGGTTGGGGTCGTTGCGGCTGAATGTCTGCGCCTCGCGCAGGGGCGTTGCGGCTGGCGAGACAATGGCCCCTGCGGACCGACGTGAGGCCGTTTCAGTCACGGTCAAGACCTTGTTCCAGGCGCCAGGGGCATGCCCTGGTGGCTCGCCCGATGCCGCAAGAATACTGTATAAACCACCAGGACACGCACCCCTGCGGCGTATCAAGGCCCTTGCGGCCAAATGCCGCCAGCATCAGGGCTTGCCGACGAAAGAACATTCCATGAGCACTGCCATCCCCGCGTCCGACCTCTTTGACGACCGCCCTGCGGCCAGCCACGCCGAGCCTGCCAGCGCTGGCCCGGCGGCAAGCGCTGCCGCTGCCACCGCCACCGCCACCGCCACCATCACGCCAGGCAAAGCCGCAGCGCCCACGCGCGCGGCCGCTGCCAAGGCTTCACGCGCGGTGCGGGCCCCTTTGCCACCCCAGGCGATCAGCGCCGAAGTGCTGGCTGAAAAGTACGCCAAGGGCGACGAGACCACGCTGGACGACGTGCGCCGCCGCGTCGCGCGCGCGTTGGCTGTGGCTGAACCGGACGAGCAGCGCGCCGCCTGGGAGGCCCGGTTCCTCGACGCCCAGCGCCGTGGCTTTGTGCCGGCAGGGCGCATCAACTCGGCCGCCGGCACGCCGCTGGCCGCCACGCTGATCAACTGCTTTGTGCAGCCGGTGGGCGATTCGATCTCGCAGCCCGAAGAGGGCTTTGCCGGCATTTACACCGCCTTGACCGAGGCGGCCGAGACCATGCGCCGCGGTGGCGGCGTGGGCTACGATTTCTCTCGCATTCGGCCGGCGGGTGCCTGGGTTGCGCCCACCCAGTCCAGCGCCTCGGGCCCGGTCAGCTACATGCGGGTGTTCGACCGCAGTTGCGAGACGGTCGAGAGTGCCGGCAGCCGGCGTGGCGCCCAGATGGCGGTGCTGCGCTGCGACCACCCGGATGTCGAAAAATTCATCCGCGCCAAGGATTCAGGCGATCTGCGCAACTTCAACATCTCGGTCGGTATCACCGATGTGTTCATGCAAGCGTTGCAGGCCGATGCCGAGTTCGAGCTGCTCCACAAGGCCGAGCCAGGCCCGGCGCTCAAGGCCGCCGGCGCCTACCGCCGCGCCGACGGCCTGTGGGTCTACCGCAGCCAGCCGGCCCGCGCGCTCTGGGACTTGATCATGCGCAGCACCTACGACCACGCCGAGCCGGGTGTGCTGTTTCTGGACCGCATCAACACCGACAACAACCTGGGCTATTGCGAAACGATTGCGGCGACCAACCCTTGCGCCGAGCAACCCCTGCCGCCCTACGGCTGTTGCTGCCTGGGCAGCGTGGACCTCACCCATTTCGTGCAGCGCCCCTTCGAGGGCGATGCCGGTTTCGACGAGGCCGGTTTTGCCGAGGTCTGCGCAGTGGCCACCCGCATGCTCGACAACGTGCTCGATGTCACCGTCTGGCCGCTGCCGCAGCAGCAGGCCGAGGCCATGGCCAAGCGCCGGGTCGGCCTGGGGTTTACCGGCCTGGGCGACGCGCTGGTGATGCTGGGCCTGCGCTACGACAGCGAGGCCGCACGCGCCGCCGCCAGCCGCATCTCGGCCGTGATGCGCGACGCCGCCTACAGCGCCAGCGCCGACCTGGCCGCCGAGCGCGGTGCGTTCCCGCTGTTCAACGCCGACCTGTACCTGGGTGGCGGCAACTTTGCGTCGCGCTTGCCGGCCGCGCTCAAGGACAAAATCCGCGCCCAGGGCCTGCGCAACTCGCATTTGCTGTCGATCGCGCCCACCGGCACCATCAGCTTGGCCTTTGCCGACAACGCCAGCAACGGCATCGAGCCCGCCTTCAGCTGGAGCTACACCCGCAAGAAGCGCGAGCCCGACAACAGCTTCAAGCACTACGCGGTCGAGGACCATGCCTGGCGCTTGTACCGCCACTTGAAGGGCGAAGACGCGCCGCTGACCGACGCCTTTGTCACCGCGCTGGAGATGAGCGCCGAGGCCCATGCCGCGATGGTGGCGGCGGTGGCACCCTACATCGACACCTCGATTTCCAAGACCGTCAATGTGCCGGCTGACTACCCCTACGCCGACTTCCAGGACCTGTACCTGCAAGCCTGGAGCGCTGGCCTGAAAGGCCTGGCCACCTACCGGCCCAACGCGGTGCTGGGCTCGGTGCTGAGCGTGGATGCGCCGCCCGGGGCCGGCGCTTCCGACGCCGTCAACCCTGCGGCCGAAGCGCCGGCCATCGCCTCCCTGGCGCCGGTGCAGCCCGAGCCCCTGTCGGCCGCCTTTGACGGCGCCAACCAGCGCCTGCGGCTCGACCGCCTGCCCGCGCCGGTGCTAGCCAGCCTGCGCTGGCCGAGCCGGCCCGAGCTGCCCGGCGGCAACCCGGCCTGGAGCTATTTGATCCAGCACCCGTTTGGCGATTTTTCGCTGTTCGTCGGCGAGCTGCCGGCCGAAGCCGGCCCCGGCACCGGCCTGTTTGCGCAGAACGTGCCGTTCGAGGTCTGGGTCAACGGCGCCGAGCAGCCGCGGGGCATCGGCGCGATGGCCAAGACCTTGTCGATGGACATGCGGGCCAACGACGCCGCCTGGCTCAAGCTCAAGCTCGACGCGCTCGCCACGGTGGCCGAGGAGCGGGCCTTCGAGATGCCGTTCCCGCCCAGCGGCGAAATGCGGCTGTTTCCCGGCGTGGTGGCGGCTACCGCTGCAGTGATCCGCTGGCGCTGCGAGCAGCTCGGCGCCTTGCAGGAGGGCGGCGCCACCCCGGTGCTGGACGCGATGTTCAGCCGTGAAGAACCCCGCACCGGCACCGCCGGCACGCTGGCCTGGGCGGTGGATGTGGACAACCATGCCACCGGCGAGTCGTTCACGATGACGCTCAAGGAGGTGTCCTTGCCCGGCGCCGATGGCGGCACCGTGACCCGTCCCTGCGCCGTCGGTTTCTCGGGCAACTACCCGCGCGCCTTCGATGGCCTGGCTCGCTTGTTGTCGCTCGACATGCGGGTGATGGACCCGGCCTGGATCGGCATGAAGCTGCGCAAGCTGCTCAATGTCGGCGAACCGCTGGGCCATTTCATGGCGCCGGTGCCCGGCCAGCGCCGCCAGCAGACCTGGCCCAGCACCGTGGCCTACATCGCTCGGTTGGTGATCCACCGCTATGCGATGTTGGGCGTGTTGAGCGAGGACGGCCTGCCGCTGCACGAGATGGGCATCCTGGCGGCGCCCGGCAGCAAGACGGGCGCCGCCGTCCCGGCCGCGCCAGCCGTGTCGGCCGGCCAGCCCGGCGTGATGGCCGGCAAACCCTGCCCCGAGTGCGGCAACCGTACGCTGATCCAGAAGGACGGCTGCGAGTTCTGCACCGCCTGCGGTTTTGTCGGACAGTGCGGCTGAGCCGTGATGTTGGAGGCCTTTGCCCTGGCCATTCTGGGCGCCGGCGGTGGCCCGGCCTACCCCGGCATTGCCGGCCACGAGCCCGATGCTGCTGCGGCCGCGAGGGAGTCGGCGGCCATCGAACGCGCCACGGGTGAGCTGCGCAAGGTCGCGCCCCAGGGCGGCGCCTATGTGGCCGAGAGCAACTACTTCCAGCGGGGCTGGCAGCGGGCCTTCTGGGGCGCCAACGCGGCCCGGCTGCGTGGCGTGAAGTCGGCTGTCGATCCGCGCGGCTTGTTCAGCACCCACCACGGGCCAGGCAGCGAGGCCTGAGCGTCGACGCGACGCTCAAAGTTGACGGCGAGGCGCCTCCTGCGCTCAACCCTCGCAGTCGATGCATGTCGCTGGGGTTGAATGCCCGCGCTCAGATCGAGCGCAGGTTGACCCGGGCTGAGAGCTCGGCCGCGCTCTCGCGGCGCTCGCTGTAGCGGTCCACCAGGTAGGGCGCAACATCGCGGGTGAGCAGGGTGAACTTCATCAGCTCTTCCATCACGTCCACCACACGCTCGTAAAACGCCGAGGGCTTCATCCGGCCGGCTTCGTCGAACTCGGTGAAGGCCTTGGCGACGGAGGACTGGTTGGGGATGGTGATCATGCGCATCCAGCGGCCGAGAACGCGCATCTGGTTGACCGCGTTGAACGACTGCGAGCCGCCCGACACCGCCATCACCGCCAGCGTCTTGCCCTGGGTGGGCCGCACGGCACCGATGCTCAGCGGAATCCAGTCGATCTGCGCCTTCATCAGGCCGGTCATCGCGCCGTGGCGCTCGGGCGAGGTCCAGACCATGCCTTCGGCCCAGGTCGCGGCGTCGCGCAGCTCTTGCACCTTGGGATGATTGTCCGGCGCGGCGTCGGGCAGCGGCAGGCCAGCGGGGTCGAAGATGCGGGCCTCGCCGCCCATCGCCACCAGCAGGCGGGCGGCTTCTTGCGTGAGCAGTTTGCTGTACGAGCGCTCGCGCAGCGAGCCGTACAACAGCAAGAAGCGCGGGGCGTGGGTCGATGAGCCGACGCCGGCCAGGCGAGCGCCGGTCGGGTGGTCGAAAAGGTCGGGGTCGATCAGGGGCAGGCTGGCGTCGGGGTGCGGCATGGGCGTGGGCAGGGGAACAGCGGGGGGCCACCGGTCAGGCGGCTCCACACCAACACCATCGCCGTGCAAGGCGCTGCGGCCAGCAGGATCAGGCCGGCGATGTAGCTGTCGAGCAGAGCGGCAGGCAGGTGCGGCGCGAAGACATGCCGGATGAAGATCCAGCCCAGCAGTGCCATCGAAAACGGCCTGACAGCCCAGTTGACAAACAGCGTGACGCCAATGCCGCGCCAGTGCTGCCTGACCTCGGACAACGCGCCGAAGTCCACCCGCAGCAGCATCGGGATGATCATCACCCAGATCAGCAGTCCGACCGGCAGATTGACTTTGGCGACCTCCATGCGGCCAATCGCCTGGACCGGGCCGGGCAGCCACTGCCCGAGCGCGGTACCGACGATGATGCACAAGAACACCCAAAAGCTGAGGTGGCGTTCAAAAACGCTCAAGGTCGCGGCGGGGGACGAGGCGGGCGGCAGGGGGGCGGTGGTCATGGGGTCGCGCTCAGTTGCGGCTGATCTCGGCCAGCGCCACCTGCAATGCGCTGCGGTCCATGCTGCCCAGCGGCAACGCCAGCAGCTGCAGCATCCGGTAGCCGATGGCCTGGCGGGTCAGCTCGAACGCACGCCGCTTGCCCGCCTCGCCGCCCTCGGCATTGGAGGGGTCCGGGTAGCCCCAATGCAACTTGACCGGCTGGCCGGCCGCGGCGCCAACGAACACCGGGCAGGTCTCAGCAGCAGCGCTGTCGCAAACCGTGATCACGATGGCCAGCGGAGGTGCGCCGTCGGCGATGAACTCGTCCCAGCGTTTGCTGCGGCAGGCGCCGGTGGCCATGCCGGCTTGGTTCAACACCTCCAGCGCCAGCGGGTTGATCCGGCCACTGGGTGCACTGCCGGCACTGTGCGCCCGCACATCACAGCCGAGCTTGCCGGCCCAGTGATTGAGCATGCCCTCGGCCAGCACGCTGCGCGCCGAGTTGTGGGTGCAGAGGATCAGGACGTGGGTGGTCATCGGGCTTTGTCGGATCAGCAGGGGGTGCGACGAGGGGCTGGCACGGCGGCGCAGCCCGCCCCCAGGCAGCAATGGGCGCTGAGGTAGCTGAGCAGGTCGGTCATCTGGTCCAGCGCGGGGTGATAGATCAGGTTGCGGCTCTCTCGCTCTTGCCAGACCAGGCCGGCGTGCATCAGCTCTTTGAGGTGAAACGACAGCGTCGACGCGGGCACGTCGAGCGTTGCAGACAACGCACCCGGCGTCATGCCCAGCGGGCCTGCGCCGACCAGCGTGCGAAAAATCCGCAGTCGCATGCCCTGGGCCAGCGCAGCAAGGGCGATCACAGCGTTCTTTTCTTCCATATTTCTATGTTGATAGAAGTATTAGTGAAAGTCAAGGTTCGGTCAGGCATTGGCCCGACTGGTGCTGACCGCTGCGGCGGGTCAGCGGTCCGGGATCGTTTGTTGCGCCAGAAGCGTCAAGGCTTTTTCGACGCGATCAGCACCGCCGCGCCGGCCACCACGGCGGCAAGACTGGCCCAGATCGGGATGCTGACGGTCTGCCGCTCGTTGACTTCCAAGTGCAACGGACCGATGTCGGCGCGGTGGGTTTCACTGATGTAGCTGAAGCCGCCGTAGGCGAGGCCCAACACGCCGCCGATGATCAACAACACGGCGATGAGCTTTGCGGGATTCATGAGGTTTCTCCGGTCAGGTGCATCAAAGGGCGCGCCGGCCGCTGATCACTCGCACCAGGATCACGACCACCGCCAGCACCAGCAGGATGTGGATGAAGCCGCCCAAGGTGTAGGACGTGACCAGGCCGAGCAGCCACAGCACGATGAGCAAGACGGCAACGGTTTCGAGCATGATTTCCCCTTCGACAGAAGGCTGCAAAGGCAGCGTGCGGCGCGCAAGCGCACCGGTTTGCGGCTGAGCTCAGCCTGCCAGCCGGCGGGCGATGGGCTCGGACCCGTCAGCAAGCGGGTCTGGCGGTCAGGCCTTTTTGTTCATGTCCTTGAGCGTCGCCTTGACGTCGCCGACGACCTGCTGGGCCTGGCCTTCCAACGCTTTGGCGTGGCCCTTGACCTGCTGCTCGGTACTGCCAATCGCTTTGCCGACTTTGGCTTGCACCTTGCCGGCAATTTCTTTGGCGGTGCCCTTGGCTTGGTCTTTGTTCATGGTGAGTCCTTGTGAATGGGGTTGGGTTCAGCGGGACACGGATCGGCCCCAAAACTCAGCATGAACGGGAGGGTGGCGGAGGTCTGTGCGCTTGCGCACTTTGGCTGGTGCCGGCCGTCAGGTCATTGCGGCGGATCAAAGCGCCGCAGGCAAGCTGGCCAGACAGGCCAGACACAGACAGTTGCCGTAGCGCTGGCGCAAGCCCGCGAGCTGACCAGCGCTGAGTTTTACGGTGCTGCAGGCGCAAGGCGCGCTGCCGCTGGCGCCGCAGTGAAAGCCGGCGCCGCAGCGAGGGCAGGTCGCAGCAGTGCTGCGTTCTCGGCCCGGCGTTGATGCGCTTGCCGGCGAATTTGCCGGCAGGCCTTGACTGCTCATGCAAACAGCTGCGCGTGCTGGACCCGCAACAGGTTTTTCTGCACCTTGCCCATCGCATTGCGGGGCAGTTCGCTGACCACAAACACCTGCTTCGGCACCTTGAAGTTGGCGATCTGGCGCTTGAGCTGGGCGATCATCGCGTCGGTGTTCAGACTGTTGCCGGGCTTGGCTACCAGCACGGCCACTACGGCCTCGCCAAAGTCGGGGTGCGGCACGCCGATCACCGCCGATTCGGTCACGCCCGGCATGTCGTTGAGCACGCCTTCGATTTCCGCCGGGTAGACGTTGTAGCCGCCGCTGATGATCAAGTCCTTGCTGCGGCCGACGATCGTGAGGTAGCCGTCGGCCGCCAGCTGGCCGACGTCGCCGGTCTTGAACCAGCGTTGGCCTGCACTGTCGGTGCTGAACTCCTCTTGCGTCTTCTCCGGCAGCTTCCAGTAGCCGGCAAACACATTCGGGCCCCGCACCTGGACCTGGCCAATCTTGCCGGCCGGGCAACCGGTGCCCGCGTCGTCCACCACCCGCACGCCCACGCCGGGCAGCGCCGGGCCGACGGTGCCACGCCGCCGGTCACCCACTGCCGCGCGGCAGGGGTTGCTGGTCAGCATCACGGTCTCGCTCATGCCGTAGCGCTCAAGCAGCACATGGCCGGTGCGCTCGGTCCAGGCGTCGAAGGTTTCCACCAGCAGCGGCGCCGAGCCACTGATGAACAGCCGCATCGACTGGCAGGCCTGGCGTGTCAAGCCGGCCTCGGCCAGCAAACGCACGTAGAGCGTGGGCACGCCCATGAAGATGGTGGCTTCGGGCAGGTGCCGGATCACCGCCACGGGGTCGAAGCGGTTCAACCAGATCATCTTGCTGCCGTTGATCAGCGCGCCGTGCGAGGCCACAAACAAGCCGTGCACATGGAAGATTGGCAAGGCGTGGATCAGCACGTCGCCAGGCTGCCAGTCCCATGCCTGCTTCAAGGTCAGGGCGTTGCTCAGCAAATTGCCGTGGCTCAGCATCGCGCCTTTGCTGCGCCCGGTCGTGCCACTGGTGTAGAGGATGGCGGCCAGATCGTCGGCTTGCCTGAGGGCCGGCGTGTGTTGGTCGCTGTGGGCGGCGGCGCGCTCGAGCAGGCTGCCGTTCTGGGCCTCACCCAGCGTGAAGACATGGGCCGTGCCGGCTGAAAACGCGATCCGGCTGACCCACGCAAAGTGCTTGGGCGCACACACCACCACGGCGGGCTCGGCGTTGCCGATGAAGTACTCGATCTCAGCGGCCTGGTAGGCGGTGTTGAGCGGCAGGTACACCAGGCCGGCGCGCAGCACGGCCAGGTAGAGCATCAGCGCTTCGACGCTTTTGTCGGTCTGCACCGCCACCCGGCTGCCGGCGGGCAAGGCCAGCGAGTCCAGCAGGTTGGCCAGCATCGCCGTGCCGCGCTCCAGATCGCGCCAGGTGTAGGCCGCTGCGGCTGCGCCAGGGTCGGCGAGTTCGATCGCCACCTGGTCCAGGTCGGCAGGGAAGGCGGCGCGCAGCGCGGCGAACAGGTTGAGGTTGCTCGGCTTGGTCATGGGCGGGTTGGCGAATGCCGGATAAGTAGCTTGCGGATGCAGTGCAGACGGCGGAGCGGGCGCGTGGTCTCAGTCCAGCTTGGCGCCGGAGTTCTTGACCACGTCTGCCCACCGCTTGATCTCAGCGCCGACAAACTGGCCAAAATCCGGCCCCCACAGGTTGGGCGGATTGGCGCCCAGACCGGACCAGATGGTCTTGAGCTCGTCGCTGGCCAGCGCCTTTTTCATCTCGGCCTGCATCGCTGCAATGGCCGCCGGCGGTGTGCCCTTGGGCGCCCACAGGCCGTACCAGGTGGCCACCTGGTAGCTGGGCACACCGGCCTCGGTGCTGGACGGCACGTCCGGGAAGCCCGGCGCGCGCTTGTCCGACGCCACCGCCAAAGCCTTGATGCGGCCGTTCTTGATGTGCGTGGCCGACGAGCCCAGGCCGTCGAACATCAGGTCGACCTGGCCGGCAATCAGGTCTTGCAGCGCCGGGCCGGCGCCCCGGTACGGAATGTGGGTGATGAAGGTCTTGGTCTGCAGCTTGAACAGCTCACCCGCCAGGTGGTGTGAGGTGCCGTTGCCGGCCGAGCCGTAGTTGAGCTTGCCGGGGTTCTTGCGCAGGAAGTCGAGCAGGCCCTTCAGGTCGGCCACCGGCACCCGCTGCGGGTTGACCACGATGACCTGCGGCACGCTGGACACCAGGCCCACCGGGATGAAGTCGGCCTCGAGGTTGTAGTCCAGCTTGGGGTACATCGACGGCGCGATCGCATGGTGCACCGCGCCCATGAAAAAGGTGTAGCCGTCAGGCGCCGCGCGAGACGCCAGGCTGGCACCCACGGTGCCACCGGCGCCGCCCTTGTTGTCGATCACAAACTGCTTGCCGGCGTTCTTGGTCATCACCGCAAACAGCGGCCGGGCAAAGGCGTCGGTGCCACCCCCGGCCGGAAAGGGCACAACGACCGTGACCGGTTTGGTGGGCCAGGCCTGGGCCAGCGCCGAGCCCAGCGGGGCGGCAGCCAGCAGCAGGGTGGCCAGCGCGGCGGTGGCGCGCGACAGCGGGTTGCGGCGCTGCCCCAGCGGTTGCGACTGGGCGTGCGACTGGGGGTGCGCCAGGCCGGTACGTGTCAGCATGAGGGTCATCTTGTCTCCTGTTGTGGTGGGATTTGTCGGGCTGTGCAGCCGGCCGGGCTACCGGCGGGTCGCTTGATCGAGGGTCAGAGCAGCGCCGACAGGGCGCGAGAGTGGACGACCCGGCCCCGCACGAACCGGTCGTGGCAGGTTTCGATGCGGGTCAGATCGTAAAGGTAGTTCACCATCAGCCCGGCCGATTGCTTGAGGCCTTTGACCGAGAGGTTGGCCTGGGCGTTGAGGCGCTCGAGTCGGGCGCCGTTGTCCAGGTGGAAGCGTGCCACCGGGTCGCCGCCGGGCTGGGCCGACCGGTGCACCAGGTACAGCGCCGCCAGGCGCCACAGCGCGTGGTGCGCGGCGGCGGGCAGCGCGCTGAGTGTGTTGGCGTGGTTCAGTGCTTGCAGGTCGTCGCCAGCGGCCGCTCGCAGCACGGCGAGGGCATTCAGCGCGCGCTCGGCGGCGGCGGCGGGCAGACCGGCCAACGCGCTGCCCGGCTTGGGCGGGTCGTGCGCCGGGCTGCCCAGCTGGTGCAGCCAGACGCCCAGCGCAAGGATGGGCGACAGGGTGCAGAAGGTCTTGAGCTGGGGCAGCTCCTGCTTGAGCTGCTCGGCCACCCGCTTGATCAAGAAGTTGCCGAGCGACACCCCGCGCAGGCCGGGCTGGCAGTTGCTGATCGAATAAAACACCGCCACCCTGAACTGGTCGGGCGCCAGCGGCTGCGATTTCTTGTCGATCAGCGGTGCGATGGCGCCGGCCAGCTCGGGCACCAGCGCCACTTCGACGAAGATCAGCGGCTCGTCGGGCAGTTGCGGGTGGAAAAACGCAAAACAGCGCCGGTCCGGTTGCAGGCGACGCCGCAGGTCGTCCCAGCCGTCCACCTCGTGCACCGCCTCGTGGTGGATGATCTGCTCCAGCAGCTGGGCGGGCGAGCTCCAGTCCACCTTGCACATTTGCAAAAACCCCGGGTTGAACCAGCTCGACAGCAGGTGCAGCAGGTCGTGCTCGACCCCGGCCAACGCCGGCTTGCTCCGCAGGCGCTCCAGCAGCGCCCGGCGCAGTCGCACCAGCGCTGCAGTGCCGCCCGGCGCGCGGTTGATGCGGCGAAACAGCTCCTGGCGCGGCGGCTCGGCGGCCTGCGTCAGCTGGATCAGGTGGGCGCTGTTGGCAGGCGCCTGGGCGTAGGCCAGGGCAGCGGCCAGCACCTTTTTGGGGTCGGGCGAGTAGTCGTGCGCCAGGTGCTCGAAGAGCCGGCCCCGCAACTCGTCCGCCAGGCCGTCGATCTGGCCGACGATGGCCTGCGCAATGCCCGGACCGTTGGCCTCGCCGCGCTCAGACAGCAGGCGCCGGCAGTCGAGCAGCAGCGCACGCAACTGCCGGTCTTGCGCGGCGCTGAAGGCTGGCTTGGTGCGCTTGTTGGCTTTGACAGCCTTAGCTGCTTTGACGGCACTGGCGGGCTCGGGCTTGCCGCTCAGCGCAGCGCTTGCGGCGCGCCGGCGCGTCGGCCTGTCGGTTGAGGCCGTGGCCGGCGCGTCGGTACCGGCAGGCGTGCGCTGCTTGTCCTCAGCCATGGCGACGCAGCGCCTCGGCCCGCTGCAGCGCCTTCAGCGCCGCCAACTGGGCCATCAGGTGGTCCTGCATGGCGCGCTCGGCACGCGGGGCGTCGCGCTGCACGATGGCGTCCAGCAACCCGCGGTGCTCGTTGATCGAGGCGTCGATGCGACCGGGCAGCTTGAGTTGCCGGCCGCGCCACAGCCGCATGAAGCGACGCAGGTCGCCGGTGGCGCGGCCCAGCCAGCGGTTGGCTGCCAGCGCCTGTACCAGCGAATGAAACTCGTGATTGACGCGGTAGTAACCGTCCACGTCACGCGTGGCAGCATGGCGCTCCAGACGGTCATGCAGTCGCTGCAGTTGCGCCAGGTCGTCGGCGGTGGCGCGTTGGGTGGCCTCCAGTGCGCAGCGGCCTTCCAGCATGGCCATCACCGGAAACAACTGCTCGGCGTCGTCATCGGTGAGCTCGATCACCCGCGCGCCGCGGCGCGGCACCAGTTCAACCAGGCCCTCCGCGGCCAGTACCTTCAGGGCTTCGCGCAGCGGTGTGCGGCTGATCTGCCAGGAGGCCGCCAGGGTCAGCTCGTCGATGAAGCTGCCCGGTGCCAGCTCGCGCTCGAACACCAGGTTGCGCAATCGCGCCGCCACGCCGTCGTGCAGCGAGGTGCCGTGAAGGGGGATCGGGTCGACCATCCCACCAACGTAATCCTGTAATTACAAAATCACAACCAGGGTTTTCCGTTCCGTTGCGGCAGCAGCGGTGCGAGGGCGGCAGGTTTCTCGGGCCAGGTGTGCAGCCGACCGCGCTTCTGGCGGCGCGACCCTTCGACGGGCAGGTCCAGCCGGTAGCCGGCGCCCTACACCGTCGTGATGCCGGGTGCAACATCGACCAGCGCATGCAGCTTGCGGCGCATGCTCTTCACGCGGCTTTCGACCGCGCGCTCGCTGACGTCGCGGCAGTCGATGTGGATGGTCTCCAGCAACTGTGCCCGGGCCAGCACCCGGCCTGGCTGCAACAGCAGGCTGCGCAACAGCCGCCACTCGGTGGGGGTCGGCCACAGCGGCTGTTCCCACCACCAGGCCCGCTGGCTGACGTCGGACACGCTGAAGTTGCCCACCCGCAACAGCGGCTCACCGGCCGCGCCAGCCACACCCGCCCCGGACAAATGGCCCTGCGTGCGCCGCAGCAGGGCGCGCACACGGGCCACCACCTCCCTGCGACTGCAGGCCTTGCACAGGCAGTCGTCCGCGCCGATCTCCAGACCGATGATGCGGTCGATTTCGTCGATGCGAGCGGTGAGCATCAGGATGGGCACGGCCGATTTGCGGCCGATTTGCGGCGGATCTGCCGGCAAACCTCGATGCCGTCGAGCCCGGGCAGGTTCAGGTCCGGCAGCACTGCGGCCAGTTCTGACTCGGCCACTGCGCGCAACGCCGCGGGGCCCTCGGCGGCCACCAGC
>JANYKR010000246.1 GCA_025358155.1 Betaproteobacteria bacterium
CGGTCAGTAGGGATCAGCTATCCGGCCATCAATGCTTCTGACCTAATGCGTTTGAAGGGTCCGATTCCTGGACGCGAGGAACAGGCGGCGATCGCCACCTTCCTTGATCGCGAAACCGACAAGATTGACGTCCTGGTCGAAGAGCAGATGCGCCTGATCGATCTACTGAAAGAGAAGCGCCAGGCGGTGATCTCGCTGTCCGTCACGAAGGGGCTGAACCCGAACGTGCCGATGAAGGATTCAGGGGTGGAGTGGCTGGGGAAGGTGCCGGCACATTGGCGAGTGGTGCCGCTCAAGTTTTTTGCTGACGTTGGAAACGGATCGACGCCGAACCGGGATCGGCCTGACTACTGGACTTCAACGGGATTTCCTTGGCTAAGCAGTACGGTTGTGAACCAAGACAAAGTGACGCAAGCGGAGGAATTTGTCACTGATTTGGCGTTAGCCGAGTGCCATCTTCCCAAAGTGCAACCTCCCGCGATTCTCCTAGGCATTACCGGGCAAGGAAGAACTCGCGGCATGGCGTGTACGTTGCTACTCGAAGCGACGATTAACCAGCACATCGCCTATGTAAAGCCGCGCAACGAAGCGGTCAAATTGAGCTATCTCCGTGGGCTATTTGACATGGCATATTTGAAATTGCGAACAGATAGCGAGGAGGGTGGAAGCACGAAAGCAGCCATTACGTGTGAGCAGATAGCGAACCTCAGATTCCCAGTTCCGCCGTCGGTTGAGCAATCGGCTATTGCGGCCTCGCTTGCCTTGCAGGCAAGGAGGTTCGACGAATTGGTGGAGGAGGCGACGGAAGCCACATCACTTCTCGTAGAGCGCCGCTCCGCCCTCATCTCCGCCGCCGTCACCGGCAAGATCGACGTGCGCGGCTTCGCGCCTTCACCGGCACCCTGAATCATTCTTTCGACCGCACTTTGAATCGTGCGATCTACAATGCGATCTGCCGCACCTGCGAGACTGCCATGCCCCACATCACCGCCAATGACCTGAAGACCCGCGGCATTGCCGCCATCGAGGCAGTGCTGGCCGATGGCCGCACCGAGGCGGTGGTGTCGGTGCGTGGGGCCGACCGCTACGTGGTGATGGACCTGCACCACTACCAGCACCTGCGTGAATGCGAACTGGAGGCGGCGCTGGCCGAAAGCCATGCCGACATCGCCGCCGGTCGCTTTGTCGTCGAATCTGCCGATCAGCACGCGGCCCGCCTGCAGGCCCTGATCGCTAACGACCGCGCGGCAGGCGCCAAAGCCCTGCCGCCCCAAGCGCCTGCCATGCCGCGCCGGCGCGGCGGGGCCAAGCCCCAGGCCAAGCCCCAGGTCAAGGCCCGGACCAAGGCCAAGGCCGCCTGAGGGCTGCCCCGCGTGAGGCCGGTTGCGCCACCGGGTTGCCCTTGAGACTTGCCCATGCCCTACCAACTGGTCTTCACCGATCGCTACACGCGCATCGCCAAGCGCTTCCTGCAGCGCCATCCGGACATGGCGCGCGCTTACACCAAGACACTGGCCTTGCTGGCGCTCAATCCGCATCACCCTTCCCTGCGCCTGCACCCCTTGGGCGGCCGCCTGGCCGGCCTGCATTCGGTGTCGATCAACCTGTCCTACCGCATCACCTTGCACCTGCTGGTCAGTGAGCAGCAGATCATCCCCATCAACGTCGGCGACCATGACGCGGTGTATTGATCGCCCGCCGCTGTCGGAAGGCCCTTGGCCATGACCCTGCACCGCGAAATCCACCTCGAAGATGAAATCTGCGCCGACCTGACGGCCGCAGGCTGGCTCTACGACGCTGAGGATGCTGGCCGCTACGACCGCACGCAGGCGCTGTTGGTCGATGACGCCATCGCCTGGATCAAGGCCAGCCAACCCAAGGCCTGGGAAGCCATCGAGAAGAGCCACGGTGGCGCCGCGCCCAAGGTGGTGGCCGAGCGCCTGCGCAAGGCGCTGGACAGCCAGGGCACGCTGGCGGTGCTGCGCCAGGGCTTCGAGATGGTCGGTCTGAAGCACGCGGTGGCGATGTGCCAGTTCAAGCCGGCACTGGCGATGAACGCCGACCTGCAGGCCCGGTACGCCGCCAACCGTCTGCGGGTGGTGCGCCAGGTGCACTACTCCGCGCACCATGAAAACAGCATCGACCTGGTGCTGTTCGTCAACGGCATCCCGGTGGCCACGTCCGAGCTCAAGAGCCACTACACGCAAAGCGTGCAGGACGCGGTCTACCAGTACAAGACCGACCGCGAACCGTTCTTCAAGCCCAGGAACGTGGCCGAGCCGCTGCTGGCCTTCCCCGGCGGGGCGCTGGTGCATTTCGCCGTCAGCAACGCGGCGGCCGAGATGACGACCCGGCTGGCCGGGCTGGACACCACGTTCCTGCCGTTCAACCAGGGCAACGCCGGTGGCGCCGGCAACCCACCGAACTTGTCAGGGATAGCCGGCATCGCCACCGACTACCTCTGGAAAGAGGTGTGGCAGCGCGACAGCTTCCTGCAAATTCTCGGGCGCTACCTGGTGCCGGTGAAGAACGCCAAGAAGCAGCTGGTCGGCTGGATCTTCCCGCGCTATCACCAGCTCACCGTGACGCGCAAGCTGGTGGAGGCCGTCACGCTGGAGGGCCCCGGCAACAAGTACCTGGTGCAGCACTCGGCCGGCTCGGGCAAGACCAATTCGAT
>JANYKR010000277.1 GCA_025358155.1 Betaproteobacteria bacterium
TCGTTGGAGTTGATGGAGTTCGTGTTTGCGGTCGAGGATCGCTTCAACCTCAGGATTCCAGAGAGCCGTCTCGATCCGCGACAACTGGAGATCACGCTGGGCGATGTGGCTCGGGCCATCGACGACGTGCTGGCCACCGCAGCGGCGAAGCCATCCAACGCCTGAGTCTGGCTCAGACGCAATCCAGCAATCTTTGGGGCGATGCTTGGGCGGCGCAATCTGCGGGCATCCTTTGGCAGAAAGTGGTGAAGGGGGGCAACATGCAGCGCTGTCGTTGCGACAGCGAGCCGGTTTTCGGGCAAGGGGCTGCGGAAGCTGTCGCAGGCCTTCCGCACGCGCCAGTTTTTCGCGTGGTGCTGGCTCATAGGCCTGGGTTTGCTGGCCTTCCTGGGCTATGCGGCCCAGCAATTTGCCGTTCACGAACTGGAACGCGAAGGGATAGAAGTCAAGGCCCTGGGTCGCGAAACCCCTTTGGATTTCGGCGCACCCTTCGACACGCTGTCGCTGCAAGTGAATGGCCGTCTCCTGCAAGCCCGCGTTGTACCGGCCAGTACAACCACTTCGCGCGCGGTACTCATCTTCCACGGGAATGGGGAATCGATTTCCGACTGGTCGCGCGTGCAGGCGAACCTGCGCACCGTGGACATCGCTTCCATGGTTTTCGATTACAGCGGCTTCGGCGACAGCACGGGCACACCTTCGGTGACCCATCTGCACGAAGACGCGATGGCGGCCTACCGCGCCTTCGTCGAGCAATGGCCGCAAGCACAGGCGCGCTACGTTCTGGGGCACTCGCTGGGCAATGCCGTGATGCTGGACGTTCTGCCGGGTCTTGACCCAAAGCCGGCCGGGGTGGTGGTCCATGCCGGATTCACTTCGGCGCGGGAAATGGCGACACAGACAGGACTCGCAGCGCCTTGGCTGGCCGCGGTGCTGCCCGACCTGTGGGACAACGAGCTCGCGATGGCCAGCCAGGGTCCCGATACCTTGGTCATGCACAGCGATGCCGACGAGGTCATACCGCTGCAGATGGGCCGGCGCCTGGCTGAAGCTGCCGGGCCGCGCGCCCGGTTTGTAGCGCTGCATGGGATGAAGCACGACAGCCTTCATGAGGACGCCGCAGCTGAGCAATGGCAGCCCATCATCGATTTCGTCAATGGCGGCGGCCCAGGCAGCGGCACGCTCGCTTGGCCCGACTCTGGACGGCTCCGACCGTGAGTTGCAACTTCGGGCAGCCCGCGCTAAGCCGCAAAGCGCTTGCATCTGCGACGCTCTTTGCGTTGCTGGGAATGCTGCCATCCTCAGGCCGCGCATGGGGCAACCTCTTGCTGCTGGACCCTCCGCCGCAGCAAGCAGCAACGTCGTTCGGAGCTTCACTGTGGAGGCTCCCGAAGTTCCCTGGTGCCGGGCAAAGCCAAACCTCCTTGCTGCCAGCATTCGAGTGGCGCGATGAGAAGGGCTTGTTCGTCTCGACAGACAGCGGTGTGGGATGGAACATGTCGCGGCACAAGGAAACGCAGTTCGGGCTGCGACTTTGGCCGCAGCTTGGCCGACACAGTAGCGATGTGCCCCCCGGCGTCGGAGCCGTCGGGCCCAGGCTGCAGGCCGAGGCCTTCGCCAACCACGCGCCTTTCGAAGCCTTGCTTCTGCAAAGTGGCCTGCTTGTGGGCGCCGGGCAGCATCACGACGGCGTTCAACTGGAATTGGGCGTGACCAGCGGCGTTCCCATCGGTAAGGACCTGCTGGGCATCGGCCTGTCCACGACCTGGGCGAACGGACCCTACCGCAGCAGCTACTTCGGCATCACACCCGAGCAAGGCACAGCCTCTGGTCTGGCAGCGTTCAACTCCGGTGCCGGCTGGACGGACCGCTGCCTGACGCTGAGCTTCGAGCACCGTTTCAGCCCGCATTGGCGTTTTGACATGCAGGCCTTCAAGGTGTTCTTCGCCCGTCGCGTCACTGAATCGCCACTGGACATCCGAAGTCGGCAGCAGGTCGCAACCACATCGATCTGGCACGACTTCTGACCCGGGGCTCACGGCTGCGCTCTGCCTGAAGTGGCCGCAAAAGCTGGGGCTGTCTCGGCGCCTGCCCCGAGCCTGTTCCACCAGCCGCCTCCCAGTGACTGGAAGAGGGCCGCGGTGTCCAGCAACCGCAAGGCCCTGGCCTGCACCAGGGCCAGTTGCGCTTGGCGCACCGCTTGCTCCGAGTTGATCAGGGCTAGGCGGTCGAGATAACCGCTGGCATGCTGGCGTCGCACAAGCGCCAATGCAATGCCCGCCGTCTCGGTCACTTCGGCGGCCGCCCGTAGTCCTTCGGCATCCGCCTGCACGGCCTGCAGCGTGTCGGCCACGTTCTGCAGCGAAGCAATCACCGTGGCGCGGTACTGCGCCGCGGCCTGCTGCAAGTTTTCCTGCGCGGCGCGTTCGCGGTGCTTCAGCGTGCCCGCGTCGAAGATCGGTTGCGTGATGCTCAAGGCCAGATCGAAGAAACGGCCGCTGTTCCAGAACATCTGGCCGATGCTGGCCGCAGCACCCCCTGCGTTCGCCGACATGCTGAACTGCGGCAGCCGGGCGGCGTGTGCCACGCCAACCTGGGCACTGGCGGCTTGCAGCTGGGCTTCCGCGGCGCGCACGTCGGGGCGCTGCTCGAGCAATTGCGAAGGCAGAGTTAGAGGAAGTTCCTGCGGCAGCTTCAGCGCATCCAGGCTGAAGGCCGGAACTTCCGTGTCTTGCACCGCACCCGCCAGTGCGCGCAGCAGGTCTCGATTCTGTTCGAGTTGCTTGCGCAAGGGCGGCAGCACAGCCCGCGCCTGTGCCACCGCCTGCGCTTGGTTCGCAAGGTCCAGTCGTGAGGCATAGCCCGCCTTCAATTGGCGCTGCACCAATTCCAGCGCGACTTGGGCGGATTCGACCATCTCCTGGCTGGTGGCGATCTGCTGGCGCAGCATCGCGTCCTGCACGGCAGCCGCGACGGCGTTGGTGCATAACGTGACGTAGGCGGCCTCCAACTGGAAACGCTGCACTTCGGCCTGCGCCTGCAGCGCCTGGACCTGGCGAGCGTTGCCGCCGAAGACATCGGGTGTGTAGCCCACGCTGAGCTGCGCGGTGTGAAAGTTGTAGATCACCGGGGCATTGAATGGCGCCGTTCCACCCGCGCTGGCCGGTGTGCCCTGACCGGCGCTGATGATCGAGCCGTCGCCCTGCACGCCAGGCGAATTGCCACCCTGGTTACCAGCGATCTTGGTGCGTGTGGGCGTGTAGCCGGCCTGAACGGACGGGAAGGCATAGCCGCGCTGCGCATCGACCAGCGCCTGGGCCGAACGCAATGCAGCCTGCGCCGCCTCCAGGCTGGGATTCGCGGCCAGCGTGCGCTCGATATAGCGGTTCAACACGGGGGACTGCAGCAGCTTCCACCAGTCGGCGCGTATCGTGCCTGCCACCTCGAAGCGCTGCGCCTCAGCGCCCGCCATCGTCGCGACGGCTGTGGCTGCTGGCAAAGGCTCTGACGAGTAGCCTGTGGACGCCGCGACGCTGGGCCGGCGGTATTCGGGCCCGACGGCGCAGCCAACCAGCAGCACTGCCGCACCCGCACAAAGGCAAAAGCGGCTTCCTGTTTGGACTTTGGACCCCGGCTTCATACGGCACTTCCCTGAATGAAGCTATCGGCCTCGTCGCCATCGTCCTTGCCGGCCTGGGCGACGACCTCGGCGAAATTGCCAAAGCGCCACATGGCCAGCGGCAGGACCAGCAGGGTGAACAGCGTGCCAGTGACGATCCCGCCCACGATGACGCAGGCAAACGGCCGCTGCGTCTCGCTGCCGATGCCATGCGAAAGCGCCGCAGGCAGCAGACCCAGACCCGCCATCAGCGCGGTCATCAGGATTGGGCGCAGCCGGCTTGCCGCGCCGCTGACGATGGCAAAGCGCACACGCAAGCCACGGCGCACGCCGGCGATGACTTCCTCCACCATGATCACCCCGTTCTGCACCGAGATGCCGGCCACCGCAATGAACCCCACGGCCGCGGACACCGACAGATGCAGCCCGGCCAGACCCAGCGCGCCCAGGCCGCCAATGAGCGTGAAGGGCACCATGGCCAGGACCAGCGTGGCCAGGCGTACCGAACGGAAAGCCCAGAACAGCAGAGAGAAGATCAGCAAAAGCGTCAGCGGGACGATCACCATCAGGCGCTGTGCAGCGCGCTGCGAGTTCTCGAACTGGCCGCCCCAGACCAGGTCATAGCCCGGCGGCAGCGTGACGGCCTCGGCCACCTTGCGCTGCGCTTCATCGACGAAGCTGCCCTGATCGCGGCCCAGCAGGTTGACTTTCACAATGACGCTGCGCGAACCCGAGTCGCGCAGGATGCGCGAGGCTCCTTGCCGGACCTCGACGCGGGCCACATCGGACAGTGCCACTGTGCCTGGACCATTGCCCACCTGCGTGCCCGGAATAGTCAGTTGAAGACCCGACAAGGCGTCGACGCTGTTGCGGTACTTGTCGCCCACGCGTAACACCACATCAAAGCGCTTGTCGCCCTGAAAATAGGTGCTGACCGCTGCGCCCGAGAGCGCTTCGCTGATGACCATGTTGACATCGTTGATGGCGATGCCGTAGCGCGCTAGCCTGGCGCGGTCCGGCGTGATGACGACCTCGGTCTGTCCGCCAATGCGCGTGGCTTCGACGTCGGTTGCACCCTGTATGGACTGGATGACGACAGCAACCTGACTGGCCTTCTCTTCCAGGATGTCGAGGTTCTCACCGCTGATCTTGGCCACGATCTCGCCACGAAATCCGGACAGCGATTCCTCGACGTTGTCCTGGATGACCTGCGAAAAGTTCGCGCTGATGCCGGGGATGGCCGCGAGTTGGTCGGACATGTCCGCCACCAGCGCATCCTTGTCCGGGAAACGCCAGCCGCCGCGCGGTTTCAGATCCACCAGCAGTTCTAGGTTGTTCGGGCCCTTGGGGTCAGAACCGTCATCGGGGCGCCCCGACTGCGAGATGACGTGAGCCACCTCGGGGTAGGCCAGGAGCTTGGCACGTACCTTCAGCTCCACGGCCTTCGTCGTTTCCAGCGCCGCCGAAGTCGGCAAAGTGATCGCCAGCCAGATGTTGCCTTCGTCCAGCTTGGGCAGGAATTCGCTGCCCAGATGTGGCGCCAGCACGAGGGCGACGACGACGACCAGGCTGGACAGCCACAAGGTGGCCCGGCCGTGCCGCATCGTGAAGCCGACCAGGCGACGGTACCGCGCTTGCAGGCGCTCCAGCCAGGGCTTGTGCTTCTCCACCAGCGAACGCTTGTTCAGCGTGAAGGACAGCAGCGCAGGCACCAGCAGGAAGGTCAACAGCACCGCACCCAGCAGCGCGAAGCTCAGCGTCAAGGCCACCGGCGTGAAGATCTTTCCTTCCACGCGCTGGAAGGTGAAGATGGGGACGAAGGCCAGGATGATGATGGCCTTGGAAAACAGCACCGGGTGGGCCAGATCGGACAGGGTGCGGTGCAGGATGTGCAAGCGCTGCTGCCTGGCGGCATTCGGCAGGACGCCTTGGTTCTCGGTTGCGGGCCCGGCCTTCAGCGCCAACCGCACCATCAGCGCTTCGACGATGACGACGGCGCTGTCGATGATGATGCCGAAGTCCACCGCGCCCAGCGAGATCAGATTGGCCGAGACGCCACGCGCATTCATGAGGATGAAGGCGAACAGCAGGGCCAGCGGAATCACCGTGGCCACGATCAAAGCTGCGCGCCAGCTCGACAGGAAGACCACCAGAACCGCCATCACCAGCAGCGCCCCGACCACGAGGTTCTCGCCCACGGTGGTGACCGTGTGGCGGACCAATTCGGTGCGGTCGTAGATGGGTACGACCTTCACGCCGGACGGCAGCCGCGCCTGCAGTTTGGCGATGCGGTCACGCAGGTCGGCGTTGATCTTGGCCGGGTTGCCGCCCTTGGTCATCGAAACGATGCCTTCGACGATGCTGTCACGCTGGTCAGCCGCGACGATACCGAAGCGCGGGCGTTCGCCCTCGCGCACTTCGGCCACGTCGCCCACGGTGATCGAACGCCCCTGACGCGCAGTCACCACCACGCTGCGGATGTCCTGCAGGTTCCTGAAAAGCCCCGCCGAACGCACAACCAGCGAGGCATCGCCCTGGCGCATCAGCCCACCGCCAGCGCTGCCGCTGCCATTGCTCAAGGCTTGGTTCAGCTGGTCCAGCGTGACCTGATACTTGCGCAGTTGCAACGGGTCGACGTCGACGCGGTATTCCTGGATCGCGCCCCCGAAGCTGTTGATGTCGGCCACGCCGGGCGTCATGCGCAGCGCCGGTCGTATGGTCCAGTCCTGCAGAGTGCGGATCTGCGCGTCGCTCCAACCTGGGGCTTCGATGGTGTAGCGGTAGACCTCGCCCACAGCGGTGGAAAGCGGCGCCAGTTGCGGTTGCACCCCAGGCGGCAGGTTCACGGTGGCCAGCTTCTCGGTGACCTGCTGGCGCGCGAAGTAGTCGTCGGTGCCTTCGGAGAAGGTCAGGGTCACGATGGACAGGCCCGTCATCGTCGTCGAACGCACGTTCAGCAGGCGCGGAATACCGGCCACCTCGCGCTCGATGGGCAAGGTGATGCTGCGTTCCATGTCTTCAGGCGCCTGGCCCGAGAGTTGGGAGATGACGCGCACCTGCACGTCCTGCACATCGGGGAAGGCCTCGATGGGCAGGCTCGACAGCGCGTGGCCGCCGAAGCCGATCAGTGCCGCCACGAGGACGAGCACGAATACGCGCTGCGTCAGCGCGAAGACGATGAGGCGGTCGATCACGATTTGGCCTCGGCGCGCGAGCTGATTTCCGCGTCCAGCAACAGGGCCCCGGTGACGACAACCGCTTCGCCATCTTTCAAGCCTTCGCCAACGAAACTGGTCTCGCTGCCGCGCGTCAGCAGCTTGACCTCCCGACGCTTGAAGCTCCCGTCGGCGGACTGCACGAAGACGTATGTGTACAGACCGCGGTTGACCAGCGCGCTGTTGGGCACGGCCACGCCCTGACCGCTGTCCTGCAACAGCAAGGCACGCACATACATCTCGGGCAACAGGCGACCTGTCGCGTTGTCCAGGCGCGCCCGCACGACGGCACGGCGCGTGTTCGGATCCAGCAACTGGCCCAGTTGGACGACCTTGGCGACGAAGCGCTGGCCGGGATAGGCATCACTCTCCACTGCCACGTCGCTGCCCAGACGAACGCGCGGGATCAGCTTCTCGGGCATGTCGATCATCAGCCACAGCCGCCGCGGGTCGGTCACCACGAAAAGTGGCGCCGCCATGCCCGGCGCGACCTCCAGGCCCGGGTTGGCGTTGCGTTCGCTGACCACACCATCCAGCGGACTCGTCAGCACGAGCCGCTGGCCCTGCACCGGCAGTCCGCGCGGATTGAGGTTCTTCACGCGCTGCTCGGCGCGTGCCGTTTCAGCCTTCGCCTGCAACCCGTCGGCGCGGGCGGACTCGATCTCCTTGGCCGCGATTGCCTCCTCAGGTTGCAGCGACTGCGCGCGCTCGAGCACCAGGCGCTTGTGGGCTTCGTCAGCCCTGGCCTTCTGCAGATCAGCCAGCGCCGTGCCGAAGTCAGGCGAGTCGATCTCGGCAAGAACCTGCCCCGCCTTGACGTGGTCGCCCGGCGCCACCTTCAGCGCCACGATGCGGCCGGCGACGGACACGCTCACGCGAGCCGTCGCGTCCTCGTCATAGGCCAGGCGGGCGCTGAGCGCCTCGGCCAGCGGCACGGCCGACAGCCGCAGCGGCTCCGCGTGGATCATGGCCAGCTGGGGCGACCCCGGTGGGTAGCGCAAGCTGTCGTTGGCGGGCCCGTTCGAAGGGAGCACGGGCGCTGCGGCCACCGCTGGCAGCAGATTGTTGGCCGCCGTCGGTCCTGCCATCATCCACAGAACGACACCACCTGCCGCGGCCAGCGCAAGCGCCCCCAGCACCACCAACTTCCGGTTCATGTCGATCAAACTCTCAGCCCAGGGCCGGCATCGGGGACGCCGCATCACCCCAGCCCGGAAGACTAGGGAGCTCAGCTTGCAATCGGCTATCAATGGCCCGCGACCGGCATGCAGCTGATCCTGATCGAGGACGACGCCACCATCGCCCACGAACTGGCGCTGAGCTGGCGGGCGCGGCGCTGGGTGGTGCGCCATTGCGGCACGCTGGCACAAGCAAGCAGTGCGCTCGCCGAAGCGGGCGCCGACCTGATCGTCCTGGACCTGCAACTGCCCGACGGCGACGGCCTGGTCTGGCTGCAACATTTGCGACACCAGGACCGCCTGACGCCAGTGTTGGTCCTGACCGCGCGCGATCTCGTCAGCGACCGCGTTGCTGGCTTGCGGCGCGGGGCAGACGACTACCTCGTCAAGCCCTTCGCGCCGGAAGAACTGGACGCCCGCGTCGAAGCCTTGCTGCGCCGCAGCGGCAGCGCCTCCAGCCAGGCCGCGCAATGCGGTCCGCTAGTCTGGCTGCCTGAAGAAGGCCGGGCGCTGCTCAACGGGCTGCCGATGGAACTGTTCCCACGTGAATTCGAGGTGTTGGGCCTGCTGGTTCGCAGCGTGCCCAGGCTGGTCTCCAAGCGCTTGCTGATCGAGGCCCTTGCCGAGCGCAATGTCGACATGGGCGACAGCGCCGTGGAGGTCTACATCTCGCGCCTGCGCCGCAAGCTGGCGGGCTCGGGTCTGGGCATCCAGACCGTGCGCGGGTTCGGCTACCGCCTGGCGCCGGATGCCGACACCGAGGTTGTCTCTTGAGCACCAACCGTCCCTTGAGGCTGCGGCACGAACTCAACCTGCGGCTGACCTTTCCGGTCGTGACCATCGTCGCGTTGGCCGGGTTGCTGGGGTTCTATGGTGCGCAATTGCATGTCGACCGGGTCTTTGGCGGGTGGCTGCTGGATGCAGCGAAGTCTCTGGCGCACCAGGTCCGCGTCGTCGACGGCCGGGCCCAGGTCAGCCTGACGCCCGAGGCCGAGGCCCTGTTGACCTTCGATGTCGCAGACCGTACTTTCTTTGAAGTGGTTCAGGGGGGCCAACATGTACTGGGCCAGACTGGCATTCCGCAGCCGCCCGATGCCGACAAAACCTGTGGAACCGGCGGCAGGGCCTATGACGCCCGCTACACCGGTCAACTGCTGCGGGTGGGCTGAGTGGACATTGAAGTGCGGGGCGCGAGCCGGGCCACGGTGCGCGTGGCCGAGACCATTATCAAGCGCCACGAGGCGCGCCAGGATCTGTTGCTGACGATGTCGCCGGCCGTGGTGCTGGTGCTGATGGCGGCAGGGGTTATCGACCTGGCCTTGCGCCGCATGCTGGGCACGCTACAGCGCATCGCGGCGCGCTGGAACCAGCAGTCGCACGAATCGTTGGCGCCGATCCCGGCCGATGACGTGCCGGGCGAACTCCTGCCCTTCGCATTGGCGCTGAACGATTTGCTGCAACGCGTGCGCGTCATGTTGGAGCGTGAGCGCCAGTTCGCGGCGACCGTGGCCCACCAACTGCGCACGCCGCTGACCGGATTGCGCCTGGGCCTGACCCGCGCAGCGGCTGCACCCAACCCGGCTGCGGCCCGCGCCGTGCTGGATGAGTTGGGGGCAACGGCCCAGCGCACCGCGCGCCTGGTACAGCAACTGCTTGCCCTGAGCCGTCTGGACCCCAATGTGCGGGACAGCGCTTCGATGAGGCAGGTGGATCTGGTCGCCCTGGCCCATGACACTGGGGAGAGCTACCTGGACGCCGCTCAGACCAGCGACATCGAGCTGGAGTTCGTTTCTGGTGCGGACACAGTGCCTGTCAGGGGCGAGCCCGATCTGCTCAGCGAAGCCCTGGGCAACCTGATCGACAACGCCATCCGGTACACGCCGGCTGGCGGGCGGATCCTGATCTCGGTACGGGCCGCGCCGCCGTCGATCAGCGTGGCCGATTCGGGGCGTGGCATCCCTGCTGACGAACGCGAAGTCATCTTTGAGCGATTCGTGCGCGGCCGCGAAGCCCAGGGCGATGGCAGTGGACTGGGGCTGGCCATCGTCAAGGAGATTGCTGGTCTGCATGGTGCTGCGTTGTCGGTGTCCAGCAGTGACAGGGGCGGAGCCTGCTTCACATTGACCTTTTCATGAAGGCAACGAGAGGCTCAGGTTGGGAAACAGGCGACGCGGGCCGTCGCAGGCTGCGCGGCGGGCGGCTGAAGCGACCTTCGGACCTTCCGGCCTGGCCGCTCTTGCGATGGGCGCCCGCGTCACGGCACGTTTGAGCTCGCCCCGCTGCCCTTCTGGAATCCGAGCCCGCGATTGAGTAGCGGTATTGTTAGCTGCTGGACAGGTAGCGCTCTCACCATGAGCCATGGGCGCTCCGAAGACCCGGCCGCGGGCAGACCACAACAGGCGGTCCCGCATGCTCGACACCTCAACTGCCGCATCTGCGACATGGAAATTGACGAACGCAGCGACAACGCGATGGTGTCGGATGTTGCGCCCGTCTTCGCGGCATTGACCCAGCGGCCCTACGAGACTCAGTTGACCTGACGCGACACGTCGCAGGCCAGTTGCTTGTCGAAGGCCAGCGCCTGCGATCAACACCGCCTCGTCTGAAGTATCAAGGTGTTGAAGGTCGAAAGTCGGTAGCGACCGACCGACCGACTCGACGCTGATTGTTGCCTGTCCTCGCGCGCGAAGGCTTCGCGCCCGCTGCAGGACGGCTGCAGCATCGGCCCGGGACATCCGCCACGGCAATACCTCGCGATGATTGAAGGCGCTCCAGTTGTCCGGAAGCGATGCGAGGGTCATCGGCTTGTCTTGGTAATTCATCCGTACTTCTCCATTGAATGCTGTCACACCGTACATATCGCGCCCACCGTGGACAAGCCACCCATCCACAGGGCAGGCCTGTGTATGGCCCCTGCGAGGTGCGTGCCTGTGACCACCGCTCCCCGACCTTCTCGCCTACGGCCTGACGCGCTTCGCTTGCCGAGCAGCCGTCTTTGTAGGTGTTGATGCGATGCAAGACAAGAGCAAACGCTGCACTTCCGTCTGCGAGACCGGCGTGCTCGCCGTCTTGCCCAAAGGCCCAGCGCCTCCAGCTGCGGGGCATGGGCCCGCGCCCTCGGGGCGGAGCCCAGAAGAGAGCGGTGCGGCCAGACCACCCGTCCTCGATCACGACTCACGTCCTTGTCCGCTGACGATGGCGATGAAGTTGACCACGCGGTCCGGGTTGCAGCTCCAGCCCTTGCACACCGCGACCCACAAGACGCCACCTCGCGCAGCCGCCGTCGCTCGTGCTGGATCGCGGTGATACCTGCGCACACCCGCCACATCGGACATGAAGCGCCGTGTCTTCGTTGGATACAGGATGTCGGTCATGGTGCCTCTGGTGGTTCAGACGATGTATGAGGGCGCAGGTTGGTCAGGGTCAAAGGGCCCGGCCAGCAGTTCCTTGGTCTCGTCGTCGTAGACCTCGACCCAGAGCCCTTGCTGCAAGAACGAGCGCGCGGCCCGATTGGCGGTGGTGCGGCATGTGTGCAGCTCGCGATCAATCAGCTTGTCGTACTCGTGTTGGTGCTGCTTCGACGGATCGACGTTGCCGGCCTCCACCACAAACCGGCGGTTTCCAGCTGCGCAGCGGGGGTCCATCAATGTGGCGTTCATGGCGTCTATGCGGGTCAGATCAAACGCAGTGCACGAAGCCAGGAGGGCACGCCATCGGGCCCGGTGCCATCGGGCTCCACACGGTGGCCTGTCGGCGTTTCACAGATGCCGTCTTCGTTCCATGCCATGAAGTCCTGCATGGTGGGCAGCTCGTCAACATCGAGTTGCCAGCGGGCCAGGTCGCTGAGCGTGGCCTGCTTGTTGACCACCCATTGCGCGAGCGGTACGTCGCTCTTCTTGCGCGACAGCACCCTCCATTCATCATCGACCTGACGGCAGAGAGTCACGCCGTTCGACCTTACCGAGATCAAGGCGCCGCGCGCAACTGAGAAGTAGCGATGCAGCTCCGAGCCGTGGGCATCCAGCTCGTTCGGCCTGTGGCTTTGACCCCCTGCCTGTTGGCCAGCCTCGGGGCCGAGGAACTGCGGATCGGTGGTGTCGCTTGTGGAAGATGAAATGGGGTGGTTGGACTGTGCGTTCATGCTGGTGGCCTCGTGTGGTGGTTGGAAATCTGCCCGTCGGTTTCGCCTCGACGCATGAACAGCGGAAGCCAGGCGGGACACAAGGGCACGGCCGCAAGCCGCAGCTCGAAGCGGAGCAACGCGCAGCGCAGAGACCGGGTGAGGACCGTGGGCGCCAGCCTTCACCCTTGGGGCATGACTGGATGCCGCTATGCGTCGGAAAGAGGCGAACCGACAGGCAGATCAGCCGCCCCGAGCCAACGAACGCACAGGCCGGCTTACCACCCCATCAACGACACGCGCGAAGCTTCCCAGCTGAGCGATCCATCGCCGCACTGCGGCGCACTTCAATTCCGGGGCGTCGGCGCTGTTGTCGGCCGTTGCGTCAGGCACGCGCCCGTGGGTAAAGTGCTATCGCTATGCCCCAGCAGCCAGCCGCCCCAGTCGTTCCGTCTCGCGACGGAGATTCCGTTGCGGCAGCTGTCATCGACGATGCGTTGAAGGTTCGCGCATCGCACCCGGCCGTGCCGACGTTGGACATCCTGGACTTGGTCTTGCAAGGCCGGCGAACTCGACCGCTCAACTTTGGCACGATTTCGCCCGTCAGCCCCTTCGGTTTGTTGGTCGTGGAGGCCTTCGATCGAGGCGTGCCGGTCAGCGACTGGATCGGGCTCTACCGGCACCCGGACCCCCGCGTGATCGCCGCGCTCGACGACGTTTGGCGTAAAGAAGTGTGGCCGGCATTCACCGCTCACTTTGGGATTGCATAGGAGGCGTGGCCCGCCAGATAGCCAGGTTGACGCCTTGGCCCGTGATGAAACACGGCGCAAACAGTTACGCGATCCGGTAGTTTTCCCCGATTTCATCGCGTAGAAAGGGTGATCTCACATCGCAGTCACCCAGGGAGCTACATGAAACGCAGATTGCTGCTCGGATCGATGGCCTTCGCTGCCCTGCCGAGCCTCGCCTCGGCGCCGCAGCCAAAGGCACTGCTCACTGTGAGCGGTCGCATCGGGCGGGTCAACAACGAAACGACGGACACCTTCGACTTCACCGAGGCCGAATTTCTGAAGCTGAGCACGACCAGCATCACGACAGGCACACCGTGGACGCCGACCTCGGTGTTTGTCGGGCCCCTGCTGCTCGATGTCATGCGAACCGCCGGCGTCACGTCCGGCAAGCTGGTGCTCAAGACCCTCGATGACTACTCGGCCCCGATACCCTGGGACGACCTCGTCCGCTACGGCGTGATCCTGGCGCACAGTCAGGACGGTCAGCGCTTGAGCAACAAGCGCTGGGGCCCGTTGTGGACAATCTACCCTCGCGACCAGAATCCGGCCGCGCTGAAGGGTCCCATCGCGGAATCGAGGTTCATCTGGCAAGTCGACAGGATCGAAGCGGGCGGTTGAGTGAAGGGGCGGAGCGCCGAGGCGCGGCGCAGCCTTCCGTCGAACCTGTGCGGCTCGATCGGCGATCGGGCGACCGTCAATCTTCGAAGGGCATGGGTTGGTGGCCCTTGCTGGTATTGGTGGTGCTGTCCGCTGTCGTGGCCACGACGGCGCTGTTGAGCCAGCAACTGACCCTTTCCCGCGCGGCCAATGCCGTACCGAACGAAGGCTTCTACTGGTCCGTTGCCCAGTACCAGATCGCGCACCTCAGGCTGAAGCAGGAACTGCGTGCTGTCGCAGCTGGCGAGGCGGTGAACGCCCAGGAACTGAGCCGGCGCGCAGCCGTCGTTGCCTCAAGGGCCAGCATCCTCAGCGAGCCCTCCGAGATCAAGAGCCTCCTCAATGGCGTGCCTGGCTATGCCGAAGCGACGCACCGCGTCGCCGAGCTTCAGAGTCGTGTCGGGCCGATCCTTGATAGGAGCCCGTTTGGCCAGGCGGACGCAATCGCGGTGCTTGGCTTGTTCCAGGCCGCTGGCGACGAAGAGCTTCTGAACCAGCTCGCCAGCGACGTGCGCCTGGCCGAGATCACGGCCAAGGACGACACGACCCAGACGCTGACCAGGCGCATCTGGTGGGCATGGAGTGGCTTTGCATTCTGCTGGTTCGCGTTGGCGCTCTGGCTGTTCTACGCGATCCGGTCCCGACGCCGCTACCGTACGGCGGCACATGATCGGAAGCGGGCAGTCGAGGCGATGGAACAAGCCAACGCCTCAAAGCGCAAGTTCCTGAGCATGGTGAACCACGAAGTTCGTTCGCCGCTGCAGAGCATCGTCGCCTCGGCGGAGTTTCTCGCCATGAAGGACAGCAGGCCAGACAGCGCCGGTGCGATCCGCCGCATCAGACACGCCGTGACGGTCCTGCAGGGCCAGCTTCGCGACCTGCTCACCATTGCGCGAGGTGACGCAGCGCAGCTGCCAACACAGGTCGAGACCTTCGAGCTCGGCGAGCTGGTTCAAGATGTCTGCGCCGGCCTGGAAGAAGCAGCCATTGCCAAGGGGCTCGCGTTTCAGGTCGAGTTTCCGCCGTCGCCGGTGACGGT
>JANYKR010000011.1 GCA_025358155.1 Betaproteobacteria bacterium
TCGCACCGGGCCGCTGGCCGGCGTGCGGGTGCTCGATCTCACCGCCGTGGTGCTGGGCCCGCTGGCCACCCAGATCCTGGGCGATTACGGTGCCGATGTGATCAAGCTGGAGCCGCCCGAGGGCGACCTGATGCGCGCCAACGGGGTGTCGCGCACACCCGGCATGAGCTCGATCTTTCTGGCCCTCAACCGCAACAAGCGCTCGCTGGCCATCGACCTGAAACGTCCTGAAGGACTGGCCGCCGTGCTGCGCCTGCTGCCCACGGTAGACGTGCTGGTGCACAACATGCGCAGCGCGGCCATCGACCGGCTGGGCCTGGGCTACGCGGCCTGCAGTGCCGTCAACCCGCGGCTGCTGTACTGCGTGGCCACCGGCTTTGGTGAGGACGGCCCGGACGCCGGCAAGCCGGCATTTGACGACGTGATCCAGGCTGCCTGCGGCCTGGCCGGGCTGGTGGGGCACAGCAGCAGCGAGCCCGACTACGTGCCCTCGCTGATCGCCGACAAGACCACCGGCCTGGTGCTGGCCAACGCGGTGATGGCCGGGCTTTTCGAGCGCAGCCGCAGTGGCCTGGGCCAGTACGTCGAGGTGCCGATGTTCGAGACCATGGTCGCCTTCACGCTGGCCGAGCACCTGGGCGGGCGCACGTTCGAGCCGGCGCTGGGTCCGGCAGGTTATGCCCGGCTGCTGGCCGGCGGCCGCAAACCGGCGCCCACCCGCGACGGCTTTGTCGCGCTGTTGCCCTACACCGCCGAACACTGGCGCAAGTTCTTCACCCGGGTCGGCCGGGCGGACCTGATCGGCAAGTACCCGCTCGATGACCGCCAGGCCCGCAACGCCCGCGTCGCCGAGTTGTACACCGACATGACGGCGATCACCCGCACGCTGGGCAGCGATGAGTTGCTGGCGCTGTGCCTGGACCTCGACATCCCGGCCACCCGAATCCATACCATCGAGCACCTGCCCGAGCATCCACACCTGGTGGCGGTGGGCTTGTTCCAGCCGCAGCTGCACCCGACTGTCGGGCCCATCCTTGCGGTTCGCCCGACGACACGTTTTGCGCGCACCCCGGCCGAGTTGGCGCTGCCGGCGCCCGAGTTGGGCCAGCACAGTGCCGAGTTGTTGCGGGAGGCGGGCTTCTCGGCCGACGAGATCAGCGCACTGCGTGACGCCGGGATCATTGGCGCTGCAGCGCCGGCCGCATGAACCCGGTGCTTGCAGACGCGGCGCAAGCCACCCCTGCCGTGGTGCGCGCCGGGTCCGCACCCGACGTGCCGCGCCGCACCCAGGCCGGACGGCGCGAGGAGGCCGAGCGCCGCTTGCTCGACGCGGCGCTGGACATCGTCGTGCAGCGCGGCTCGGTCCGCATGACCCTGGCCGAGGTGGCGGAGGCCGCCGGCTACAGCCGCGGCCTGCCGGCGCACCGCTTTGGCAACAAGGCCGGCCTGCTGCACGCGCTGGCCGGCTACATTGGCGAGCGCTTTGGCCAGCAGCGCGAGCAAGGGCCGGCGCTGGCGCCCGGGCTGGACGCCATCGTCGGCAACATCCGTTTCTACTTCAGCCGCGAGGGCGCGGCCTGGACCTCGACCCGCGCGTTGCTGGTGATGATGACCGAGAGCGGCATGGCGCCAGACTCTGCGCTGCACCAGGAGGTGACGGCCTACAACCGCACGGCACTGGCCTGGTTCGAGCAGCACATCCGCATCGGCATCGAACGCGGCGAGGTCAACCCCGACACCGACCCGGCCAGTACCGCCGTGGTGGTGCTGGGTGCGATGCGCGGCGTGATGCTGCAATGCTGGGTGGACGGGCAAATCAAGCTGCCGGCGGCACTCGACTGCCTGCTGCAAATCGTCGAGTCGGCCTTGCGGCGGCGCTGAGCTCACAGTCCAACCGTCACGGTTCTGAAGACCCACACCACCTGCCCAAGGAGATGCTCCTGCGATGAACGATACCGATTTCACAGGCCAGCGCGTGCTGGTGGTTGGCGGCTCCAGCGGCATCGGCAATGGCATGGCGCAAGCCTTCCGGGCCCGGGGTGCCGAGGTCCATGTCTGGGGCACCCGCGCCACCGCGCAGGACTATGCCGGCATGGACGGCTCGGACCTGACCGGGCTGGTCTACCAGGGCGTGGACGTGGGCGACCCGGATGCGATTGCCGCCGCGCCCGCCCCGGGCGATACGCTGGACGTGCTGGTGCTGTGCCAGGGCACCGTGGTTTACCAGCGCGGCGAGTTCGAGCGCGCGGGCTGGGACCGGGTGATGGCGGTCAACCTCGACAGCCTGATGCACTGCTGCCGGCGCTTCAGGCCGCTGCTGTTGCCACCGGCCGGTGAGCCCGCCGCCCAAGCCGGCCGCATCATCATCGTCAGCTCGGTGGCCGGGCTGGGCGCCAACAAGGGCAACCCGGCCTATGCCGCGTCCAAGGCCGGCGCGATCAGCCTGACCCGCACGCTGGGTCAGGCCTGGGCGCGTGAGGGCATTCGCGTCAATGGCCTGGCACCCGGCCTGGTCGATACCAAGCTGACCCGGGTCACCACCCAGAACCCGCAGCGCCTGGCGGGCGCGCTGGCGTCCATCCCCGCCGGCCGCCTGGGCACGCCGCAAGACATGGCAGGCGCGGCCTTGTTTCTGGCCTCGCCGCTGGCCGCGTACCTGGTTGGCCAGACCGTGGTGGTGGACGGCGGTCTGTCGCTCTGAGCGGCCCAGCAACTGACCGGCTGACCTGCTGATCGGCTGACCGGCGGACTGTTCGGCCGACCCGCCGCCGCTTACATCGAATCGGCGAAGGTGCGCAGCCGCTCCGAGCGGCTCGGGTGCTTGAGCTTGCGCAAGGCCTTGGCCTCGATCTGGCGGATGCGCTCGCGCGTCACGTCAAACTGCTTGCCCACTTCTTCGAGCGTGTGGTCGCTGCTCATGTCGATGCCAAACCGCATGCGCATGACCTTGGCCTCACGCGGGGTCAGGCCGTCGAGCAGCTCGCTGACCACCGCGCGCAGGCTGGCCTGCATCGCGGCCTCCATGGGCGCGACGTTGTGGGTGTCTTCGATGAAGTCGCCCAGCGTGGTGTCGCCATCGTCGCCGACCGCCAGCTCCATCGAAATCGGCTCTTTGGCGATCTTCATGATCTGGCGAACCTTGGCCTCGGGCATCTCCAGCTTGAGCGCCAGCGTCGCCGCGTCGGGCTCGAAGCCGAACTCCTGCAGGTGCGCCCGGCTCATCCGGTTCATCTTGTTGATCGACTCGATCATGTGCACCGGCACGCGGATGGTGCGGGCCTGGTCGGCAATCGAGCGGGTGATGGCCTGGCGGATCCACCAGGTGGCGTAGGTCGAGAACTTGAAGCCTCGGCGGTATTCAAACTTCTCGACCGCCTTCATCAGGCCGACGTTGCCCTCTTGGATCAGGTCGAGGAACTGCATGCCGCGGTTGGTGTACTTCTTGGCAATCGAGATCACCAACCGCAGGTTGGCCTCGATCATCTCTTTCTTGGCATCGCGCGAGGAGCGCTCGCCCTCGCTCATGCGCTTGTTGATGGCCTTGAGCTCATCAAGCGGCACCACCGTGCGGGCCTGGATGTCGGCCAGCTTGGTCTGGCGCTCCTGGATCGCGGGCACGTTGCGGCCCAGTGCGGCACTGTAGGGCTTGCGCGCTGCGGCCTCCAGCTCAACCCACTGCAGGTTGAGCGCGTTGGGCGGAAACTGCTCGATGAAGTGCTGCTGCGGCATGCCGCAACGGTCCACCGCCAGGCGGCGGATTTCACGCTCGTGGCGGCGCACCTCTTCGACTTGGGTGCGCAGCGAGGCGCACAGCTTGTCGATGGTCTTGACGGTAAAACGCACCGTCATCAGCTGGTCGCTCAGCGCGGCTTGGGCCTTCTGGTAGGCCGGCGAGCCGTGGCCGGTCTTCTCGAAGGCGGCCTGCAAATGCTCAAACGCGCTGCGCATCGCGGCAAAGCGCTCGAGCGCCGTGACGCGCATTTCTTCAAGCCGCTTGGTCATGGCGCGGCTGCTGCCGCTCTCGTCTTCTTCGTCTTCGAGGTCGAAGGAGTCAACGTCTTCTTCAGCAACGTAGTCGTCGGCCTCGTCGGCGACGACAAAGCCGTCCACCACGTCCGAGATGCCGATGTCACCCGAGGCGATCTTGTCGCCGTAGGCCAGGATCTCGGCCATCACGCTGGGCGAGGCGGAAATCGCCAACATCATGGCCTGCAGGCCACCCTCAATGCGCTTGGCAATCTCGATCTCACCCTCGCGGGTCAGCAACTCGAACAAACCCATCTCGCGCATGTACATGCGCACCGGGTCGGTGGTGCGGCCAAACTCGGAGTCCACCGTGGACAGCGCCGCCTCGGCGGCCTCTTCGGCCTCTTCGTCGGTCGAGGCGGTGCCCGTGCCGCCCGCCACCAGCAGCGTGGCCGCGTCGGGGGCTTGCTCGTAGACGGCGATGCCCATGTCGTTGAGCATCTTCACCACGGCCTCGATGGCCTCGGCATCGACCAGCTTTTCAGGCAAATGGTCGTTGAGCTCGTGCTGGGTCAGGAAGCCCCGGGTCTTGCCCATCTTGACCAGCGTGGTCAGCTCGACCCGGCGCTTGGCGGCCTGCTCTTCGGTCAGGGTGGTGACATCGAGGCCAAACTCGCGGATCAACGCGCGCTCCTTGGACTTGGGCACCTTGACACGCAAGGGCTTGGCCTTGACCTTGGCCTCGGCCTCGGCCGGGTCGAGCAACTTTTCAGCGATCAGCACCTCATCAACCGGGTCGTCGTCGTCACCGATCAGGTCGACCGCGCTGAAGTCGACTTCAGGCGGCAACACCACGGCGGGGGCCTTTTTGGCCCGGGACGGCGTGGCTGCTGCGGCCACAACGGCAGGGGCGGCGGGTGCGGCGGGTGCGGCGGACTTGGCCGCTTTCTTGGCGGGTGGCACCGCGACGGGCGCCGGAGCTGCAACCGGCGCCGGCGCGGCGGCGGCCTTGACCGGCTTCTTGCCGGAGGGCGCTGCAAGCTCAACCGGAGCCGGCGCGATGGTGGCCTTGGCCGCCTTCTTGGGCGCCGGCGCTGCAGCCTCAACCGGAGCAGGCGCGGCCGCGGCCTTGACCGCCTTCTTGGCGGCAGGCGCTGCCGCCTTGACCGGGGCCGACACAACGGCGGCCTTGCCGGCCTTCGGGGCACGTGGCGCAGCAGCCTGCGTGGGCGCTGCTGCGGCCTCGACCAAGGCTGCAGGGGGGACCAGTTTTTTTGCCGTCATGGAGTGCCTGAAATTTTTTTGAAGCCTGCCGACGCGACTCGGCTGGCGTTGAACATGCGTCGCATCACTGAAGCAGCGAGCGCCCGCAGGCGACAGCGCAACAACAACCCGCACTGAAATGCAAAACGCCGACCACGGGGTCGGCGATCAACCGTTCGCTGAGCGCTGCTGTTGCTGGGGGTCTTGCTTGGAACGCAGCTCAGGAAATGCGAATAACTCGCATCAAGCTTTATTATACCAGTTCAGCTGGTGCGCTGTGAGCGCGCCATGACCGCTGCGCCACACAGCCCGCAGCGGCAGTTCCGGCGCCAGGCCCGGCGGTTCGGCGAGACCCTACTCGGGTGGTGCGAGGCTCAGGGCCCGGTCAGCGCAGCCTCATGCAGGCTTGGGCATTTCGCGCCGGGGCAAGACCCAGTTCGATCGCACGAAGTGGCAGGTGTACCCGCCAGGGTGGCGCTCCAGGTAGTCCTGGTGCTCGGGCTCGGCCTGCCAGAAATCACCCACCGGGGCGATTTGCGTGACCACCCTGCCGGGCCACAGGCCCGAGGCTTCGACGTCCTTGATCACGTCGATGGCTTCGAGCCGTTGGGCTTCGGAGACGAAGTAGACGGCTGACCGGTAAGACATGCCGCGGTCGTTGCCCTGCCGGTCTGGCGTGGTCGGATCGTGGATCTGGAAGAAGAACGCGAGCAGGCTTCGGTAGCTCATCACGGCCGGGTCGAAATTGATCTCGATCGCCTCGGCATGGGCGCCGTGGTTTCGGTAGGTCGCATGGCGCACGTCGCCACCGGTGTAGCCCACCCGGGTCGAGGCCACGCCTGGCATCTTGCGTATCAGGTCTTGCATGCCCCAAAAACAGCCGCCCGCCAAAACTGCGCGTTCTGTGGTCATTTCAGTGCTCCTCCACCTGGTTCAGATACTCGCCATAGCCTTCGGCTTGCATGTCGTCACGGTGCACAAACCGCAGCGAGGCTGAATTGATGCAGTAACGCAGCCCACCCCGGTCGCGTGGGCCGTCCGGAAAGACATGGCCGAGGTGGCTGTCGCCATGGACCGAGCGAACCTCGGTGCGCAGCATGCCGTGGCTCACATCTCGCAACTCGTTGACAAACGCGGGCACGACCGGCTTGGTAAAGCTGGGCCAGCCACAACCCGACTCGAACTTGTCGGACGAGGCGAACAGCGGCTCACCCGAGACGATGTCGACGTAGAGGCCGGGCTGGTGGTTGTCCAGGTACTCGCCGGTGCCGGCACGTTCTGTGCCGCTGTGCTGGGTGACATGGAACTGCTCGGGGCTGAGCCTGGCGATCGATTCCGGGGACTTGGCGTAGGTTTTCATGGGTTTGCGCGCATGGGCTGAGGCGGGTTGCTGTTGAGTCGATGGTAGGTGCGCGGCGGCCTGAAGTCGTTGGTCGCGCAGCGGGGTCCAACATTACGTCACCGGGTTGGGTGAGCGCTTGCACCCTCAACCGCAGCGCTGGCAAAACCGCTTGCTCAAACCACGGGTTCTGGCGCAGCCAGCGCTGGTTGCGCGGGCTGGGGTGGGGCATGGGCAAGCGCTGCGGCCAGTGCGTCTGCCAGGCGGCGACGGCGTCGGTCACACCCACGGCTTTGCCCTGCTTGAGGTGCCAGGCCTGGGCATGGCTGCCGATCACCAGGGTGAGTTGCAGGCGGGGCAACAAGGCCAGCAGGCGGTCGCGCCAGGCCGGCGCGCACTCGGGGCGTGGCGGCCGGTCGCCAGCCTCGCCAGTGCCGGGAAAACACAGCCCCATGGGCAGAATCGCCACCCGAGCGGCGTCGTAGAACACGGCCTTGTCGATACCCATCCAGGCGCGCAGCCGGTCGCCGCTGGGGTCACTGAACGGGATGCCGCTGTCGTGCGCCCTGCGCCCGGGTGCCTGGCCGGCGATCAGGATGGTGGCGCGCGGGTCGAGTTGAAGGATCGGCCTGGGTGCCAGCGGCAGTTGGCCAGCACACAAGGTGCAGGCGCGAACCTCGGTCAGCAGCTTGATCACGCTGCGCGAACCCGGCAGTGCAACCGTACGGGCGAGGCT
>JANYKR010000075.1 GCA_025358155.1 Betaproteobacteria bacterium
CCCGTGCTGATCGAGCATGCGGCCGGCGAATGGGCCATGCCGACTCATCGGCGCACTGCCGCCAGACCGCCGCGGCCCGGCCGACGGCCAAGCTTGCGTACGGGCTGCACTCCCCGGCGGCGGAGCTGGGTGCGGCAATGCATCGCAGGAGTGGCCTGGCAACGCCGTCTCGCTGCGACTGACGCCCGGCCGCGGCTGATCGCTCGGCCTTGGCGCTGGCGGCACCGGTCTGGATATTGTATAAACCGTTTACACCGAAAACGGGAGACCTTCCATGACTATCCAGCCCCTGCAAGAGGCCACCAGCACCGTCGCGCCAGAGGCCAGCATCGGCACGCCCGTTAGCGTGTCGCCCGCCGGCGCCGCAGCCCCAGTTGTGGCCGCGCCAGCCAGTGCAGGGGTGGCTCAGCCCCCCGTTTCAGCAACCCGGGCGCCGGCGCGCCGGAGCAGTCGCCGCAATGCAAACCTGTCCAGCGCGCCGGACAAGTCCGCTGCAGCCTCGCCCGGCGTCACCGCAGCCAAGCCGGGCGCGCCCGCCAAGCGTCGCACCGCCAAGCCGGTGATTGCCAATCCGGTGGTGATCAAGTCGCAGCCGCCCCAACCCGCCGCAGTGGCAAAACCTGCAGCCAGGAAGCCGGCCGCAGCCGTGAATCCGGCGACTCGTGCCAAGTCGGCCCGGCCGGTCAAGGCCCGGCCCGTAAGCACCCTGCCAGTGGTGCAGGCCAAGGCCAAGGCCAAGGTCAAGACCAAAATCCATGCCAAACCGATCAGCGCTGCCGAGACGGCTGCCGATGCTGCCGCCAGCCCGACCACCAACCCGGCCGCCGGCAGTACCTCGGCCAGCAAACCCGCCCGCGTCAAGGAGAAGCTGGTACGCGACAGCTTCACCATCCCGCAGGCCGACTTTGCATTGATCCAGCAGCTCAAGGACCGTGCGCTCGGCTTCAAGCGGGCCACCAAGAAGAGTGAGTTGCTGCGGGCCGGCCTGCAAGCCCTGGCATCACTGGGCGATGCGCAGTTGCGCACGCTGCTCAACAGCCTGCCGGCCTTGAAGACCGGCCGACCCAAGAAGGCCGAATGAACGCGTCGTTGCCGACCGAAAATGTCGGGGTGGCCGGCTGGCTGGCCATTCGTCACCGCGACGCAAGCGCCAGGTTGGCAGCCTGAGCCGCCGCTGAACCCGACGCCGGCTGCAGCTGAGTACGCAGCCGTCAGCGGATGGCGTTGTCGATGGACTGGCGCCAGCAAGGCCATCGCCACTGACCTCGCCGCTGCCGCTTCCCGGCGCAACAGCCGGCCCAGCCGACAGCCGCCAGCCGAACTGTGGTCCAGCGCACAGACTCGCCGCAGGCCGGCTTTGTAGGCTCCGCCGTTGTCATCCTGGCACACTACAGCGCACCCATGAGCACGATTGAGACCGCAGGAGTCGTCGGCAGCCTTAGCCGCGACGCCATCAACCGCCCGTTGGCCAGTGCGATCAGTTTGACGCTGGCAGCAAGCCCGGTGCGCACTGCCAGGCCGTCTTGCCGAGCGAAATGAACCACTGCCCCGCCCGGCTGCGTCAGCACGCCCACTGAGCCATGCGCCTGAACCGCTGCCAGCGCGACCGCCGACTCGGCCCTGCGCACGTCCCCCCAAGCGTCGGGTGCCGCCGGGCGCACGCCCGATGACGCCGGCCGCCCTGACTCAGCCGACACCGCAACAGCTTGTGCTGTCGGGCTGCTGGACCGCCCGCGGCCTGGGCAAGGGGGGCCGGCAGTTTGTGAGCTTGCCGCCGCTGGCCCGCCAAGCGGCCCTCCCGGGCTTTGAGACCGCTGGCGATGGGCCGCTCACAGCCGACGCCAGCCAGATCGAGGCGCTCGACACCGCCGGCGCCTGGGTGCTGCAGCAGTGGCTGCTGCAGCAGCGCGCCAGCGGTCACGAGGTTACCCTGAATGGCCTGCGCCCGGGCTTTGCGCAGTTGCTGGCGCTGCTGGCCGAACCCACGCCCGGCACCAGCGTCGCCGCCAAGGCGCCAGCCCCCGCTTCAAAGCCCCACCCCGGGTGGATCGAGGCCCTGGGCCGCCGCAGCATCGACGCGCTGCGGCAATCCGCCGCGCTGCTGGGTTTTATCGGCGAGACCGCGCTGGCGCTGGCCGCTTGCATCGCCCACCCCAGGCGCTGGCGTTGGCGGGCCATCGGCCACAACATCCGCACCGCCGGGGTGGACGCACTGCCGATCGTCGGCCTGCTGTCGTTTTTGCTGGGCGTGGTGGTGGCCTACCAGGCGGCCGACCAGCTGCGGCGCTACGGCGCCAACATCTTTGTCGCCGACCTGGTGGGCTTGTCGATGCTGCGCGAGTTTGCGCCGCTCATCACCGCCATCATCATCGCCGGGCGCTCGGGCTCGGCCTATGCCGCACAGATCGGCACGATGGCGGTGACCGAAGAGATCGACGCGCTGCGCACCCTGGGCGTCGATCCGCTGGAGTTGCTGGTGCTGCCCAAGATCATCGCGTTGGTGATCACCCTGCCGCTGCTGACGGTGTTTGCCGATGGCCTGGGCGTGTTTGGCGGCATGGTGATGGCGCGAGCCCAGCTCGGGGTGGGCTTTGGTGAGTTTCTGGACCGCTTTGTCAAGGCGGTCAGCATCACCTCGTACCTCACCGGCTTGGGCAAGGCACCGGTGTTTGCGGCCATCATCGCCACCATCGGCTGCTACCAGGGCCTGCAAACCCGGGGCGGCGCCGACAGCGTGGGCCTGCAGACCACCCGCAGCGTGGTGCAAGCCATCTTTGGCGTGATCGTGGCCGACGCGGTGTTCTCGGTCGCCTTCAGCGTGCTGGACCTGTGATGAGCGCGCCCGCCGTGAGGTCCGCCCCAACACCCGCCGCAACACCCGCCATGACGCCCGCAACGGCACCCTGCGGCGGCCCCGAAGCGACTGCCAGGCCCGAGCCGGTGATCTCCCTGCGCCAGGTGAGTACCCGCTACGGCGACCATGTGGTGCACGCCGGGCTGGACCTGGAGATCAACCGGGCCGAGATCTTTGCGCTGATCGGGGGCAGCGGTTCGGGCAAGTCCACCTTGCTGCGCGAGATGATCCTGCTGCAGCGGCCTGACACCGGTGCCATCGAGGTGCTGGGCACTGACCTGATGACGCTCGACGCTGCCCAGGCCCAGACCCTGCGCCAGCGCTGGGGCGTGATGTTCCAGCACGGCGGCCTGTTCGGCTCGCTCAGCGTGCTGGAGAACGTCGGCCTGCCGCTGCGCGAGCACACCACGCTCGACAGCGCCTTGATCGACAGCATCGCCACCTGGAAGCTGGGTCTGGCCGGCCTGGCGCCCGAGGTCGGTGCGCTGTTTCCGGCCGAGCTGAGCGGCGGCATGGTCAAGCGCGCGGCGCTGGCGCGGGCCCTGGCGCTCGACCCGGAGCTGCTGTTTCTCGACGAGCCCACCGCCGGGCTGGACCCTGTCAGCGCGGCCGGCGTGGACGCCCTGGTGGTGCAATTGCGTGACTTGTTTGGCCTGACCATCGTGATGATCACCCACGACCTCGACACCCTCTGGCAGGTGGCCGACCGGGTGGCTGTGCTGGCCGACGGCCGGGTGCAGGGCGTGGGCTCGATGGCCGAGCTGTCGCAGCGCAGCGAGCCCGCCATCCGGCAGTTTTTTGAAGGGCCGCGTGGCCGTGCGGCGCAGGCCGAGGCCAAGCCGGCAAGCCGGGCAGCGGCGCCGGGCCGACCCGCTGCCGGCGCCGCGACCTCCGCTGCGAGCCTTCTCCCCACCTCCAACCAGGAGCCGTCATCGACACCAAAGTGAACTTCGCGCTGGTCGGCGCCTTTGTGCTGGCGCTGGGCGCAGCGCTGATCGCCGGCGTGCTGTGGCTGGCTGCCGGTGGCGCCAGCCGCACGGCGTTCGATCTGTACCTGGCGATCGAGGACGAGTCGGTGGCCGGCCTCAACCTGAACGCGCCGGTCAAGTACAACGGGGTGGATGTCGGCAAGGTGCGCGACATCTCGCTGGATGTGGCCAACCCGGAGCGGGTGCGGCTGGTCTTCGCGATCCAGCGCGGCACGCCGATCAAGGTCGATACCGTGGCGGTGCTCAAGACCCAGGGCCTGACCGGCATCGCCTATTTCGAGTTGGCCGGCGGCGCCCGCGATGCCGCAACACTGGTGGCCAAACCGCCCGAGGAACTGCCTCAAATCCGCACCAAGCCCTCACTCAGCGCCCGGCTGGAGAACGTGCTGGGCCATGTGCTGACCCAGCTGGACAACACGTCCAACAACCTCAACGCCTTGCTCAGCGACACCAACCGGGCAGCGTTCAGCCACATCCTGGCCGACATCGCGACCCTGAGCCAAACCCTGGCCGCACGCCAGACCACGATAGACCGGGCCATCGTCAATGCCGGCCGGGTGATGGACAACGGCGCCCAGGCCAGCAGCCAGCTGGGCCCGGTGCTGGCACAGGTGGGGCGCAGCGCCGACTCGATTGAACGCTTGGGCGCCGAGGCGGCCAAGGCCAGCACCAGCGCCGGCCAGGCTGTTGTCGGCATGGGCAGCGACCTGCGCGGCTTGAGCACCGCCATCGGTAGCGAGACCCTGCCCGAGCTGCGCGGGCTGATGGCCGAGTTGTCGGTGCTGTCTGCCACCTTGCGGCGTTTGAGCGAGCAGACCGAGCGCAACCCCGCCAGCCTGCTGACCGGCGCCAGCCCGGTGCCCAATGGGCCGGGCGAGACCGCCAACGGAGACGCCAAACCATGACCCCTTGCATTGATTTTGGCGCTCATGCCGCGTCTCGAAATGATCGACAGCCTGCCACAGCGGGCAGCCTCGGCTGGCGGTTGCTGCTGCCCCTGCTGGTACTCGTGCTCGGCAGTGGCTGCAGCTCACTGTTGCCCAAGCCGGCGCCGCTGCCCAGCGTCTACCTGCTCGACGGTGCAACCGGCGCGGAGGTCGGCAAGGCCGCTGCACCTGCCGCGCAGGCCACGATAGCCACACCAGCCAGATCAGCCACACCAGCCAGATCAGCCGCACCGGCCACACCAGCCGCACCGGCGCCGGCGGCCAGCGCACCCACCTTGTTGGTCAGCGCCCCTCGCGCGTCCAGCGGTCTCGACAGCCGCCGAATCTTGTACCAGCGCGAGCCGCACCGGCTCGACCACTTTGCCCACAGCGACTGGGCCGACACACCCGCCCGCATGCTGGCCCCGCTGATCGTTGCCGCGCTTGAGCAGTCGGGCAGCTTCCATGCGGTGGTGGTCACACCCGGCACCACCGAGGCCGGGCTGCGGCTCGACACCGAAATCCTGCGGCTGCAGCAGCAGTTCGACAGCTCGCCCAGCCAGGTGCGCTTCACGCTACGGGCCCACCTGGTCGACAGCCGCAGCCGTCGGGTGCTGGCCTGGCGTGAGTTCGATTTACGCATCGCCGCCCCCAGCGACGACCCGCGTGGCGGCGTGGTTGCCGCCAACACCGCCGTGCAGCAGGCAATGCAGCAACTGGCAGATTTTTGCGCCCAGGCCAGCCGGGCTGCGGCGCTGCCCACTGCTGGCCAGACGCGGTAAACGTCGAGCTCAGTGCCAGGCTCGGTGCCAGCGTTGCCGCTGGTGTCATCGCCAACGGCCTCGCCAGCGTTGTA
Source organism: Betaproteobacteria bacterium (assembly GCA_025358155.1). Lineage (GTDB taxonomy): Bacteria > Pseudomonadota > Gammaproteobacteria > Burkholderiales > Burkholderiaceae_C > Pseudaquabacterium. The sequence continues at coordinate 5,626 of JANYKR010000075.1, forward strand.
GTCAGTACCTGCCCAGCGGCGCCAGTGCTCCGCCTGGCAACCCCGCGCCGCCCACCGCCGTACCCCAGCGAACCATCGCCGGGCCGCTGGTGGGCTGGGTTGCTGACCACCGTGCCAGCACCTCTGCGCCGCACTGCTTCTGGCCCCGCTGCCAAAGGATCTGCCATGCGAATCAACCTGCTCCGTTGCCTGGCCTGGGCGAGCGCTCTTCTGCTGGCCTGCAGCGGTGCAGCCTGGGCCGACCCACCCGCACGCGTCGCCCGGTTGGCCTACACCAGCGGCGCGGTCAGCTTCTCGCCGGCCGGCGAGACCGACTGGGACCGGGCCCGCATCAACCGGCCGCTGGGTGCAGGTGACCGGCTCTGGAGTGACGCAGGCGCACGCGCCGAGATTGAACTGGGCGGCGCCCAGATCCGCCTCGGCGGCGGCACCGGCGTCTCGGTGCTGCAGCTCGACGACCACAACCTGCAGTTGCAGCTCACCCAGGGCACGCTCAACTTGAGGGTGCGGCGGCTGCAGCGGGGCCAGGTGTTCGAGGTCGATACGCCGCAGATCGCGTTCACGATCAGCCAGCCGGCCGATTACCGCATCGCCGTCGAGCCCAATGGCCAGGCCACCCGGGTCACGGTTCGCCAGGGCCAGGGCGAGGCCTATGCCGACGGCATGGTTCAGGCCATCGACTACCGCCAGGCCTACCGCTTCAGCGGCAACGGCCTGGCCGGTCTGGAGCCGATCAGCACGCCGGGCGCCGACGCGTTTGACCGCTGGGCCGCCGCACAAGACCGCAACTTCGACAACTCGCCCTCGGCCCGTTATGTCTCGCCCGACGTGGTGGGCTACCAGGATCTTGATGCCAACGGCCGCTGGCGCACCGACCCGGACTACGGCCCGGTCTGGCTGCCCGAGCGCGTGGCCGCAAACTGGGCACCCTACCGCGACGGCCACTGGTCCTGGATCGACCCCTGGGGCTGGACCTGGATCGATGACGCGCCTTGGGGCTATGCCGTGTCGCACTACGGCCGCTGGGCCCGCCTGGACAACCGCTGGGCCTGGGTGCCCGGCCCGGTACGCAGCCCGGCGTACTACGCCCCGGCACTGGTGGCGTTTGTCGGCGGCAGCAACTTTCAGCTCAGCATCAGCAGCGGCAATGTCCCCGGTGTGGCCTGGTTTCCGCTGGCGCCACGTGAGGTCTACCGGCCGGCCTACGCCACCAGCCGGGGCTACTACGAAAACATCAACCGCAGCAACACGGTGATCAACAACACCGTCATCAACAACAGCTACAACACCACCGTGATCAACAACACGGCGATCAACCACACGGTCTACGCCAACCGGCAGGTGCCCGGCGCGGTGGTCGCTGTGCCGGCCAGCATCTTTGCGCAGTCACAGCCGGTGGCGCGGGCCGTCGTGGCCCTGCCGCATGGCCCCGCCCAGGCGGCCACGCTGACCAATGCCGCGCCCGCTGCACCTACCCTGCTCAGCGTGCACGGTGCGGCAGCACCGGGCCAGGCACCGCCGGTGCAGGTGTTCGAGCGCCCGGTCACGGTGCGCAGCGTGCCCCCGCCGCCACGCGCCAACTTTGCGCTTCAGCAAACCCAGCTCGCCCTGCAGCCGGGTCAGCCACTGGACGACAGCGCGCGCCAGGCCCTCAAACCCAGTGCCGCGCAACCGGCACCGCTGCTGCGGGTGATCACACCGCCCAAGGACGGGCACGACCAGCCGCCGCCCCAGCGCAACACCCCGCCGCCGGCAGCGGCTGAGCGCCAGCCACACGACCGGCCGGGCGCGCTGCCAGTCGCCCCGCTGCCGACACCCACTGCGGCGGCGCCGGCTGCAGTGCCGGTTGCGCCGCCGCAGGTCACACCCACCCCATTGCCCCGACCGATGCCGGTGCAACCGCCAGCGCCACAAGACCGGCCAGCCACCGTGAGCGATCCGCGCAACCGGCATGACGGCCGGCCCGGCGCCGACGAGCGTCCGCAACCCGCGTCGCCCGCCAACGGGGTGCAGCGACCTTCAGCCCCTGTGTTTCAGCCGCAGCCGCAGCCGCAGCCGCAGCCGCAACCACAGGCGCAGCCGCAACCGCTGGTGCTATCACAACCGCAGCCCCAACCGCAGCCGCAGATTCACCGCGAAGCCCCAGCGCCAGCACCGGCCCAGCCGGCCAGGCCGCCAATGCCACCCGCCCCGCCAGTGGCGCCCAATCCAGTTGCACCGCCCCAGGCGGTCAGGGCATTGCCACCCCCAGCCGCCAACCCTGCACCAGTGACACCGGCAGTCCGGCCAGCGCCCGCGCCACAGGCACCCCCTGTCGCCGCACCCCCCGCGCCCCCCCAGGCGAATGGCCCGGGCGCCAGGCCGACCGAAACCCGGCCCGAACACGGCAGGGCCAGGCCTGAGCCCGATGCCCCGCGCCGCGACGATCCAGCGCGCAGGCAAAATCTCCAGCCCTGACCCCCCCGGCCTCGCAGCATCGACCCATGGACATCGCCCCCAACGACCTGCTGCCCACCCCCGAGCCCGGCGCTGCCAACCCGCCCCGCGAGGCCAGCGCCGCCCGGCTCAACGCGGCGGTGGCCATCACCGTGGCCCTGCTCGCCACCTTCATGGGCATCTGCAAGGTCAAGGACGACAACATCGTCCAGGCCATGCAGCAGGCCCAGGCCGACAAGCTGGACCACTGGGCCTTCTACCAGACGCGCAACCTGCGCCAGGCGCTGGCGGAGTCGAGCGCAACCCAGCTCACGCTGAGCCGCATCGGCGCACCGGCCGAGGCTCAGCCGGCCTATGACGCGGCCATCAAACGCTACCAGGCGCTGGCCGAAGAGCAGGCCAGCAAAAAAGAAACGATCAAACAACAAGCCGAGCAAGACCAGGCCACCTACGACGCGTTGAACTACCGTGACGACCAGTTCGACCTGTCCGACGCCCTGATCGCGATTGCGATCGCGATGCTCGCCGTCACCGCCCTGACCCGGCTCTGGCCGCTGTTCTGGGCCGCCCTGGTACCCACCGGGTTTGGCGTGCTGATGGGCGTGGCCGGTCTGGCCGCGCTGCCGATCCATCCCACCGCGCTGGTCAAGCTGCTGTCCTGAGCCCGGGTTGACCCAGCACCGGGTCTGCCACGGCCTGGCGGCGCAACAATCCCGCCATGAACCATCCCCTGGCGCATGCGGCGGCGCAGGCTGAGCTTGCGGACGACGGGGGCCCGGGCCCGGGCGTGACCGAGTTCGACGCCCCCGGATTCAGCGATTCAGGTCTCAGCACGGCCGAGGCCGGCCGGCGCCTGTTGGCCGACGGCCCGAACGAGCTCGGCGCCTCGCAGCGGCGCACGCTCTGGCCAATGGCGCTGGAGGTCGCGCAAGAGCCGATGTTCCAGCTGCTGGCGGTGGCTGGCGCGCTCTACCTGCTGCTGGGCGATGTGGGCGAGGCGGCGATGCTGCTGGCCTTTGTCTGCCTGACGGTGCTGATCACGCTGTGGCAGGGGCTGCGCACCGAGCGCGCACTGGCCGCTCTGCGCGACCTGAGCAGCCCGCGCGCGCTGGTGCTGCGCGACGGCCAGCGCCAGCGCATTGCCGGCCGCGAGGTGGTGCGCGGTGACCTGCTGCTGCTGGTCGAGGGCGACCGGGTTGCCGCCGATGCCCGGGTGCTGTCAGCCAACGACCTGCGCACCGACGAATCGCTGCTGACGGGTGAGTCGGTGGCGGTGGGCAAGCGGGCGGCGCTGGCCGGTGAATCAACCGACACCGCTGCCCGCCCCGGCAGCGCCGACCCCGTGGGCCAACCCGGCAGCCCCGACAGCGCCGGTCGCCCTGGTGGCGGCGACCGGCCCTTCGTCTACGCCGGCACCTTGGTGGTCGGCGGCCAGGGTCTGGCGCGGGTGCTGGCCACCGGCCCAAACACCGAGATCGGCCGCATCGGCAAGGCGCTGGCCACGATCGTGCCACCGGCCACGCCGCTGGCCCTGCAGACCCGGCATCTGGTGCAGATCTTCTCGGTGATCGGCCTCGGCCTGAGCGGGGTGGTGGTGGTGCTCTACGGCCTGCTGCGCGGCGACTGGATCGCCGGTCTGCTGGCCGGCATCACCTTGGCCATGTCGATGCTGCCGCAGGAGTTCTTGCTGATCCTCACCGTCTTCATGGCGATGGGCGCCTGGAGGCTGTCGCGCCAGCGGGTGCTGACCCGGCGCGCCGCCACCATCGAGGCGCTGGGCTCGGCCACCGTCCTGTGTACCGACAAGACCGGCACGCTGACGCAGAACCGCATGACGATTGCCGAGCTGGCCGTGCAAGGCGAGGCTGGCCTGCAGACCTGGGTCGCTGACGAGTCAGCCCTGCCCGAGGCCTTCCAGACCCTGCTTGAATTTGGCTTGCTGGCGAGCGAGCGCGACCCTTTCGACGCGATGGACCAGGCCTTCGGCAGGCTTGCCGCCAGCCACCTGGCGCCGTCGCGCCAGCATGCCGACTGGGTCCTGGTGCAGGACTACGGCCTGAGCCCCGCGCTGCTGGCGATGACCCATGTCTGGCAGGCCGAGCTAGCGGCGCCCGGCACGGCGCCAGGCGCGGCCGACTGCACCGTGGCGGCCAAGGGTGCGCAAGAGGCAGTGCTGGGCTTGTGCGGCATGGGCGCCGCCGAGCACACTGCGAGCCACACCAGCATCACCGCCGCCAGCCAGGCGATGGCCGCGCGGGGCCTGCGGGTGCTGGCAGTTGCCCGCGCCCGCTTCGCGCCCGGGCCGAGCGCAGAACCGGCCCGGGCCGACCGTTTCCCGGCCAAGCCGCAGGGCTTTGACTTCGAGTTTCTCGGTCTGGTCGGGCTGGCCGACCCGCTGCGCCCGGGCGTGGCCGCTGCGGTGCAGCATTGCCGCGAGGCGGGCATCCGGGTCGTGATGATCACCGGCGACCACCCGGCCACCGCCCGCGCCATCGCCGGCCAGGCCGGTCTGGACGCTGCGGGCGCCACCCTCACCGGTAGCGAGCTGACCGCTCTCGACGACACCACGCTGCGCCAGCGGGTGGCCGGCACCACGGTTTTTGCCCGGGTCTTGCCCGAGCAAAAGCTGCGCATCGTGCTGGCCTTGCAATCCTGCGGCGAAGTGGTGGCGATGACGGGCGACGGCGTCAACGACGCGCCCTCGCTCAAGGCCGCGCACATCGGCGTGGCGATGGGCGGGCGCGGCACCGACGTGGCACGCGAGGCGGCGTCGCTGGTGCTGCTGGACGACGACTTTGGCGCCATCGTCGGCGCAGTGCGGCTGGGCCGGCGCATCTTTGACAACCTGCGCAAGGCCATGGCCTTTGTGTTTGCGGTGCATGTGCCGATCGCCGGTCTGTCGCTGATGCCGCTGCTGCTGGGCCTGCCGCCGGTCTTCACGCCGGTGCACATCGCGTTTTTGGAGCTGCTGATCGACCCGGTCTGCTCGATCGTGTTCGAGTCCGAGCCCGAAGAAGACGGGCTGATGCAGCGGCCACCGCGCGACCCGGCCGCGCCACTGTTCTCGCGCGGCCTGATCGCGGCCAGCCTGCTGCAGGGCGCGGTGGTGCTGGCGGTGATGGGCGGATTTTTCGTCCTGCTGCTGCGCAGTGGCGTGGCCGAGGCGGCCGCGCGCGCCGCCACGTTTGCTGCGCTGGTGGGCTGCAGCGTGGCGCTGATCTTTGTCAACCGGGCCCTGGGCGGCAACCTGCGCGCTGCGCTGTTGCGGCCCAACACGGCGTTGTGGCGGGTGCTGGCGGCCACCGCCGCGCTGCTGGCGGCGGTGCTGGGGATTGCGCCGCTGCGCGGGTTATTCCGCTTCGAGCTGCCATCGCCAGTGGTGCTGGGGGCGGCCGCCGGGCTGGCGCTGGCGGTATTGGTCGTGCTGGAAGTCTTGCGCTGGGCCCAGCAACGCTGGGCCACCGGGCGGGCTGCGACCGCGCCGGACCCGGTCAGTCGATGACGATGCGGTTGACCTGGTGTGCTTCGAGCATCGGCAAGCCCAGCACCGTCAGCTTCAGGCTGCCCACCGCCCGCACTTCGGCGCCCACGCCCAGGCCCAGCAGCGCCATGCCGTGCGGCCGCAGGTGGATGAACTCGCCGGTCTCCAGCACCACGCCGTTGGGCTCACCGTGGCGGGCATAGTGCAGCGCCGCGACCACACCCTTGAGCACCGCCTTGGCCGGGTCGGCGCCGGGAGGATCAGCCGCCTCGCCCGCCGCATCGGCAAACGACACGAACTTGTAGACCGGGTGCGCAGCACCTGCGGTCTTGGGGGAATGGTCGGCGGTGGCGAGGGCACGAATCCGCTTGCCCACCGCGCTGGACCGGGTCAGCGCAATGCCGGTCGCCGCGTCCAGCGCGAGCTGGACCACCGCGCCCTTGACGGCCAGCAGCACGCCCTCGATCTCGCCTTTGGGGCTGAACAGCCATTGGCGGCAAATGCCGGTGATGAGTTCTGGTGTCTTGGCCATGGGGTCCTTGAGGTTGAGGGCTGCCGGGCAGGCCAGCGGCCGCCCTGGGGCGGCGAGCCAGCGTGGCTGCACCATCACCCAACAGTTTGAACCTCGGCAGCGTCGGGCGCTGTAGGACGAACTCCCCTGAGTCCAGAGCGATGCACCCGCGGCCATGAAATGCCTTGAACGTGTGCAGTGGCCACGGCCGCGACCTAACACCTCCACCGCCAGGAATTGCAGGCCAGGATGCCGCCGCGCGAGCCTGCTCGCGTAGCGGCGCTGCGGGCGACCTGAGGTTCAAGAATGATGCGTTCTCGGCCGCCCGATGACCCGGGCTGCGGGGCTGGGTCGCGCCGGAGCTTCTCAGGGCTGCGCTCTCGCAGCCGGTTGTCAGCAGATCGTCAGCAGATCGTCAGACGCGGTCGCCACATCGGGTGCCGCTCTCGTGGACTGCGGTCGATCTTCAGCGGGCCGCTTCAGAGCCCGAGGATCGCATACGTTGACGCTCGGGCGCCTCTCCGGGGGGCTTTGGGGAAAAGCGCGTTTGAATCCCTATCCTCCGCCGTGGGTCATGCCTTCTTGCGGAGGCTCATGCCCATGCCGGCAAGCGCCAAGCCCAGCAGGGCGATCGAGCTGGGCTCAGGGACGCTGTTCGGGTTGCCGGACAGACGGAATGCCATGTCGCCGATGGACGAGAAGAACCCGGGAGCGGTGTCGGCGCCATTGAGCTGGTACATGGCACCGTCGCCGCCCGCGACCCCGAACAGGCCGGTTTGCGTCAAGGTAATCTGGTC
>JANYKR010000142.1 GCA_025358155.1 Betaproteobacteria bacterium
TTCAGCAGGTCTTCGGAGATCACCGTCGAGGTCATGAAGCTGGGAATCAGTTCGAGTTTGTACTGCATCAAGGTACCCGTACCCTTCGGGACGAGCTTCATCAGCGAGGACTGCTTCTTCATGCTGCCCTTCACCTGCGTCGAGCGGATCGTGGTCTCCGCAGTCAGCTCGATCTCGCGCAGGCTGGTGTAGTCGAAATTTATTCCGGCGAACTTGACGGTGCCACGCTGTTCGATCATCAGATTGGCCATGCCGGGCTTGACGATGCGGCTGTCGACGACATTGGGCACCCAGCGCGCCATGTTGGCGAAGTCGGTCAGCACCTCCCAGGCCACCGCCGGTGCGACAGGTGCGCTGATCTCGGCCTTCAGGACGTAGGCATCACCGTCACGGGTGACGTCCACCGTGCGGACCGGCGAATCAGCCTGCGCGCCGCCGGCCAAGGCGCCCGCGGCAATGGCCACAAGCAGGTGACGGCGGAGGTTGTTCAAGCGCTTGGGCAAGGTGTGGAAAGACACGGTCGGCCTGATCAGCTGTTCGAGGCCGGATGTTGTCTGCCTTTCTGCGCCCGAGCCCCCGGCGGGCGCCCCGATTGGAGGTAGGAGGAAGGCTCGCTTAACGGCCAGTCACTGAGCCGGCGCGGCCTGTCAAGCCTCGATGCGAAGGCGACACAGGCGCAGCGCCAAGCCCACTGATCGTCATACCATCGCGGTTTGCCGCCCGCCAGGCGGCACGGTTGACCGGAGACTGCTGATGAACGCCACCCTGCCCGCCCACCTGCTCGCGATGGAGCGCCGTGCCGTGCCCGCCGAGATGATTGCTGCGCTCAAAACCCGCTTTGCCGAGCGCTGCAGCACCGCGCAGTCGGTGCGTGAACAGCACGGCCGTGATGAGTCACCGTTTGAGGTGGCGCCGCCCGACGCGGTGGTGTTTGCCGAGAGCACCGAAGAGGTTGCCGAGGTGCTGGTGCTGGCTGATCGTTATGCCGTGCCGGTGATCGCGTTTGGCGTCGGTTCGTCGCTGGAGGGGCATTTGCTGGCGGTGCAGGGCGGTATCAGCATCGATGTCTCGCGCATGAACCGGGTGCTGCGCATCAACGACGAGGACCTGACCGTCACGGTGCAGCCCGGCGTCACCCGCAACCAGCTCAACAACGAGATCCGCCATACCGGGCTGTTCTTCCCGATCGACCCGGGCGCGGATGCGTCGCTGGGCGGCATGGCGGCCACCCGAGCCAGTGGCACAAATGCGGTGCGCTACGGCACGATGCGCGAGAACGTGCTGGCGCTGCAGGTGGTCACGGCCACCGGTGAGGTGATCCGCACAGGCACCCGAGCCAAGAAGTCCAGCGCCGGCTACGACCTGACCCGGCTGATGGTGGGCAGCGAGGGTACGCTGGGCATCATCACCGAGGTCACGGTCAAGCTCTACCCGCAGCCAGAGTCGGTGTCGGCGGCGATCTGCCACTTTCCCAGCATCGATGCGGCCGTCAAGACCGCCATCCAGATCATCCAGCTGGGGGTGCCGATTGCGCGCTGCGAGCTGCTGGACGCCAATGCCGTGCGGGCCGTCAACTTGCATGACAAGCTGTCGCTGCGCGAGGCACCGATGCTGTTGATGGAGTTCCACGGCAGTGCGGCCAGCGTGGCCGAACAGGCGCAGGTGGTGCAGGACGTGGCGCGTGAACACAGCGGCGAGAACTTTGAGTGGGCCACCACCCCCGAGGAGCGCACCCGCCTCTGGACCGCCCGCCACCGGGCCTACTTTGCCGGTATGTCCTCGCACCCGGGCTGCCGCACCGTGACCACCGACACCTGCGTGCCGATTTCGCGCCTGGCCGAGTGCATAGACCTGGCGGTGCGCGAGGCCGATGAGGCCGGTCTGCCGTACTACATCGTCGGCCATGTGGGTGACGGCAACTTCCACATCGCCTACCTGATCGACCCCGCCAAGCCCGAGCAGCGTGAAACCGCCGAGCGGCTGAACGAGCAGCTGGTGCACCACGCCTTGAAGCTCGAAGGCACCTGCACCGGCGAGCATGGCATCGGCCTGCACAAGCAGGGCTTCCTGATCGACGAGACCGGCCTGGCCACGGTACAGATGATGCGGGTGCTCAAGCGGGCGCTGGACCCGAAGAACATCCTGAATCCGGGCAAGATATTTGCGTTGTAGGGTTGGGGCCAGGCCTCGAGAACGGCAGGTGGCGTTCAATGACCTGACGCTTCGCTTGATCAAGCGCGTCGGGATGGCGAGACCCATTGCCGCCCTGTCCGAGTGGACGTGCAGCGCAAGGGCAAACATGGTCCAGGCGCTTTGCCAATATGTCGGACGACATTACAGATCTTGATCGGCTGGGAGAGTTTTTCCTGGAATATCAAGGCCTTAGGCATCCGGCATAAGAATTGCTTCCCACCCATCGAGGGCTAGCGCGGCTCGTCATTTGTTCATGCATTGCGGATCAAACATGCAGAAGTCTTTTCAACTTGGCGTTGCTGCCTTGGGTGCCGTGCTGGGGATGTCGGTCACTGGCTCGGTGTCAGCCGCGCCTGTCTATGCCAACAACGCGTCCCCTGGTGACACGTACACCAACGCAAGCACAGCCAATCAGGGACAGGCCGTCGGAGCCACCGGCTGGTATTACAACAACGTCAGAAACAACGGCTCGGTCGGCATCAACACATCGAACCCCCGATCCGGCAATGGATCAGCGGCGATGTCCGGCACCGTCGGCCCCGGGGGAAACTCGTCCAAGGCGGACATCGAATACCTGTCAGGCGGCGTGGCCGTGGCCGGCAACTATTACGCCAGCACGTCGATGGGCGCCTTTTCGTCGTTCTCGGGCATGTCATACGACTGGTACCGGGACGCCACCAGCACCGCGAACACCAATCAGGTCCCGGCACTTCGCATCCTGCTGGATCTGGACGGCGACTTGAGCACCACCGGAGATCGGGGCGGTCTGGTCTTTGAGCGTGTCTACAACGGCGGAGTCTTTCCGACCAACAGTTGGCAGTCGGATTCCGTGACCAGCAGCACCTATCTCTGGAATTTCGGCTTGGGAATCGGATTTGCGGCAAACATCAACGGCACTGCATATCCTTACGACGCGACCATGGCTGAGTGGCAGGCTTATGCACCGAATGCAGTGATCCTGGGCTTCAGTGCCGGCATTGGAGGCGGTTGGGGCCCATTCAGCGGTGCGGTGGACAACATCTCATGGACCATCAATGGCCAAAGCACCACATCCAACTTCGAGGTGCAGGGCGGCGCGGTCCCTGAGCCCGCCACACTGTTGCTGGTTGGACTGTCGCTAGCAGGCCTGGCCGTGTCACGACGTCACCGCGCCTGAGCCGCTACCGAGGTATCGAAAGGGCCCCGCGCATACGGGGCCCTTTCACGTGCAGCGCCTGATGCTTCGGCTGCCCGGCCGGGGCCGAGGCAGCAGTCATCCCTGGGCCGGTGCCGGCGCGCTCCAACGCTTGGTCACATCGCCCTTGGCATTGGTACTTTCCAGGTGCACGCCAAAGCCCCACAGCCTGGCGACGTGCTTGAGCACCTCTTGCCCGCTGTCGTCAAGCGGCCGGTTGTTGTGCTGAAAGTGGCGTAGCGTCAATGATCGGTCGCCACGCAGGTTGACATTCCAGACCTGGATGTTGGGCTCACGCGCACCCAGGTCGTACTGGTGCGACAGGGCCTCGCGCACGCGCCGGTAGCCGGCTTCGTCATGGATCGCGCTGACCTCCAGC